>NZ_CP058348.1:1218857-1523572 GCF_013752535.1 Bdellovibrio sp. KM01
TCTTCGTTGGAAGATTTATTTAATTTATATGGATCAAATGACTTAAAGAATCGCTTAAAGGCGGATAGGGTTGGCACCAGGACATTATCTAGGTCTGAGGTGCAATACATAGAGAATAAATTTCGCACGCATCTCTCTAAAGGAAGAGTTGGTTCTGCAGCGGATTTGCTAATTTTATTTCTTTGGAGCTCTCCGAATCAATTTGAACTTCCTCGTGATTTTAACCAAGTCATGTTTTTTGAGTCCCATGTGGATGGTTCCACCTCTAAGGTATTAGATATTGCTTTAAATTGGGAAGAACAACCGCAGTGGCGTGAGAGACTTCAGTCTTTAAAACACTTGAGCGACTTAGTTCAAATGAAGGAAGGAGTTGAGCACAGTCTTTGGCAATATCTCAATACCGACAAGTATCTCGCACCAAACCTTTTGGCATATATAGAGGATCTAATTTGGAATAGGCCGTCGGTTCCTGACTTTGTTGGTCGTTCGCCTTCCATCGAAGCAAAGCTAACGGCTTTGGGATATGTTATCGGAAACTATTTCAGAGAAAAGTCGGCTAGTGGTTTTCCGGAGAACTTGGGGCCGCATAGGAATGACCGTAACGAAACTTTGGAACAGATTCTTGAATTAGGATTAACGCTAAGGCAGCTTCATGAGCTTAAGTCAAAAATTGTACAACTGGGATATAATCTAACTAAGGCCGCCGACGAGAGTTATCGAGTAAGTCATCCGATTGATGGCGTTGAAGAATTTTATCAGGCTGGTTGGACTACAAATTTATTTCAAACAATGATTAGTGCGGCGATGAGTCGTTATAGAGATACGGCTACAGTTGCGGCCGTAGAACGGCTGGTAGATGCTCATGGCGAACTGATAACTCCGCTTGTTGGCGAGCGTGACACACTAAGATTGAGAATGCAGTTTCCGGAAGACACAATACAGAAAGTTGGAAAAATTCTACTCGAAGATGCCATATTTCCGGATGAACGAGAATTGTTAGAGCATATCTCTTATGAGTTGCTTTGGCCAATAGACAAAATTCTTAACTTTGAATTGTCTGAAAATTTATCAATTTTAGATTTAGTTAAGTTTTTAAGGGTGATGAATTTTTTCTGCCGTATTAAAGATTCAGCGTTGAAAAAAATATGGATGCGAGGCGTATCTGCCCCAGAGTATTGGAACTCGCTGTTGGGCTTTAAAAAAGAAAGAGACTTTGTTGAGTTGATCGCAACCTTTGGGTTTTCTAAGAATAAAATAGATTCAATCTTCCAATTGTTATCTTACGATGCGGGTTCGAAAGATTCCTATTTTGATCCTTTCTATTTTCCTTTAGTGAAAGTTAAAGAGAAGTACTTTATTTTATTATTCACTTTGCAAATGACTAATTTAATACGTAATGCGTTTTTTACATCTAAGGCTAGAATAGATTCTGGGGGAAAGGCAGATCCGCTAGGAGATTTTTTGGCTCCGACCATTAAAGCGCGGACAGAGCTAATTGCTAGAGAAGTTAAGTATAAATTTGAAGGTTTTGAAGGAGATTTCGACATTATTTTCAAAATTGAAGATGATGTTTATATTCTAGAATTGAAAAATTCGTTATTACCCACTGATCCTTATGAGGTGCGCAGCCTCTGGGATGCTATGAAAAAAGCATCTGATCAGCTTTCTAAAGCCGTTACGCTAATGAAAAAGCCCGATTTTATTTCGTATATTAATGCAAAGCTTCCCTTTGCCCTTTCTGGCGGTGAGAAAGTCCATACTGGAATTGTACTTGGGCAAAGACTGTATTCAGGCCTTAGTTTGTTCGGACATCCTGTCAGATCGGGTAGAGAATTGAATCGCTATCTAACTGATGGTTTGGTCGGAATTGGAGATTTAAGTGGCAAGAATAAAAGAGATATTAAACTCTGGAGTGGCGATAATTTTGAGTCAAAAGACCTAGTATCATATCTCTCTGAGAGCAGTATTCTTCATGCTAATATTAGAAAGAGTTTAGTCAATGAAACTGTAACAAATATGATAGGTGAAACTCGAGTTGAAGAAAAGAAATATATATTTGATATGCGGCTATTTGCAAAGGCATTCGGATATAGGCTAGATCTAGCTACCGGAGCTATCGAGAAGATATAAACTTCATATTCAAAATAAGGGAGTCTTATCCAGATGAACAGCACGATCTTAATTCTAGTATTTTTGCTTACCTCGGGGAACGCGAGCCAAGGCAAAATGACATCTGGCGCTTGCAATACTCACAAAGATTGCGTTGTTCCCTCCTGGAACTTCAATTGCGAGCAGCCAGATCTGGTTGATGAAGTTGATTTCGAAACACTGCTATCTCTGGCGAAGCGTCCATTCAAAATGTGCGACAGGACTGTAACCGCGCAGAATCCCATCTACACCAACGAAGATTACACAGGTATCTGCATAAACAACTCTTGCCGAGCGCGATTGATTTCCCCTTTGCCAGTTCCTAGAAAGGAAATTCCATCGGAACTTATTAAAGTATCCAGCGATAGAAACGGTCGTTTAGCTGACTATCGCGAAGATTGGTACGCGGGCAAAGGACAGGAACTTCCAAATCTGCCTCGCGCGGCTTTGCAGCTGGCATGCAAATATCCCGATGGGAACTATTTCGTTTCGAGCATGAGCTATGCAGAGGGAGTAATGACTAACACATCTATTTGGACGAGAAAACCAGGGGGGAGTCGAATTCCCACTGGCGTATCCTTTGAATATAATAAACTATTTAGTAAATGCCCCGATCACCCGGCGATTTCGAAAGAGAAGATGATCGAAATGGTCAGAAAGAATTCCACCAATAAACAGGCCAAGTAGTCGCTAAAGGCTACTCAAGATAACTTGTAGAGTCTTTCCATTTTGATCGACATAACCAATTCTCGCTCGGGAAATCATGATGCCGATTTTACCGAAGCGGGGATTCGCATCTTAACGAAATTTTCTCGTACTCCTACGTAAATAAGTCTAGTTTGCCGTGTGGCTAGTGTATCAAGGTGAGAAGTGGTATTAACCCTGTGTTTCCAAACTCCGATAAGTATTCATATGAAAACAAATCATTTGTACGTATTGGCATTTGTGACTTCATGGCTGTTAACTGGATGCTCTCTGGATGTAAATCTATTGGGAGCCAAATCTTCACAAGCTAGCATTGGTGTTAACGATGGTCCCACGACAACTTTGCCGATGGGAAATTTCACCTTAGCTTTAAATAAATCTATCGGTAAAAATAAGTGGGTTGAGCTGACTTCCAATCTTTACGACGCTAAAGGCGGAATGATTGATAATGCCCAAAACTCAACGTTCATGACTTCTGGTGCGTTGGTTACTTATGACGTCAATGGGAATCAAATCAGAAAAGTCAGCTTGGATACCTCGGTCTATATGAACTGGAGTAACACCAGACCTCCAATGACTCGAGACTCTGCAGGGAATATTTATCTTGTTAGCAGGTTGAACGGAAATGCAGCTTATGATCAAGGTTTGCTTGTAATTTCACCGTCCGGAACAGTTACGAAAGTAGACTTGGCACCAGAAGTCCCAAATGGTGCGGTTGACGCTGCGGTTGTGACGGTCAATGGTGTGGAGGAACTTCATGTGACTCCTTGGGTGAACGGAAGTCCTTCCTCTGTTAAAGTGTTTGATTTAAATGGAGTCTATAAGGCGGGTCGCGACTATACTGTTGCCGGCTTGCAGGTGTATTCCATCGCCCAACATCCGACGACATTTAAGATCTACGTTACCACAAATCAACCAGGAAAAGTTTCAGTCTTTTTACAAGATGGAACTCCTGACACTCCGGCGGAAATAGATTTCTCCGCGGATTTGCCTGGAATTGGTGAATTGAATTTCGATGCGAGTGGCAGGCTGTATCTTACTAGTTACGAAGACTCTTGGTATGCGTGGTTTTTGAATTACGGTGTCAATGTTTACGACATTTCGGCAGCGACTCCGACCCTGGTTCGCACACTCAGAACTTACGCGGATAATACCAATATTTCTCAGGTGGCAGTTTCACCGGATGGTAGTTCCATTATGGCCATCAACTACGACGATCCGAATGATACATATGATGTTTTGTATACGCTTTCCGGCAGCACTTATGTCTTTTCAAAACTGCTGTCTTCTCGGGGGAGTGGCTCTGCTGATTTCAATGCGAAGGGAAATTTCGGCACCTTTGCTCTGGATAAGGAAGAAAATCTTTATGTCACTGATGCCGGTAATAAGCGGGTGAAAGTTTATTCCATGACCGGTACTCTTAAATCCAGCTTTTCTGTCGACAAAGCGGGTATCACAAACTGGACAGAATTCTTTGTCGCCATGAGCAGTGACCAGAAGTTGGTGACGGGTGGTTATGATTGGCAGACGTGGGCTTCGTCCTCGGCGAAAATTTATATCCAAATTCGCGACCAAACCGGAGCTGAATTAAGCTCTGCGATGATTGATCTTCCGTCCGTGTCGTGGATGCCAAAATATATTGGTATCGATTCGGATGATCATTTGTGGTTTGATGATGGTCAAACATATTTCATCGCTGATCTGACTGGAGCAGTCACATCCATTCCATATTCCGCATCTCCTCCGGCGGGGCCGGCGGCGATTCTTTTCGGTCAAGTTTCCGGCAATACTCTGTATTTCCTGAACAATGACTACACCTTGTGGGGAATGGACACTGTCACTCATACGGCAACGCAGCTGATGGGGTCGGCACAGTTTACGGCGGGAGGTATATTTACCGTACTGCCTGCTGCAAGTATGCAAGCCATTTCAGGTGGTAAACTGGTGTTTGTCGCCCTGGATTCTGGTATGACCGAACGATTGTTTGTTGTGGTCGATCCAGCCAGCCACTACTCAGTAGTATCCAAGTTAACTTCAGCGGATCAAAGTGCATTCACAAACAGCATGATCTGGACGTCCGCGGGCTTATGGTCAAAAGGCACATTCGACCGATATTTCCTGTGGGATCTTCATTAACAGAGATTGATATAAATCACCCACGGGAGTATGTTGGGGATCTGACTGAAAACAGTAAGGATCCCCATGAAACTTGCCGACATCACTAAAGCTATCTCTCAAGAACTTGGAACTTCTGATCTTAAAGAGATCAATGCACTTCTTAAAAAAGAGCCTGCAGTTAAGTTCCGTATTACCGGCAAAGCATTGGGGCATTTCGGTTTCACAGGACAAATCAAAAGCGTTTCTGAAGAGGGTGTTAAAGCGTATATGGCGAACAAAGTATCGCTGATTCGTTTGGCTGACATCGAGACTTTTGAAAAAGCCAAACCTCGTGAGGAACGCCCGGTCAGGAATATCAAGACGGAAAAGGCAACTCCAGTTCCAGCAAAAGCAGCAGCGGCGAAGCCCGTAAAGACGGCGACAAAACCAAAACATCAAGATCTTGAAGACGACACAGACTTTGACGACGAAGACGATTTCGACGGTGAAGATCTGCGCCCTAAGAAACAAAAGAAGGGCAATCCCAAAGCCGCTGGTAAAAGTGGCAGCAGATTTATTCCCACCGCAAAAAAGTAAGTTCAAGAAATTTTGATCTCTAAGCGAATCACAAATATAAATAGAAGTTCGCATGTTTGTGGTTCTACTTGTTAAGAACTCGTGGATTTACAGATAGGTCACCGGGATTTTACAATCCAAAACGCATAAGCGTTTCAACTTGAGACGTTTCCAGTCTAGTGGATTCCTGAAGTTGCCGATAAGTATTCGTATGAAGGCAAATTTCTTGTACGTTTTTACGATGCTGGTGACCTCTTTCATCATTTCAGGGTGTACCCTGGATCTGAATTTGGTAGGCACTAAGTTAGAGATTCCAAGCTCTGGCAACACCAATGTTGTTGGCCCAACAACAGTTCTGCCGATGGGGCATCATACTCTTGCATACAATAAGGCTGTTGGTAAAAATCGCTATGTCGGTTTGGATAGTTCGTATCAGGGCAGTAACGGTGGCTTGATCGACAACGCCGGGAATACGACTTACGTGGGCGATAATGGTATTTACACTTTCGATTCCAGCGGTATCGAGATTTTCAAAGCGTCGATATCGTCCACCACTTATCCTACTTGGGTTACTGAACGCAGTCCGATGGTCACAGATTCCAACGGTTATATTTATGTCGTCAGTAAAGTCAGCTATAGTGGGGGAGCACAGGGTATTCTTAAAATTGCCCCAGACGGAACTTTTACGACGCTCCCGATAGTGGGGGCGGGTGGACAATTTGCCAATGGTGCTTGGGATATTGCTTTGATTAAACGCACTAACGGCACGGAAGAGCTGCATTTGACACCCTATTTAAATTCTAACCCTAATCCGGTTGAAGTCTATGGACTTGATGGCACTTATTTGCGCTCTTACGGGGCTGCGGCGAATACAAGTCTGTATTTCTTGGGGCAAAATCCCCTGACTAAAAAAATCTATGTGTCGTCAAATAATTGGATCACGCGAATTTATGTTTACCAGGAAGACGGTACAGCTGATGGCTTCCTTGATTTAAGTGCAACCCTTAAACATATTGTGGACGTTAAGTTTGATACCAACGGTTATATGTATGTTGCGAATTTTGGTGATCCAGTTGATCAGAACAACGATCCCGATCGCGGTTTAAATGTGTATGACATTTCTTCGGGCACACCGGTGTTGATCCGTACTTTACGTACCAGTGTTGCCCATCCGATTTCTATGTACCGTTTCGGCGTTTCACCGGATGGCACTAAAATCATCGCCACCAATTCCTTGACCCCGGCCACCGCAATTGATGAGTTGTGGCAGTTATCTGGATCATCCTACCAATATGTGAAAGACCTTACCAGTAAAGGTAGTACGGCGCCGGATTTTAATAATTCAAATACCACAGCGGGCTTTGCCGTGGACCGAGACGAAAATATCTATATAGACGATAATGGCAATAAGCGTGTCAATGTGTACTCTAAAACAGGAACTTACTTACGCGAATTTTCAGTCGATAACCCTGGAGTCACTTGGTGGGCCGATCACTTTGTAGCAATAACCAGTACTGAAAAAGTTTTGACTGGAGGCTATGAATTTTCCGTGGGTGTTCATACGGCCAAAGTGTTTTATCAGGTCCGTTCAAAAACGGGCGTGGAAGAAAGCGCGGGCTTCGTTTATTTCTCGAACAACCTGGCAGCTCCAAGATTTATCGGGATCGATTCTGAAGATCAAATGTGGTTCGATGATGGTGGATCCATCTATCGCGCAAATCTATCGGGTACGATCACGTATTCATTTGATTACGCTGCTAATCCTGCGGGATTGGGGGTAGCGGGAGCGCTGGGCGCCCAGGCCATAGGAGATAAAGTTTATTTCTTGGATTCAGGCGACTTTACACTGCATGCAATTGATCTTCAGGGGAATCCTTCCCGGGTGATGGGAGCCTCAGAGTATGCTCCGGCTAACCTTTTTGCGGTATTACCTTCGGGTGGTATTCAAGCTCTGGCTGGTGGCAAATTTGGTTGCTTAGCCTATGATCAGTCCTTTAATCCGCTCTATGTGGTGATTGATCCGGCTAATAACTATGAGATTGTTTCAACTATCACCTCTGCAGATTCAAATGCGTTTTCCACAATGATGATTTGGACTTCTGCAGGGCTGGTCACCAAAGGTACCTACAATCGTATTTTCTTCTGGGATGTTCAGTAACTAAGTCGGTACGGTTGCCTTAATATTTAAGACTTGTGCGCTTCTTTATCGAGGCGCATATTCTTAATTATCACTTCTTCCGTAAGGCACAGTCATGATTCAGTCTTCCTCTTCACCCTCCGCTCTTACTCCGGCAATCCCCGGGGCTACGTCAAAAAGTTTTCTTGCGTTAGCGATGGGTGGTTTCGGCATCGGGATGACCGAGTTTGTGATTATGGGCTTACTTCCAAACGTGGCTCATCATCTGAACATCACCATCCCTGAAGCGGGGCATGTGATTTCTTCTTATGCTTTGGGTGTTGTCGTTGGGGCGCCGCTGTTGACCGTACTTGGTGCCAAGTATTCGGCCAAGAACTTATTGTTATTTTTGATGGCGCTCTTCACCCTGTTTAACGGCGTGTCGGCGTTGGCGACGGACTATTACTCGTTGATGCTTTTCCGTTTTATGGCGGGGCTGCCTCACGGAGCCTATTTTGGAGTGGGAGCAGTTGTTGCCAGTCGCTTAGCTAAACCGGGTAAAGAGGCTTCTGCAGTTGCGAGCATGCTTACGGGCTTAACAATCGCGAACGTGGTCGGCGTTCCCTTGGGAACTTATGTCGGTGTTCGCTTTGGTTGGCAGTGGGCTTTTGTGATGGTGGCTGTCGTGGGGCTTGCCACAACAATGGCCTTAAAATCGTGGATTCCGGCAATTCCGAAAAATCCCACGGCGAGTTTTAAGAGCGAATTTAAAATCTTTAGAAATTTTAATCTGTGGATCTGTATCGTGATCACCGCCATTGGCTTTGGTGGGTTTTTTGCTTGGATCAGTTACATTGCGCCTCTGCTGACAGATGTGACTAAGGTGTCTCCTGAAATGATTCCGTTGTGGATGGTTCTGGCTGGCGTGGGGATGACTGCGGGAATTATATTTGGTGGGAAACTTGCGGATCGTTTTTCCGCATTGAAAGCGGCCATCGCTTTGATGACGGCAATGATGTTGATGTTAATTTTAAGCAGCTTGTTAGCTGAATACCAGGTCGCAACATTCGTGATGGTTTTCTTAACGGGAATGTTCGCAATGGCGCAATGTCCGCCGGTGCAAATGTTGTTAATTCAAAACTCTCAAGGTGGGGAGATGTTGGGTTCTTCGCTGGGACAGGCGTGTTTTAATGTCGGAAATTCTTTGGGAGCATTCCTGGGAGGATTGCCGTTGGTCATAGGATATAGTTATGCAGCCCCTACATTGGTTGGCGCCATGATGTCTTTGGTGGGGATCGTCTTTGCGTTTATTTTGATGAAGCGTGTTTCAGGCTGGTTCTGGGTGCGATAGACCAAAGATACTTATTTGGAATAATTCACCTGATAATGTAATTCCACGAAAAGTTCCGCAATAGGGGTTGCCGATAACAACTTCATCGGTGGTTGCATCTTTCTGGGAAACAGGGGGGCACCACCTGACAATGTTAACGGTGCGACTTGAATAATCATCTCATCCAACAAGCCAGCATCATAAAACTTGGCCGTTAGTTCGCCTCCGCCAACAATCCAGATGTTTTTATCGCCAGCGGACTTTTTCATTTCTTGATGCACGGGGAGTACATCACCTTGCACAAATCTGACATCCACGCCGGGAATAATGGGAAGTTTGCGCGTGGTGAAAACCCACGAAGGCATTTTGTAAGGCCACGCCTTCGTTTTATCTGTTGCTTTCGCTATTTGATGTTCATAAAGCCACTCATAGGTGTGTGACCCCATGGCGATAGCGCCAACTTCGGCAATGAACTTTTCATAAGTGGGTGGAACTTCGCCAGAGCTAAATTGAAATAACCAATCCAGGGAATTGTTTTCGTCAGCCAAGTAGCCATTCAAGCTTGTCGCGCCGTAAAACAGTGTTTTCATCAAATAACGATAGTTTATTTTCTGGCATATGAAAATCTGAAATTGAGAGCCAACGGATCTGGCCTTTTGTCCACCGAATAAAAATAGGTCTGTCATCCTTTCGAAGGGCAGAGATCGTCGAAGGTCTAGGGGGGACCCTGTTAACATAAAAATGTTTATTTGGTGTCAAACTTCGTCTTCAGATGCCGATAGGTAGAGCATGAAAAAACTAATCATCTCAATGTTTGTTTTCGCTCTGGCTCAACATTCTTTTGCTGCTGAAATCGGCGAAGATCCTTACAAGAAAATTGAGCACGTCACTTTGAAAAACGGTATGCAGATTTTCTTGGCCCCTAGTGAAGAAGCCACCACGACAGAGCTTCGTTTAGAAGTCGGTGTCGGTTGGGAAGTCGAACGCCAAGGTGAGTATGGGATGTCTCACTTGCTTGAGCACGTTTTGTTCAGAGATAAGCAATTGAAAGACGAAATGACTTATCTGCAGTTGATTAAGGAAGCGGGTGGCAGTGCCAATGGGACGACAATGCCTCGGCAAACTGCTTATTTTGGATCAATTCCTGCGAAAAAGGGAACTTGGTTGCTGGAAAGCTTCGGTAAGATGATTCTTGAGCCCAGCATTATTCCTGAATACGTTGAAAAAGAAAAAGGTACGGTCGAACTTGAGATCGGCCGCCCAGGTCCTATCTCTGAAACATTGGGTTTTAATCCGATGGACTACATCTATCCGGCATATTTTAAAGGTCCAAGCTTTATGAAGAGTGAGTTTGGAATTTCGGAGGACGATGATAAGTTCACTCGCACAGAGGAACAGCTTTCCAATCGCCGTCTGCAAGTGGATCAGCTGAAAACGCACTATGCGGATTGGTATTATCCAGCAAACATGAAACTTTTCGTGGCAGGTAAATACGACCGCGCTCAAATCATGGCAGAGATCAATAAGCGCTGGGCAAGTCTTCCGGCAAGAGAAGGCAAAAAACTAAAAGCTCCGCCAACTCCAAAGCCTGCAGATCGTCCTTACGTCCGTCGTATTCTGTGGGAGGATACTCCCTATGTTTATATCGGTGGTAAATCTTGGAATCGAACTTTCAAGGACATCGTGATTGCAGCCTCCTATATGGAGTTCTTGTCACATCGTTTGATGAAGGAAATCCGTAACGTCAAAGGCCAGACTTATTCTGCGAGAAGCTTTGATTACTACTCGTATGGTTATGGCTATGGAGCTTTGCAATTCCAAACTCCCAAGGAGCATCTGCAAGAGAACATCGATATCGCAAAATCGTACTTGCAAAACGAGGCTCGCGACGGAAAGTTCACCGAAGCACAAATGAAAGAAGCGATCACGCTTTACCTTTCTGAATATCAGCTGATGGGTCGTGATGCTGAAAAGATGATGCATCTGGCAGGTAACTATGAAAACCAACTGGTGGAGTACGGTTCATTCCAGTCGCCATTCGAGATTCTTCAAAATGTGACGTTAGAAGACTATAATAAGAGCCTGCAGGCAACGTTTGACGAAAAGCACGCTTATGATGTGGTTTATACACCAGCGATGTTTTTCTCTTTTGATGTGTATTTGATGTACTTCCTGGTCGCAGTGGGTTCGTTCATTGGTCTGCGCAGACTCTTTACGAAACCGTTTGCTCACGATCGCCTGCAATGGATTCGTAAAGTTAAGTACCCTCCGGTTAAAGCCTTGGAAGCATTGGGTGTGATCGTCATGTATTACGGGGTTATTCACACGCAATTATTCTTAAGCTCTCTGTTTACGAGCTCCCAGTTCGTGCAATCGCATTTATTCTTGTCACAATATGTGTATGGGGCCGTTTGGATGTTTGCGACAATTCTGGTGGCGCAAGGCGTGTTCTCGTTAATGCCAAGAAAGCTTATGGTGGTCGATGGAAAATTGATGATCAAAAGTCTGACTTACTATTCGAAAGTTATTCCTTTGGATCAGATCGCAAAGGTTGAGTCCTTTAATTACTTTAAGAAGGCCTTTGATATTAAACTTTGGATCAAGCAGGTGAACTTCAGATATTTCTTTGTGAATCCAATGTTCTGGCAAAAAGGTCTGATGGTTGAATTGAAGAATGGAAAGGCCTATTACTTTGGTGTGAATGACGCCGAAAAGTCCTGCAAAGAGTTGGTAGGACTCCTCCCAGGAAAAGAAAAAACAGACGGCGAGATTTCCAAAGCCGCTTAAAACGAAAAAAGCCAGAGTCTCCTCTGGCTTTTCTTTTTTTCGCGGTTTTAGCGATTAGAACTTGTTAATTTTATCAACCAATTCAGGGTAATCGATGAATGGGTTTCTATTGCCTTGAACAGTTAGGATCGCGTTGTTGCGAGCCATTTCTTCTTCGTCCACGGGATCTTCTTTGTCCCATTTACGCAAGAAAGCTTCTTGGCGTGGGCTGATTGGCAAGCTGTAGTGTACGGAGAAATAGAACAATGCACGAGCTACGTTCCCTTTGTGAGCTTGTGGTGGTTCGAAAACATCTGGTCCGCCACCGCCAACAGCCTTACCGAAACGAGCCACTGGGCATTTCAATGTTTTGTTATCTTTTTCAACTTCACCGAACTCGTAGTTACCACGAGTAGAGTTCATTTCGTTGTCTGTTGGATATAAGTGATGCAAATCAGATTTTTGCATTGCTACATTGAACTGACCAGAGAAACGGCTTTGTGGCCAAGTGTGCTCGGTGTTCAAAATGTTACCATCTGGGTATTTGCCTGGAGCTGGGCCGCGACCAGAAGCAAATTCAGATTCAGTTCTGTAAACTTGGCAATAAACGTCTGGAAGAGCGTATTGGCCGTCAACTTTAGTCAAATAGTAGGTACCCATCAACCAAGCGCGTGCACCATCATATCCCAAAGAGATGTGTTGGTAGCAACCTTCGCCAGAGCAGTTTTCAGAAATTTTGTCGTAACCGTTAGCAACTTGTTTGTGCTGGTTGCGAAGGATGTAAGCGATTCTGCTTTTCAAAGCTTCGTTAGAAGCGCCGTTAGCAAGATCTTGGTAGAATTCTTCACCGTAATATGAAATTCCGTGAGAAAGGGGAGCGGCGTTGATCGAGATCGCGAAGAACATCGAGCAGACAACTAGAACTAAAGAAAGCATTGCTTTCATGGGACCTCCATAGACAGGCATTAACGGTGCCCGGTAGATACGCGATTCCATATTAATCGCTTATATGCGGTTTATCTTGCCCAATGGTTTGTCCCATCATCCAAAAAGAGGCAACTATCATTTCAAAATTGTTAAGGCCACGGGCGTCAATTGTGTAACAGATGAGCTGAACTAACGTTAAAACACAAATGAGCGCTGAAAATCTTAACAAAACGCTGACTTAATCAACAGCACTGCGATCTACTCGTAGAATTCGACTTTCTTTTCCTCAATGTCTGTCTGCTCAAGTAGCACTCTTAAAAACTTTGTCGTCGATTTTCGGCCGTAGTTCGTAATCTTCCAAGTGAAGCCATCTTTGAATTTGATAACATATAAAGGATTCGTCGAAACCGACTTGTTAGGAGCGATCTGTTTAGCGGCGACGATGATCTGATCAACCTGATCATATGTATAAGTATGAGTTTTAAACGAAAAGAAGCTATTTAAGATGATCTTATCTTCGCGTAGATACGAGATGTCCCTCAGAACATTTATATAGAAAGCAAGACAGATGATCGCTCCCCATTTCAAAGCGTACGGGTAGAGCTTCTCTTCATCAAAGCCCTGTCTTTTCGCGTAAAGAAAGCGCAGGATTCTGTAATCGCGCTCACCATACTTTTTGCGTAAGATAATTGCCACCAATGTCGGCATGCTAAGGAGCGCGTAAAAGAACGCCGGAATTGCTATCGCTGATTCTCCCAGATCCTCGATGGCCAAAAACTTTGGCTGAAAACCCAGATAGACGTATCTAAGATTACCGAGCACGTAAAGCAGGCCGACTCCAGTAATAGCGGTAAGAATGAAATAGAGGAAAAGAGAAAGTAACATGATCTCCGAAAGTTGATTCTGATGTTCAGGAGTTATCTGCGATTCATCAACTTGCGTCGGCCCCAGTGTTTTAGCGTTTTGCATGAGCCAATAAAAGCCAAAGGTCAAACAACCCGACATCAAGGCAAGACTGATATCAAAAACCAAATTCATATTTGCTCCCATTAATATTGTAGGCATACAATATTCATATAAACAACATGCTGTTAATTGTGAGGTTTGTATGAATGCTAAACCCGTCGCGATAAAAGTTTTTCTGGGAGTTGCCGCTGTATTGGCTGTGCGCTGAATTGAAAAGTAAATTGTCCGAGGAAATGTTACCCTTCATAAACGAAACTTCCTATCGCCTGGTCGCCACTCGGCCTCCTTGGGTTGCAGTAAAAAATAGAGGTAAGGAAACTGTCGTAGTTCGAGTGGGGAAAGATCGCAGTCCCTTTTGCAATCCACAATAGAGCCATATAATAGCTGGTGAACGAGGGAGATTGGTGATACGTTGCCTTCATGGAAAAACCTTTCTCTCCCTCTGCTGATCGTAACAAAGAACCTATTTTAGAAGTGCTTAAGAAAGTGCTTCGACCTGAGGACCAAGTTTTGTTGGAAGTGGGATCGGGGACTGGTCAACACGCGATTTATTTTGCGCCGTTTTTTCCGAAGACGACTTGGCAGCCTACCGAGGTGAGTGAAAACCTCCCGATGCTAAAGGAAGCCATCAAAGAGGCGGGGATTCGCAATATCAGAACTCCGTACCGTCTAAAAATTGGCGAAGATGATTTTCCGATTCGTACCTATGACGTGATTTTGACGGTGAATACTTTCCACATCATGCACTGGAAAGAATGTAAGTCCTTTATCAAACTTATCAGTGGTCGCCTGGAAGAGGGCGGCAAAGTTTTGATTTATGGTCCGTTTAACTATAACGGCAAATTCACAACACCAAGCAATGAGGAATTTGATAAGACATTAAAAGAGCAGGATCCGCAAAGTGGGATTCGTTCTTTTGAGGATGTGCTGGCAGCGATGTTTAAGAATGGCTTTGAGTTGATTAAAGACTATGAAATGCCGTCCAATAACCGCCTGCTTTATTTCCGTCGCTTGAAATTCGTCAGCAAACGTTAATATCAGTCCAATCAAGACCAAAGTATCGCATCACTATGAGACCTGATTCGGTCTCATAAAGTTTTTAATGTTTACACGCTTGAATGCCGAAGAGTTAGGACCACTAACAAGGAGCGTTCCCGTTTGGAAACAGCATCTTCGACCACTTCATCTTCCCAATCGGGCCGCTTTAGCCTTGAATTCACAGGCAAGGGTTCTGAACTTGCCCTGATCATGCTAAAAAATCTTTTTCTGACGATCATCACGTTGGGGATCTATCGTCCTTGGGCCAAAACTAATTTCCGTCGTTACTTGTGGGAAAACGTGCAGTTCATGGGTGACCGTGCCGCTTACGTAGGGACTGGGGAAGAACTGTTTTATGGTTGGTTAAAGCTTTTTGCGATCATCGCGGCTCTTTTCGGGGTGAGCAATATCGTAAAAGTAGTGGCGCCATTTTTGTCGGTGCCATTGAGTATCGCGGGTATGTTTTTGTGGGCTTTCGTATTTGCGATAGCGACTTATTCCGGTCTTCGTTACCGTCTGTCGCGTACAACTTGGAGACAGGTGCGCTTTGGTGTGGATAAAGACAAAGAGCAAACGAAAGCTTTCCTTAGGCTTTATGCCAAAGGGGTTTTGTATTCGATCCTGACGTTGGGCTTTTACTATTCATACTTTCAAAATCAAAAAAGAGCTTTCTTGGTGAATCGTATGCGTTTTGGTACGGTTCATTTCTCTTACGATGGCACAGACAAAGACTATTTCGTTCTAAATGCTAAAGGGCTTCTTTTATCGATCATCACTTTGGGTTTCTATGGCCCCTGGTACATGGCTAGCGTTATGAAATTTAAAATGGAGCACACCCATTTTCAGGGGGCTCGCATGGAATTTACGATGTCTGGTAAAGACATCTTCTTTTGTACTTTGATAGCTTACTTGGGCGCGATCTTTTCTTTCGGATTGGCTGTGCCCTGGATATTTGCGTGGGGTCTTGGTAAAATCGTTGAAAACATCCATGTTGTTGGTGATGTTGATTTTGCCCAAGTCCACAGTATGAAAAGCGATGGCAGTGCCTTGGCCGATGATATCGTTGCCGAATACGATTTGGATCTGGGTTTCTAGTCAATGAGATCTTATCGCGCTAAGTACTTTGACGGCGAAACTCCCTCATCGCAGGAAGTTTTGGTTAAAATAAACGAAGCCGTTCTGGAAATATCCAAGGACGGACGTTTGCTTGATACGTGGCCGTTAAAATTGCTTCATCGCGATCCGGTCTATATTTCAGTTATTGTCGTCTTGTGCCAAGGGGAGCCCGATGCTCGTCTCGAAATTCTGGAAAAAGACTTTCTGCAAGAACCTTTATTAAAAGTAAAATTTCAAAAAGAGCAACCGCTGCAGTTCAAGAAAAGTCAGATTGCCTTATGGCTATCAGCTTTAGTTGTTGCCGTGGGTGTGGTGTTTTTAGCGGTGAAACCCGTCACTAAGATGATTGCGCGAAATATCAGTCATGCCCGTGAAAAGCAGATGCTGGGCGCGATCATGCAGTTGCGACCGCCCACGATGTGTCAGCTTTCGGTTTCTCAGGGGATTGCATTTGAAAAGCTGCTTTCCAAAGTTTATCCAATTCAAGAAGGGGATAAAGAGCTGGGAATTGAGTTTCATGTCATTAAGAATGCCCAAGTGAATGCCTTTGCACTTCCTGGAGCACAGATTTGGATTTTAAGCGGACTGCTGGAAAAAGCGCAAAGTCCGGAAGAGATCGTCGGAGTTCTGGCCCACGAGATCGAACACGTTAAACAGCGTCATATTCTGGAGTCCATCGTGCGCAGTACGCTTTTAACTTCGTTGATGGCGATTTCAGTGGGTGATGCATCTGCTGTGTTGGTTGTGGACCCGCACACAGCTTCGCAATTCTTTACGTTGAGTTTTGATCGCGAGATGGAAGCTAGCGCTGACAAAGGTGCTTTGAATCGCATGCGTCAGTCTAAAGTTTCCACCCAAGGGATCATTGATTTATTTAAGCGTCTTGATGAAACGGGTCCTGCTTCCAAGATCCCAGAATTTATTTCTACTCACCCCGCCGGTAAAGCCCGCATTGAAATGTTTGAGCCTTATTCGATCGCGGCAGATAATCAGCCGATTTTAACTAAAGAAGAATGGCGAGACTTGAAGCGTGCCTGTCAGTAAGGTATCTTTAAAGTGCGATGTCAAAAGTTATATTTTCACCAGCACAAGTGCGCGCGCTTTGGTTGCAGTCTCAAGGATTGCACGAAGCCCGTCCTTTTGGTAGCGGCCCCAAAGCTGTCGTCAAAGCCATCAAGCACTTGGGATATGTGCAGATTGATACTATCCATGTGATCGAACGTTCGCATCATCATATTTTGTATTCGCGAATTCCTGATTACAAAAGGTCCTACCTACATCTGGCACAAACCAAAGATAAAACCGTTTTTGAGTATTGGACTCATGCCTTAGCTTATATTGCGACGGATGATTTTAAATACTTCATCCGAGACATGAAGCGGAGAAAAGAAAATCCTTCAAGCTGGTATAAGGATGTGACAGCCGCTGATGTCAAAAAAGTATTAGGCACGGTTAAAAAGCAGGGTGCGATTTCAATTCGTGATGTAAATGATGAAGAACTTGTGGAAAAAGATCATCCGTGGGCCAGCAAAAAACCATCCAAGCGGCATTTGCAGTGCGCCTTTAACGGTGGAGATTTAGTTATCGCCGAACGTATCGGCATGCTTAAAAAGTATGAACTGACGGATCGCCATTTTGGTTGGGCGAAACGACCGAAGGCGGCCACCCAGGCTGAAGTGTTTGATTATCATATTGATCGAGCGTTGCAGTCGCAAGGGGTGGTCAGCTTAGAGTCCATCGCATATATGCAAAAGGCAGCATTTAAAAAGGAAATTTCTAAGCGAATCGAAGCTCGAGTTCGTAAGAGATTGTTATCGCCTTTGGAAATTACCGGGGCTGAGAAAGTTCAGTTTTGGATTGATCCCGAGCATTTGGATTCAGAAATTCCGGAAGCGAATGATCTGACACATATTTTATCGCCTTTTGATCCATTGGTGATTCAGCGTAAGCGCTTTAATATGTTCTTTGGTTACGATCATAGATTTGAGGCATATTTGCCAAAGGCAAAGCGCAAATACGGATATTTCACTTTGCCAGTGATTATTGGCGATCAGGCTGTTGCGGTGTTAGATCTAAAAACAGATCGTCAAAATCAGGAACTATTGATCCAGCAGTGGAGCTGGCTGGGGAAGCATAAATCAAAAACGAATAAAGAATTGATCGAAGGCGAGCTGAACCGTTTTGAAAAGTTTCAGCTCGCAAAATAGATTTAAAGATCTTCCAGGCGTTTTGACCAGTAATATGGAACAATCTTTTTCATCTTAAAGTCACCGAACTCTTTGGCGCGGACCCAGGGAGTGTCTTTAGATTTTTTTACCATCATAAAGCCTTTGTTCGAAATACCCATGATGTAGCCATTTTCCATTTCCGCAAAGGATGTGATATTTGGATAGGTCTTTGCTTTGACGTCAACTTTAAGATCTGCATCGCGAGTTGCCGCGAAATCTTTCGGTTTCGGCATCGAGTAGACTTTTCCATCGCTCATTAACAGTAATAAGGAATTGTTCCAAGTTTGATAGCGATCAGCGAAAGCCACCGGTTTAAGTTCGTTAAAACGATATGTTAAGAACCCGTCGCCATCCATACATTTTAAGTCATTTTTAAATAAAAAACAGTTGTCGACATTTGCATAAATATCTTCGATTTCTGCTCTTTCGGACGGGGACATGCCGCTAAAGGCCTTGATTAAAGTTCCTTCGCGAAGGATCCACTCGCGGGTAAAATCATACTTTGTAACAGTGCCATTTTCGAAAAAGACGGTTGGCAATCCCGCGTGCAAAGTGAGGCCGATGGTTTTGTCGGTAAATTCTGCAAGTCGGTATTCTTGATTTCCCTGATAGAAGGCAAGAATATTGTCGTCATCCAGAAAAATGCCACCTTTTTGCAGTCCCAGGGGAGCTTTATTGAAGTTGTTCAAGGCGCCCAGCACGATGTTCGAACGGGATTCTTGTTTGACGGCTTCATTTTTTGTCGTCATGTAGACTTGAAATTGAAAGCCCAGGGAAATGCCATAGGAACCCTGTTCTTGATAAGTATTGTCACAAGCACCTTCAGTAGATTCTAAAATTCCGTGGGTGCAGTCCACATGGACGAAGCCATCAATGTGGCGAGCCTCGTGAACTAAAAAACCAGCGGCTTGATTCGGCGTACTTTTTTTCATTGAAGGGCAAAGATGCATGATGCCTTGGTCTGCTTCGGAAAAAAACACTCTGGCGGCAGTACTTTCTTCGCAGTCGGAGTCGTCAGCTGTCTCGATTTGAATTTTTTTAATACGTTTCTTAAGGAAATTGATCCCGCCTTCTTTACTAATTAAAGTTTGAAAGTTCGACGGGATTTTGCCATTGGGCATTTTGCGTAGATAGTCGATGCCTTGCAAGGCCACTTTAAAGATACCCTGATCGCAGACATCCATTTCAGAGTAAGTCTTAGTGACTTCGCCAAAGCCGTTGATGTCTTCAAATTGGTATTGGGACAAAGCGTATCTTAATAACTCTGGATTGATACATTCTTTGCCGGTGTCTTCTGCCTGAGCCGCTCCTGTACAGAAAAAAATCAAGCCTGAAGCGAGAATTCCAAGAATAGTTTTAGGTTTAAAAATTCTCATTGTCCGTTATCCTTACTAGCCAATTTTTCTTGGATCATCATGTTGATGGCGCGAGTGAGCTTTCCAGGTTTCCCGTGGCGAATTCCTCCGGCACTGATCGAAGCCAGAAATGTCAGGGTCTTATTCTGTTGCACATCGATGGTTTTTTCTAAGATTGGTAAAACCTCTTTGGAATTGTCCGTCAAGCGATCCAATGATTCCAGGGCTGTGACACGAAGGGGAGTTTCAGTTTCTTGTGCACTCGCTTTAAAATTCGTCATCACAATAGTGCCAAGTGCCGGGATCGCTTTGGCGCCGGCTTTAGACAACAGATAAATACTTGCACGGCGAACCGAGTGATTTTGATTCATGTCGATCACGGCAGAGCCTAATTGTTGAATTTCTTCAGAAGTTAAATGATCCGCCTTAGAAGCTTCTGGTGGCAGAGCCACATCCGGGCGCGAAAGCATCATCGCCACATAATTCACCTGACGCTCCAGGCGCGGGGAGAATTGAGTGCGAGGCAGAGTCACTGGTTGAGCAGAGGGGCTTAAAGCTACAGTGCCTGAAGGACTTTGAGTCATAGATGGTGTGTGAGACTTCCTAGCTGAGTTCTGCGAATTCAGGACCGTATCTGCCGCCACGGAATCATTCGAAATAACAGCAGGCTTATGAGAGTGATTAAACCAGTAAACACCAGCAATCAAAGTAACCGCTCCCAGCAAATGAAATTTCCCAAATTGAGACACTCGCTACCTCCACGAATATCGATGGTAAAAGCGAGATTCATACCACGGTCAAGTCACTATTAGTTCACCGTGGTATCAGAAACGATGTCTAGGGTTCTTGGCGGAGACAAGAAACGGCGCCAAGAGTGGCGTTTCAGAATGAGAACGTACGTTTTGTCAGGATGTTTGTGCTTTAAAAAATGCACCTAAAATGCCCGGTGTTAAAAATAAAAAATAGATAAAATTTATTTCGAAGAAGCTTTCTTGGCCTCAGTTTTATCAATTTTTTTATGCGAGGGCATTTAGACTCCCTTCCTAAACAAAGGAGTTTAAAATGATCACTCGATCATCGCGGTTTTTGCGTTGGGCATTAGCCGCTAACATAGTTACTTTTTCAGCAATCTCATATGCAGAAGAACAATCCGAAGCAAAAGCAGCTGAGCCTTTTGCTTTCGCTGATTTTACTTGGATGAATGGGAACAATCGTCAAAAGTCAGCTCTGCTCGATTCAAAATACTTCACCGGTACTTTCATGGCAGATACGAATGTCGTATTGGATTTCAACACGCCTAAAGATCACACCTTAGTTGGGTCGACATCTTCCGGGCGTACCAATGAAATTCAAGTGACACAGTTAGGAATTGGTGGAGATTTCCACCATGAAAACGTGCGCGGTCGTATTATGACCCAGTTCGGGATGTACTCGTCGATGACTCCGAGAAACGATGCTTCGACGGCTCGAGGACAATGGGATGCGAACACAGCGTACCGATACGTCTCGGAAGCCTATGGTGGTTATCACTGGGACACGTTGAACGGAATTAATCTGGATGCCGGGATATTTATGTCCTACATCGGTCTTTTCAGTTACTACAATTTTGAGAATTGGGCTTATCAAGCTTCGTATACTTCTGCAAATACACCGTGGTTTTTTAATGGTCTTCGCCTGCAAGTCTTTCCTACGGAGCGTTTGAAAACGGAAGTGTGGCTGATTAACGGTTGGCAGTCCTATGGAATGTTTAACGAAGCGCCAGGTGTTGGATATCAAGTGAATTATCGACCTACGGGAGATTTGTCTTGGGTATTTAATGGGTATGTGGGATCGGATACCCTCGGAACTCCGGGGCGCACACGTTTCCATAGTGATAACTCGGTTCAATACAAGTATCTTGATACACCATCAAAATTTCTTAGCAAGGCAGCTTTCTCTGTGACAGCCGATATTGGTTGCGAAAGTGGCGGAGGAGTTCAATGTAGCAATGGTGATAGCACCACTCCTAGTCAGTATTTTATTGGCGTCATGGCTTACAATCGCTTATGGTTCGCAAGTAACAAGTATGCCCTGACATTGGGAGCTGGAATGATCAATAATCCAGGACGTTACTTGGTATTAATTCCACCTATTCAAACCTCGCAAACAGGTGCCAGCGGTGGTGCGAGTGCAACGAACCCTGCCTTGGATAGCAATGGCAATCCGTATTTCTCGCAGAATCCTGGGGATGATTTCAGAGCCTGGGACGCTTCAGCGACCTTCGATTATATGCCGAACGAGTACATTACCTTCCGCTCTGAATTTATTCATCGCGAAGCCAGTGTAAACTATTTTTCAGGACCTGGCGGTGTGACATCACCAGATGGACTGAATACATCAACACAACCTTCTGGCTGGAAACCTGATCTGGTGAATACCGAAGATCGAATTAATCTTGCCATGATGGTTAGATTTTAGCATCTGACCTAAAGGCCCAGAAAGTCTCTGGGCCTTTGAGAGTATTTCATAAATACTAAAAATTAATTGAGAATCGTTGCGAACTCCGCTTTATTTTGTTCAATCAAAGTCAGAGCGGAAGTGATCCCATTGTCAATGCGCGATTTTTCTGCAAAGTACGGAGCGAGCGCTTTGTTTAGCTCAGACTCACGACCTTGAGTGGCTTGAATTTTCGCCAGCACATCTTGAATTTTCTTATCCGTTGCAGAAAGACCGGCTACGGATTGCGAACGAGCTGTTTGGTAGCCCGTCTGTGTCTGCTCCAAAGCTTTCAACTCATTTTGCAATCTAACTACGACATTTGCTTTGGCAGTCATGTCAGCTTTTTTAGCTGAGTAACCAACGCTTTGATCATAGGACTGTACTGCCGCAGTTCTGTTCGTCACTTCATCACGAGCGCGGGAAACAGCGGCTTCGGCACTGAGGCGTTGATTGCGCAAATCAGAGATTTGGTTTTGCAAGTTTGGGATCACACTTTGCTGATAGTTATTAATTTGATTCGCAACGTTTGTGTACGCGTTCATCTTTTGATCCAAATCGCTACGAGTCACGTTGGCATTTTGAGTCAGGCGATTTTGTACATTCGCCGTTTCGCTATCAGCATAGTTTTGAACTTTGTACATCAAGCGGTCACAACGTTCGCTACCACCACGACGGCAATATTCAGTAATCGGGTGCCATTGAATTCGGTCATAGCGCTCGCGGTTGTAATCAAAGCTTCTCCAGATAGAATCCGTGGCATTCGCGTATTGACGTGCAGTTTGGATTTCAACATCCAGCTGCGACAATTGACGGCTGAGACCTGACACCTGATTTTGAGCTTCGTTCAAAGCCGATTGTTTGCTTTGAATGCTTTGTTCGATGCTGGAAAGCTGACTTTGATAGCGAGCCAGATCGTTTTTCGAGTTTTGCACAAGAGTGCTCAAACGTTTGTATTCTGCCTCGTAAGGAGCCAAAACTTTCCACGCGTCATCGTAAACTGCATTTGCACCGGCAACTTCAACTTCTTTAGCGTCGATGGAAGCTTGCTGAGTTATGATTTGTTGATCCAAGTTTTGAATCTTTTGTTCCAACGAGGATTTTTGATTGCGCAAGTTCACGAGCTCTTTCGTTGTCAATTGATCCAAGGATCCAGTGACAGAGCCAAGCTCTTGAATTTGTTTTGCGTATTGCGTGTTCAGTGCAGTCAATTGTCTTTGGAAAGCTGCTTTTTGAGAGTTTGCGGCAACGGAGCCCTGATACAAAGAGCGAAGGCGAGCGGCTTGTTCTTGATCAAACTTCAAAGGATCCATCGTAGCCGTTTGCGCTGGGACGAAAGATTTTTCAAAGTCTGAGGAAAGCAATGATTTGCCACCCGCACATTGTGCAATCAATGCATCAACGACGTCACTTGAACCACGCAAAGAAAAGTCTACAGCTTTGCTAGGTTCATTCGGTGCAAGAACTTGAACCATTAAACGTGTTTGGCGTTTGATGTAAGAGATCAAAGCATTCGAGTCTGTTGGTACATGCCAGAAAGACAAGTTCCCTGAAGCATCTTGCATGGGGATAAATACAAAGCTTTGAATCGGTGCAACCTCAGTGGAAAGACGGAAGGCTTTTGCAGCACCCGAGCTGTCACGAAGCCAAGCCTCGACTGGAAATGCGCCAGATTTATCGAAGCTTAATTCAAAGCGATAAGTTGCCCCCGCAATTGTGCGGGAGGTGGAAGCGATGCAAGTCGCGTTGGCATCATTCAGTGACCAGTCTTTCACCGTCACTGGTTTTGCAAATGCGATCGCAGAAACTAAAACACTGGAAGAAATTACCGTGAGTGAGCGTATTGCATTCATTTTTAGTTCCCTTCAACTTGAATCAATTCAGAAGTTTCTAAATTCATATGACGAGGACCACCTTTGCCCGGTCCGCCGGGCCCGTTGCCAGGTTTGCCCGGCGCCGGTCTTCCAGGGCCGGGACCAGGTTTCGGCGCAGGCGGTTTAGGCGCTGGAGCTGGTGGCTTCGGAGCTGGAGCCGGTGGCTTTGGAGCCGGAGCTGGTGGCTTTGGAGCCGGAGCTGGTGGCTTTGGTGCCGGAGCCGGTGGCTTTGGTGCCGGAGCTGGTGGCTTTGGCGCTGGAGCTGGTGGCTTTGGCGCTGGAGCTGGTGGCTTTGGTGCCGGAGCTGGTGGCTTTGGAGCCGGAGCTGGTGGCTTTGGTGCCGGAGCCGGTGGCTTTGGTGCCGGAGCTGGTGGCTTTGGCGCTGGAGCTGGTGGCTTTGGCGCTGGAGCCGGTGGCTTTGGTGCCGGAGCTGGTGGCTTCGGAGCCGGAGCTGGTGGCTTAGGAGCCGGAGCTGGTGGCTTCGGAGCCGGAGCTGGTGGCTTAGGAGCCGGAGCCGGTGGCTTAGGAGCCGGAGCTGGTGGCTTTGGTGCTGGCGCAGGCGGTTTAGGTGCAGGCGCTGGTGGTTCTGGACGTTTTGGGCACCAACGAGATGAAACTTCTTCTGATTCTGTTGTGCAGTTTACGACTGTGCAGTTTGCGAAATTGCGTTGGCAAAGATTCACCGCAACTTGTTCAGCATTCCAGCGATCTTCTCCAGAACCTTTTACTGTGATTCGATTTCCAAGATAGTCTGTCCCAACGGCGTCACAAGTTGCATACTCAAGGTTGCAAGTTTCAACGCAGTCGCCATGTTTTGCTTGGCAAGAGCCGCAGCTATCGTGGCCACCCCAATGTTCTTCCCAACCTTTATCACGAGCACTGCATGTAACGCGTGACGCAAAGGCGGGGGCTGTTCCGAATGACAGCATAAAACTTAAAAACAGACTTAGTGGTTTCATTTTGGACTCCTCCGTGCCGAATTACTCACGAATGCAACTCATATACCAATTAAATTGGTGTACTTTTGCACCAAGGCGTAAGAGAAAGTGTTAACAATACGAATGCGTTGACCAGTGGAGGAAACATTCATGGCGTACCATGTTCACAGCGATAAACCTTATTTTGACTTAGTGATTGGCGACAAAACTTATTCATCATGGTCCATGCGTACCTGGTTGGTCGCGGTTCAATCCGGTCTTCCATTCAAAGAAATCAACATCAAGCTCGATGAAAAAAACACGGCAGCACAAATTGCAAAACACACAGACTCTGGGAAAATTCCGGTGCTGAAACAAGGCAAGCGCGTTATCTGGGATTCACTTGCCATCGCTGAATATTTGAACGAACTTTCGCCAGAAGCAAAATTGTGGCCCGAAGATGCCGGCACTCGTGCTTTGGCCAGAAGTTATGCTGCAGAAATGCATTCAGGTTTTCAAAGCTTGCGCTCAGAACTGAGCATGGATTTGAAACGCACTCAGCCGATTCGTCACATGACCGAAGCAACAGCGCGTGACATCGAACGCCTTTTAAAAATGTGGAAGGATGCCTTGAAGGTGAGTGAAGGGCCCTTCCTATTCGGTGACTTCTGTATCGCTGATGCTTTTTTCGCGCCGGTTGTTATGCGCCTTCATCACTATGGAATTAAAATCAATGACCGCATGGTGAAACAATACATGAAAAACATCCAAGACCATCATGGCGTGCAATTTTGGGTCGAGGACGCAAAGACCGAAAAATCAAAACCAATTCAATTTAAATAATTAAAAAAAGGGGCCTCGCGGTCCCTTTTTTTATCTAGATCACTCGTCAAGATCACAAGAAATAGTTAGTTACATTTTTGATTGCGATAAAGCATGAAGACTTCAGTGGAAGTCAGTTCCTTATTCCAGACAGCGAACTCATCCATACTGCCCGAGAATGCAATTGATGTCGGCGTCGTATTCGTGCCTGAAGGGGCGCCCACAAGATAGAATGGATAAGCGGCGTCACTTGTGAATCCGCCGACGCCTGCAGTTTGATAGGTGTAACCACCATACGTGCCGGCATTTGGACAAGTACCCGGAGAGGAAAGATAAACGCTTCCCGAACCCGTCGTAATTAGCTCGAAACCATTCATGTAGATTTTTACGCCGTTCGCATTAGAAGTTCCATCCCAGGTGACTGTAATCATCCGCCAAGTATTATTGAACGACGTCGCAATCGGACATGTCTGTACGACCATATTTGTGACTGAGTGAACCTTTCTGAAATCAAAAGATCCACTGGGGTTGAGTGTAAGATAGTATCCCGCTGAAGAATTGTTGTCACTTTTGTAAAACAAGCGGATCGCCGTGCTTGAGGGAATACTCATGTTCACCCAAAAGTTCCAGGTCGCGGCAGGCAAATTGGCAAGTGA
Source organism: Bdellovibrio sp. KM01 (assembly GCF_013752535.1). Taxonomy (NCBI): domain Bacteria; kingdom Pseudomonadati; phylum Bdellovibrionota; class Bdellovibrionia; order Bdellovibrionales; family Pseudobdellovibrionaceae; genus Bdellovibrio; species Bdellovibrio sp. KM01. The sequence continues at coordinate 1,244,970 of NZ_CP058348.1, forward strand.
GGTCGCTGATGTCGAGATAGAATCATTTGCATTTCCAGAGGCGGTCAAATAGTTCCGAAGAAACGCGATTCCATTCGGTGCGCCGGGATGATCAGCGAATGCCAGCGTTGCAGAAGAATTAGTCGCTGTTGCATTGGCGAGTGCGATTTCAGAGGCAACGACGGAACCATTTGTAATCGTACCTGTGCCATTCAAATGATAAATCGCCTTAAGACTATTAGCTTGAGGCACCCACGAAGAAAGCGTCGTCGGTTGGCAGCGAAGAGTGGGATACCCCCTCATCGCAAATGACATGTTCATTTGTGCGAAAGATTTTGCGCTAATAACCAAAAGAATTAACGCCAGCCATTTCATTACTGGAATCCTGTTGACCAAGTGATGTAACAATCAAAGTTCCCGGCGTTATTCACAGCCAGGATCGAGAACACCGTATGAGTTGCAGAAATCGTCGCTTGAATTGGGGGAGAATAACGGGATGTCGTGCAACCCGAGAATGAATAAGTGCGAGACGTCGTGTCTTGAACAACGATGGTGTAGTTGCCCCCATGAACCAAGCCATTTAACGTGATAACAGATCCGCCCACAGCCGTTAAAAGCTGCGTATTCCCCAAAGCCAGATTCACAATCGATCCCGTCACTGCCGCAGGAGGAACACTGACGATAGGGCCTTTAACCTGCAAGCTGCCGGTGCCAGCCGCTAAACCAACCATGACATTTCCGTTGGTGTCGATATCCAGGCGATTTGTGCCAGCAGTTTTTAAAGAGAACGTATTCGCGTCGTTTGTTCCAACCGTAGTTGCAGCTCCATACGAGTTTCCGCCGTTATATAAAATTCCCGTCGGAAGATCTGTCGAAGCAATCGCTCTGAAGCTTGGAGCGCCAGCAGCTCCACTGGGGGCTGCCATAAAAGTCGCAGAGGCTTGAGTGCCAAAGTTCGTTCCACTGACACTGATATTTTGACAGGTCAGATTATCCATCGCTGAATTGTAGGTCAGTGTCTGACTAGCAGTACAAGATGTTGGTAAGCTTACAGTACCTGTTACAATCGAACGTAAATCCGTCATCGTGACAAAGCCCGGTGACCAAAGCGCACCATCGTAGCGAAGTACTTGTCCAGTAAGAGTCGGCGTTACTGCCGCAATATTTGTCCCACGCAAAGCCACCACTGTCGGATTTGGATAGCTATTCGTTAAGTCGCCACCTGCAGTCGCACCGGCTTGCATCGCATTTACGATACGTGAGTCGTTACCAGCGGCAACAGTTCCTGCAGTCGTTCCCGCATTGAGGGTCAGAGTGGGTGTGGTCGTGCCGTTATTGACTGTGATATATGAGTTTGCCGAAGAAACACTAGTCACGCCAGTTGATGCCGCAGTCGCGCAGGATAAAGATGTTCCGTTATAAGTTAGGTACTGGCCGGCGGCACACGTCGGCAAGCCTGCTTTTAGAAGGAAATCAGAGACATCTTTATCAGCGAGTTTCATCGCATTGATAGAAACAGGAATATTTCCAATCACCACATCGGGACTCATCGACACACCATTCACTTTGATATGCAACGAGCGAACCGTAAAGCCCGAGATCGTGGTGCTGGCAGCTCCCTCACAATTCACACTGCCACTGGAAGCAAAAATACGATCTGCTGTATTGCCAGTGCTATCTGTACGGGTTCCGATTCCAACGATGGCGCTGAATTCCCCAACACTTCCGGGAGAGATCGTTTGAGTTTCTTCAAACAAAATGCAGGCGCCAGTGATGATTTGAAATGTGACGGTCGAAGAAGTGGTGATCGGGGTGCCCCCGGAATCTGTCAGGACACCTTCATAGGTTAATAAACTGCCGGGTGCAGCGGAGGCAGCCCACGTCAGTTGACCCATTAAGAAAATAAAAATGCCGAACAGTGATTTCTTCAAGTTTCCCTCGAAGTACTGATCGGCATTAAACTAAAGTTCGCTGAGTCTAGCTACCTAAAATTACTAACCTTTTAGACTCAAAGATATTAACCCAGGCGGCAGCTTTCTTTCGATGCCATTCGTGGGGCTTTATCCAGAAGGCGCGACATACAAGCACCTTCCGTTTTGAAAGCTGACTTTTGGCCAACTTCAAACTTTAATTCCGTGGATTCCACGGAAGCAAACGACATCAAAGACCCAATCAGACCAAAACACGCAATTGCTAAAGCGATTGATTTCATTTTCGTTCCTTATCCCATTACTAACAGCTAGAGAATTTATCGGAATAATATGGCCTGGACCTAAGGCTTATTTGCGAAAAACTTAGACGAAATTCTCAGAATTCCGTCTCAGAATGAGACTTCGGGGGAATCTATGAAATACGTATTGGCCACGCTTGTAACACTGATCGCTGTCAGCGCAAATGCCATGATCTGGTTTGAGCCCATGGTCAGTTACGAAGCCTCCGGAACCACAGCGGTGGACTTTACGACAGCAGGGAAAGCTCTTAAAGGAGTGGCCTCCGATAACGGCACCAGCTTGGGCGCGGTCAACTATGGAGCCCGCTTGGGATGGCTTGGTAAAAACCAAGTGTGGTTCGCAGGCGAGTACATGGCCGCTTCCGGTGGGAAAATCAAATACAACACCCGCGAAGATGAATTTGAACGTGAATCGATCGGGGCCGATTTGGGAGTGTGGCTGGATCGTTGGAATTTGTGGGTGGGGTATAACTTCACTGATAAATTGAAAGTCACGCCACTGAATGCGACTCAGCAAGATGAAATCACGGGGACTGCAATTCGTGTGGGTATTGGCTATATTTTGGCGCGCCACCTGGCGTTCAATGTCGAAGGGGCTTACCGTACTTACAACGAAGGGAAATCAGTTAACGACACAACATTAAATGATTTCCCCACGTATATTGATAAGTTTACGCAAACGACAGTCAGCGCGGGATTTTCATTCCCGTTCTAAATGTTTTCGATCTTTCCGGCCAGCTCGTCGATGGCTTTCAAGAATTTAGATTCTTGAGGCAAGGACGTGTGGGCATTGATGATGACCGCCGTAAATAACTTGTCGGAATCGTAAGCTTTCTCTTCGATTTTGCCGATCGCCTCCAGTTGTCGGATGGCGGCATCGTGTTCGAGAGCCCACTTTTTATAACTTTCCTTGGTCAATTTAATATTTGCGACAGAATATGTCGCTTCAGTTTGTTGTAGGCGAGCTTTAGGGTCAGCAGATTTTTCGCTTAGAAGGGCATTGGTAATAACGTCGGAAAAAAATCCGGCTGTGCCATCAATCCAGCGCTTGTAATATGTTTTCGCAAGAATGCCATCACCGAAATCCACATGGGGGCCATAGGTGGATTTTACCCGCAGATTTCCGGTAACTTTGATCAGTCCCAGGTTTTCCAGTTTGACCAGATATTTATCCAGAGAAAGTTTCGTTAGTTTATATTGCTCGGCAATTTCTTGAGGCGTTTTACCGTCGTGGATTTTTAAGAAAAATGCCAGATAGTTCATGTTTTTCGCTAAAAACTTTTGTTGCTCTTCCGTCAGGGAGCCTTCGTCTTTGGATGATTTGGCATTGGCGGTGAGCGCGTGCAAATCAGAAAGATTCAAGTCTAAAATTTCACAAATTCTGAAAAGATCATTCAAACCTAAGTCATGATCACCCATCCAACGTTTAATCGTCGGAACTGACACGTCAAGATCTTGAGCCAAGTCTTCGTAAGTCATCTTACGTTTTTTAAGTTGTTCTTTTAGAACCGTTTTAATTTTATGAATTTGAATATCCATGTCTTAGTTGCTCCAATTTCTGTAGCCAGCGCCGAATTCTTTTTCCAAAAGTGCCATATCGATTTCAGATACGCCCGTTGCAAATAACCAGTTAAAAAATGCTTTCATAGGGTCCTCCGTTTTAGGGTTTGAGGTTCTGAAAACATATTTGCCCCGGTTTTGAGGGGCTCGCAACTGACGTTTCCAAGGTATCAGTTCCTGATCCTAAAAGCCAATTTAAGGCTCAAAATTCGCAAAAAGTATCCAAAATAGATCCGTGCCAGGTGGGGCATATTTCTACGTTGAGCGAGGAGGAATGGTCCAATCACAGGCGTGCGGTGTCTCTAAATCAATTAAATTGTTTTAAAGCACTTCATCTCTTTGCACGTCCTTTGCTTCATAAAAAATCATCATAATGGAAGGGGGGAGCAAAATGTGGAACCATCGAATTATCGCAATCACCGCCATGGCTCTTATTATCGTATTTGGGGTCACCGTTTTGGCGCAAACCTCGACTGAAAGCACCGAAAAAGAGGAATCATTAGGGCAGGATGTTTTAATTAATAAATCAAAAAAATTGTCGGCCCTGGAAAAACAAGAGCAACTGCGCATCTTGTATTACAAGCCGATTTATTTTGCCTATGGGGAGCCGACCAGCAAACTGCAATACAGTTTCCGCGTGCCACTCTTCGAAAAATTCCCTTTAAATTTTGCCTATACCCAAATCATCTTTTGGGAACTGCAAGAGGAGTCAAAACCTTTCTTAGATGCGACTTACAATCCTGAGATGTTCTATCGCATCGATTACGATAAAAAGACAATTCGCTCTTTGGATTTGGGTATCTTTGAGCATAACTCAAACGGTAAAGCGGGTGATCAATCTCGCTCCTATAACCAAAGTTATCTGCGTGCGAATTGGGCCTTTGAATCTAAAAGTTGGGTTGTTCAATTCTCTGCAAAGGTCAAGGCGATTTACGGAGTCGATGAAACCAATCGCGACATCTATGATTATGTGGGACCTTTAGAGGGGGAGATTAAATTTATCCAGCTCTTTGATTCGATGTTTGACCAATTGGAAGCCGTGATTAACATCAATCCCGGGGGGAAGTGGTCAACGGAGTTTGATAAAGGTGGTTATCAACTCAGTTTAAATTTTCATGTGGGTGGTTTGAAAGTCGTACCGGCATTCTATGTGCAGTACTATCACGGCTATGCTGAAACTTTGGTGAATTATGATCAGTCGGTAGATGAATTTAGAGCGGGCTTAATGTTCTAAGCCCGCTGTTAAGAAATTAACCTTTAATCAGTGGCAGGATTTCACGTCGGTGATTCACACCCAAATACGTGTAGCTTGATTCCAGTGTCCCATACACACCGTAACCTTGTGTTGTCCCTACCTCGTAGTCGGCTGGTTGCATACCCATGGCTTGCATGATCGTGATCAGCAATTGATTGTAAGGACGACCGCGTTTGTAATCCCCTTCGTCGCCACCAATGGGACGGCGCAAGTTTCCATATGAAGGACCATAGTCAATGTGACGGCCTGGTTTTAAAAAGCCACCGGCACTGCCTGCAAGCAAAACTGGATTATTCACGGAGTTGTGGGCATTGGTATTTTTCGTCGTACCTTGGTCATTACCCCACATAATCAGGGAATTATCCAGGTACGTCGTACCCGTCGTTGTATCCTCAACCACGTCCATTCGAGTTAAGAAGCGTGAAACACGATTGGCAAAGAAAGTCATCATTGCAAGTTTCATTGCGCGAAGCTCGTCTGTACCAGCGTGATTGATATCTTCATGGAAGCGGTTTGAACCGGTGATCCCAGGAACAAAGTTTACCGAACCACTGAAATAGTCGTAAACATGCATCATCAAAGTCGCCACTTGGATTTTTCCGCACTTAACGCCCACTTCAATCACATCAAACATCTGATCAATGACCACTTGGTAGTCGGCAGGATTGGATGACTTCGTCGGTGATGAAGTCGGACCCGTCGGTGAGGTACATGTCATCGGTGGGGGAGTTGTGACATTGGCGTTTAGTTTCTTTTGCAGATCACTGATCAAAGCCATATGTTGCTCAACGCGGGCCAAGTCATCTTTAGAAAGACGCTTGTTCGAGCGCAAGTTCACGTACTCTGCATAAACTTTATCAACGACTAGAATATCACGACGCGTGAGCTTATCCGCCGCACTTGGCGTCGTTGTCGTCGTACCGGTACCAAACATGCTTGAGAACACCGCAGAAGGGTTGAATTGACCAGGCACATAGGCCTTGTTCAAAACACTCACGTGGGAAGCACCCGTATAGTTCCCGTCATCCACCGATTTAACGTAAAGATTCAGGGGAGAACCACCATAGAGATATTTTGCAATCACTTGGTCAATACTGCTGGTCGCTTCGGAAAGCACGCCACCAGTCAACATGCACTCGGCATTGTGATTCGGAGTTTTTGAAAGTGGATCCAGACGGGAAAGAATTAACAGTTTCGAGCGAAGGGAGTCAAACTGACTGCCCAGCACCGGAGACATGTTGTTTGGAATCGCTGACAACGCGACTTCACGGGCGTAAGTTTGCTTTTCACTCCAAGTGAATTTTGCCGGATCGGGAAGCCAATGCTCTACAGCCTGACAGTGACCATTATGGATGGCGATAAAACGTTTTTTAATGGTCGGCCCGGTCTGCGCCTCGGCTTGTGGAAGCATGGAAGGCAGAAAAGGCAAAGCGAGTGCAAGACCACCGGTGCCTCTTAAAAACTGACGACGTGATAACTTATTCCAATGCATACGAACCTCTTACAGCGCCCCACGTTTACGCAAACGGAAATTTGCATCAAACGCTGGCGATTTAATCATATTTAAAATTGTTCCGGGTTGATCACCGCTTGAGCTCGCCTTGGCTGGATCAACCAATTGCGAGAAGCTCGTGTTCATTGAGCAGTTATCCGCCGCCGTGATTGCACGGCCCAGCGTATATGTACCCCATTGTTTCACCATACAAGCCGGCCCACGGGAAGAGTTGGCGATAGCGGAAGACATCTCAGCCAAGCCATTGACCTCGGGATCGCTGCCTGAATCGATATTTGGTTTTACTTTGGCATTCACCGGGTGATTTGCCAGGATGTTGCCATTCGCATCGAAAATACTTTCAACCGTGCGGTACTTACCGAAGGCATTGTAATTTTCCATTACAAAACCCATTGGGTTGATCAGGGAGTGACAAGCCTGACAGCGCACTGGAGAAGTACGAGTTTCGATTTGCTGACGTTGAGACTGTTTTGGATCTGGAACTGGCGGAGCAAAAAGATCCTTTTCATCCGGGGCAATTGTTGGAAGTGGAATAGAGTCGCAAAGAATATTTCTGCGAATCACCAGACCACGATGCACAAGGCTGGTGTTGTCAGTCGGGCTGAACATAAAGCCCACACGGCTCATCAGACCTGGGCGCTCGGCAGGAGGAAGGGCTGCACCTTTTGCGGCTCCATAAATCAGAGTCAATGCCTGACCTTGAGTGAAGCTCATCGGTGAAGTCATCATATCGCGGTAAGTGCCGGCAACAGAGTAAGTGAAGTAATTCGTGAAGTCTTTCATCTCCTGCATGCCTTCAGGTTGAATCGAAGCACGCGGGACATTTCCTAAGAACCAAGCCGAGTGATTTGAAGAAGGCATACGGTTGATACCCAGCCATTGATTATAGAACTCTGCCACGTGCTCTTTGGATTCGGCCGTTGCAAAGACACGGTTGACGGCCGTTTTATAACCCTCGACCGTTGACAGGTTTCCGCTAACAGCATCATTCATCAAAGCCGTATCAGGGCCGCGACCTGTTGCCAGGAAGGCGATACGGGAAGCCAGTTCATAGTCTGTGATTTTCACCAAGTCTTCACGACCATTAACGGGCGTTCCGTTTAACTCCATTTTATAAATGAAGTTTGGGGATTGAAGCATGGCCATGATCGCAACCGTTAAGCCATCGTTGAGATTGCCACCATATTCTGAGTTGTAAAGATCTTTGTAAACTTGTTGCTCTGCTGTGGTCATGGGACGGCGGAAAGCCAAGCGACCAAAGCCGTTAAAGAACGAAGTCCAGCAAGTCTCTGTCATACCGCTGCTGGTATTACAGTTGTTCATTGCTGCCGCTCTCCAAGTAGAGCTTGTCGCGAACAGGGCCGCAACTTTTTTAGCCAACGTCAGGTAAGCCTCAACGTGAGCTGCGGAAACAGTCATATCAGTCGAGTCAAAAACACCCGTTACAACGTCAGCAGGCAAGTTATCGATGTCCGTTTGCAGAGAATCGATATTCGCTCGGCCATAGGAAAGAACTTTTAATGAAAGCAGATATTCACGGCGAGACAGGCGGCGGAAGTCTCTGACCCCTGGGTCTTCACCCGGTTGGCAAGAGAAGGTATTAGCTGGCACCACGGGCGCCGTCGGAGAAGGTGAGACTGTTGGCGACGGAGAAACCGTCGGCGATACTGTTGGAGACGGGGACACCGTTGCTGTCGCGGTTGGTGACGGAGAAGGCGATACGGTAGGAGAAACTGTTGGAGAAGGAGACGCTGTCGCAGTGGCCGTCGGAGACGGAGATGCAGAAGGAGATGGCGTCGGCGTCACCGTACCCGGCGAACCAGGATTCAATGCGAGTGCGATCAGTTGTAATTGCGTTTCAGATAATGAAGAGAACGCAAACATCTGCGGCACATTGGTGATGGCAGTTTTAATATCAATCAATGATTTGCCGGATTTCGTGGAGTTTTCAAAAACTCCGTGGCAGCCCGCACAGTTTTGGTTATAGAGGTCGCGACCTTGCGCAAACTCCGTGGATTCATTGATGTACTCTGGTTCATTAGTACCAGCGACACTTTGCAGATTGCTAATGACGGTAAAACCCTCACCACAGTTTTGAAACGATAGAATCGTTACTGTGGAAGCGGCTAGAAGCAGATAAGGCTTTACCCCAATTCGCAGTGCTTTTGCGAAGATTGCCTTTTTCAAATCATCCCCCAATAAACATAATTCAAGTGACTCCAGTTTACTGAAGTAAACAGGAACAATAACGAATTCTTTGTCATTCGACTCAATTCAAGCCGAACTCTAGACGAAGGGTTCCGGTGTTTCCTGGAATTCACTTCGAAACGCTCGTGGAATTTACAGGAAATTAAAGAATCATTTCTCCTCGGAAATATGAAACGCTCAAAATTTTTCACGAGTTAAAAAAGAATTAACAAATGTTCATTTGGGATAAGTGGGAAAATGGAGCTCTGGCCGACGTGTTTGCAATGAACTCTGTTGCGCCGTTACATGAGTGTTGAGTGCTCCAGGAGATAACGTATGCTTTTAACTCAGGCGTTTCTAGCTAGTTTCTCCTCTGAAAATGAGCCAAATTCGCAGTAAAGCGGCGGTTGTTTTTGAGTGATGCGTTATTTTTCACCGAAGTTCCCCAAACGCTGAATGGTTCTTGGTGTTACAAAGTTGTAAAATCGTAGCTCCAATGGGATACAACTGAGTCACTATGACAGGCACGTACCGAAGTATCCTCATTGAAGAAATGCGCAAGCGACAAAGAAAAAATCCCGCGTATTCCATGCGAGCATTCGCACGCGACATTGGTGTTTCAGCATCGCGCTTAAGTGAGTTGTTGAATTCCAAAGTAGGACTTTCAGATTCCAGGGCAACTATCGTAGCAGACCGTCTGCAACTGAAGGGTAAAGAAAAAGCATTCTTTATCGATTTGGTTCAAGCGGAACACGCTCGCAGCAAGCTTGCTAAAAAAGCAGCGAGCGAACGCGTGAAGGCTTACCTTCTGGATGCCAAGAAAATTTCTGACGAAGATTTCCATTTAATTTCTGATTGGCAAAATCTTGCGGTGTTGGAACTGGTTGATATTCCCGGCACACCTCACAGCTTTTCCGCGATCGCGAAAAAATTGGGAATCAGTGTCGCTGAGGCCGAGGCAACGGTGGCTCGCTTGATCAAAGTCGGTTTGCTGAAAGAAGTAGGAGGCCGCTGGGTGGTTTCCGATTCTGATTCTACGACGACAGCCGACGTACCATCGACTGCCATTCAAAATTATCACCGTCAGATGTTAGAACGTGCGAGTCGTTCACTGAGAGTAGATCCCGTGGAAACTCGGGACCTTTCATCGGTGGTGTTCAGTCTTGATTCTACGCAGTTGGCATATGCCAAAGAACGCATTCGTGAGTTTCGTCGCGTGCTATCGCAAGAACTTGCAGGTATGCCAAGCAAGGATAAGGTTTACAGTTTGGCGATTCAATTGTTCGAGCTTAAAGGGGATGAAGCATGAAGCACATTGTTAGCATTTTAGTTTTACTTCTGGGTGTGAATGCTTTCGCGGTTCGCGAAGTGCAAAACGGCGGAGGTGGTGTAAATTCCAATGGTCAAATTGAAACTTTTTTTTCTGCCAATTTTCGCTTGGAAGACAACCCGGAAGAGCCACAGAAAATTCCTGGTTTGGCGCGTTTGATTGCCGAGATCGATGGACTGCCAATCAAAGCCTATGCAAAGGGTGTTCTTTTAGAGACTATTTTTCCCACAGCGGATCGTAACTACTATCGTGTGAAAGGTGGCGAGTTAAATCCTCTTGATCGCCAAAGAATTGCTGCCGAGTACGCAAGAATTTTGAGTGTTCCAGTCAATAAAGTTGTTTTCTTTGCGGCGAGTTCCCCGTTAAAAAAGACAACTGTCTTGATGAACGAGTTTTACAAGCTGAAAGAAGTGGAGCAAGCGGTAATTTTATTGCATGAAGGTCTGTGGATCTTTAATGCAAATCTTGCATACGAAGACGTGGTTTCGATTGAAATTGATGCTCAGGCATACTTTCAAGATCACTCCAATACCAAGGCACTTTTAAGCTTCATCACAAAACTAAGTGATGTTCTTTCTGACCGCTCCCTGCCTTTAGGTGCCAGCATGGCGTTGGACTATCAGGCGGGAGTGTTTCAAACAGGTTCTGCAATTCCAAGCACAGTCCGGTTAGTTGATTTGGTGGGCCCTGGTTATTTGGATTGCATGTTTTTGCATGACTTTTCAAATCACAAAAGTCGTATGGCAGAAATTGATTACGTTCGTAATTGCAACCAGGTTATCCAGTATTTTAGTGTTATGCAGGCAAGCAGATATCCTAAATCGAAATACTATCCTGCACTTTCGCTCTACCTAAGTCGTTTCGGGACTATTGATATTTTGGACAGCATCAATGACGCCGTCCATTTGAATGGCAGTGTTGCAAAGGTGAATTATGAAACCTTCCGCGACAGTATTTATATCGACATCAGACAACCTATCGGTGGCACGAAATTGGACCTAAAAATTTATAACATCCAAGGTGAACAGGTCGGTCGACTTCGTTTCTAGTGTCTATTTCTGGGCCAGCTTTTCGCGCACCAAGGGAACCACTTTGGTGCCGTAAAGTTCAATACACTTCATCAGGTCTTCGTGGGGAAGTGTTCCTAAGCTATACTTCAAATCAAATCTTAAAACTCCCAGGTGCTTCACAGTCGTTGCGATTTTTTCAGCCACAGTTTCCGGTGAACCCACGTACAACGAGCCTTCGGAACCTAACTGTTGAATAAATTGTTCTTTTGAAATTGGCGGCCAGCCACGGTCACGGCCGATTCTGTTCATCATCGTTTGATAGTGGGGCCAGATGGTTTCTTTGGCTTCCTGGTCGGTCTTGGCGACAAATCCAGGGGAGTGAACCCCAATAGGCTGAGTGCGCTGATTAAACTGCGATAACGACTTATAATAAAGATCCACGAACGGTTTAAAACCTTTGGGATCGCCACCGATGATTGCAAGCATAAGCGGAAAGCCATAGTGAGCGGCTCTTAGAACCGATTTTGGTGTACCACCGACGCCAATCCACGTACGAAGTTTTCCTTCGGTCTGTGGATAAACGCTTTGCTCTGCAACGGGAACACGAGTGTTGCCCGACCAATTAACGGGATTGCCTTTAAGGATTTGCGCAAACAAATCCAGTTTTTCTTCAAAGAGTTCTTCGTACTGTTCCAGATCGAAACCGAACAAAGGAAAGGATTCAATGAATGAACCACGCCCCATGATCACTTCCGCGCGACCATTTGAAATTGCATCGATGGTGGAAAATCTTTGAAAGACGCGAATAGGATCGTCAGAACTTAAAACTGTTACCGCTGAACCCAGGCGAATTTTTTTCGTTTGTGCCGCGACGGCTGCTAAAACGACTTCGGGCGCTGAAACTGCAAAGTCATCGCGGTGATGTTCGCCCACTCCGAAAAAATCCAAACCCAATTGATCTGCCAAAACTCCTTCTCCGACAACGTTGCGAATGACTTGAGCCTGAGGAAGTCTTTTTCCGTTTAAATCAAATGTGACATCACCAAACGTATCCAAGCCCATTTCAAGTTGCACTGCCATAAGAACTCCTGCTGCCTTAAGTGTAGCGGGTGTTCCGGGCTTTTAGCATTGTAAAAGTTTATAAAAAAACGGTAGGATGACAAATATCCGAGGTTCTAGATGTCCTATTGTTCTGCTCTGAAGCATATGTCTGATGAAAAAAAGGCGATTCACAAACCCTATCATGACAAGGCCTATGGTTTTCCAATTCATTCGGACGACGAATTGTTTTGCCGTTTGATTTTGGAAATCAACCAAGCGGGACTCAGCTGGGAAACAATTCTAAAAAAGCAAGACACGTTCCGCAAGGCGTATCATAACTTTGATATCAAGAAAGTTGCCGGCTATAAAGCTGCCGACCGCAAGCGCCTGATGAACGATCCCGGTATCATTCGCAATCGTTTAAAGATCAATGCAGCCATCGAAAATGCTAAGACGATCTTAGAGCTGCAGAAAGAATTCGGCTCCTTTAAAAAGTGGATCGAACATCACCATCCTTTAAGCAAAGAAGAATGGGTAAAACTCTTTAAAAAAACTTTTAAGTTCACAGGTGGTGAAATCGTGAATGAATTTCTGCAAAGTGCTGGCTACTTGGCGGGAGCTCACGACCCAACCTGCGAGATTTATAGCAAAGTTCTGAAGTCCAAGCCGATGTGGAATCGTGAAATCAAAGTGAACGGCAAGGTCGCAAAAAAACCTGCTGGCACGAAATCGCCAATTAAAGCCAAACCTAAAAAGAAGAAGTAAATATGGCTCAGCAAGACTCCATTTCAGAATTGATTAAAGTGATTCAAAAGTTTTGTGAAGAGCGCGACTGGGATCAATTTCATGCTCCCAAAGATCTGGCGATTGGGATGTCTACGGAAGCCAACGAGTTGTTGGATCTTTTCCGCTTTAAAACGGAAGCGCAGATTCAGGAAAAAATGCGTGCGCCAGAATTCAAAGAAAAAGTGTCTGACGAACTGGCGGACGTGTTTTTCTTTGTCCTGCGTTTTGCACAGATGAATCAAATCGAATTGGGCGGAGCTTTAAATAAAAAGCTCGCTAAGAACGCAGCGAAATATCCAGTGGAAACGGCTAAAGGCTCTAACAAAAAATATAACGAATAGTTTTAGGCCAGTTCCAGGGAAAGCATTTTAGACATCGGTCCGATGGTCATGGTGCTGTCTTCATTGGCGGCGCTGATATACAAATCCACTTTGGGAAAATAGCGAACTGTAATATTCGCATCCAACGTCTCGCAATTTTTTGCAGGCGTGGTCACTGAATGTCTGCGGCACATCACCGGACGATGTTCATAGATGCTGCAAGAACCTTCGCCATTTAAAAATACACAAGGGTTATCAAGATTGCGTTTGCCTTGTTTCCACTGTGGATCTTGAAGTGCCCGCTGGCTTTGCTTTTTTAAGCGTTCACGATCAATCGCATGGCCCTCTTTGACCAGATTCCCCAAGATGCGGGCTTCGTGGCTGGTTACTTCGACTTCCATGTGGCAACAAGCCGAACAACCTTTGCGACAGCTGATTTGGATATCTTTTTCTGAATCGATTTCTGCTTCGACCAAGGCGTGTAGGGCGCGGGCGCGCAGGCTTCCGGTTGGCACTTCCATCAAGTCATCTCTGATGCGGGAAATCTCATTGTGCAAAGATAAGAGGAAAGCTTTAAAAGTTTCAGCATCCAATTGAGTCTGGTAACCCTGAACGAACTCTTTAAAAGACCGGGTCAGGCGGGGATGCTGCTTTAAAAAATCAGGAAGTGTCATTGATAGAGTTTAGCTTTGTTTGCTAGGATATGCCATGACTTTGCCACTTCAGTACTTTCAGCTTTGGTTGCTGAAATTCTTCACATTTCTTTTGGGATGTATGTCCTGCTTTTACTTTCAAGCACAACTGGGAATGACACCAGTGATGGGGGCCGCTTTGACGGGGCTTCTGGGGACGTTTGTTCCTGAAACCAAGCGCATTGAAAAAACGCACGTGCACGCCAATATCTACATGGGTGCATTTGTGGCGATGGGTTCTAAAATTACGGATCAAGGTTTCTGGCAGATCCTATTTGTCTCGGCCCTGGGCAGTTTGATTTACTTTGTGATGAGTCGTTACTTCAAGGGCATGGGCGGCCGCTTGGGATTGATTGCCTTTATCTCTTCGCTTTTGGGGCTTGCGCTGAAGGTGATGGTATGACCCTTTTTGGTGTGATGCCCGTTGCGGCTTTAAGTGCGCAGGTGACATATTATTTAATTCATACAAAGCATTGGCCCACAGTGCGCGCATCCGCTTTGCCGACGTTGATATTCGTCGTGATTTTGCAACATTCTGGTATTAATTGGGACGGAGCTTTACAGGCCGCATTTTTCGGGGCCACCTTTGTCGGAATGACTGATAAATCCCGCCTGGGCTGGCGAAGAGTGCTAATTGCCAGTTTGATTTTTTCTATCGTGTTCACTTTCCTGATTCCTTACGCGAAAGGCATCGGTGGAGGTTTAGGAGCTGCGGCTTTTGCATCGTGCTCTGTGGTTTATTTTTTAACAAACGCTGTAAAGAAGATGGTGAAGTTCGTCATGCCTTAAGAGACGCTTAAGGCATGAGTAACAATTATTTTTCTTCACCATTTGCAGGCAAGTCTTTAAAAGAACAAACGACCAATCCTAATATTATCGTCGGCGAGTACAGTTACTATTCGGGCTATTACCATGGCCATTCCTTTGACGATTGTGCTTGGTATTTACCAAATGACCGCTCAGATGTGGATAAGCTTTATATCGGAAAGTTCTGTTCCATCGGATCGGGGGCAAGTTTTTTGATGGGTGGCAATCAAGGACATCGCAAAGAATGGGTTTCGACTTATCCCTTTGCCTTTATTACGCAGGATCCTACTTTTCAAAAAGCTCAAAATTCTTATCGTCCTGCTGGGGACACAGTTATTGGGAATGATGTTTGGATTGGTGCCGAAGCGATGATCATGCCGGGAGTTCGTGTAGGAAATGGCTGCGTAATCGGTGCTCGCACCATGGTTACTAAAAATATCGAACCCTATACGATTGTTGTCGGTGGCGGAGAAGTCGTGCGCAAAAGATTCTCGGATCCGGAGATTTCCATGCTGATGGAAATGAATTGGTGGGATTGGTCCAAAGAAGCCTTGGCTGATGCGATGCCACTGCTAACTAGCAATGACATCGTGGCCCTTTATCGCTTTTGGGAAAAACGTAAAACTCAGTCACCGGCGATTTTGTAGGCGCCTTTTCTTAAATTGATTCCATATTCCAGATAAGCCTTCATGGCGCAGATCATCTGCGACCATCCCATGCAGTTGCCATAGGAATTTTTGATGTCAGTTTCGTTTTCTTTCCAGCCTGTTTCAGAGACTTTTACTTTGGTTTCGTTGGCATTCAGGGCTTCAAATTGAAACTCTACCGTATTGTCGCCTTGGCCAGAAGGGTTTCCCCATTCAAAGATAATGGTTTGGTTGGTGATGACCTGTTTTGATTTAACAGGAAAAGGCCCTGGAAAATCGGCAAATTCCCATTGCACAGTGGTTCCTTCTTTCAAGGGAGCTGAAGCGCCGGCTGTTGTGAAGTACTTACTAATTTGGTTGTTGTCGTAAACCGCGTTGAAAACTTCCTGGATGGGTTTTTGAATGATGATCCAGACTTCAAATTTAGGAATCATGGTGGCCTCCCATTTTCGATTTAGAGCTGATTCGCGAGTGTTTCATGCTTTCATATTTAGCGGCATTTTAGATTCTTTAATGATTGATCGAAGTGCATTTCATTGTAAAGTGTTTGTATGACGTCATTTGAGAAACAAATTGAATGGATTGAAAAAAACTTTCGTGAAATCAAAGAATCCGAGCAGGTTTCTTTGGAGCTTAAGTACGCAACGGCTGATAACTTTATGAACTTTGATGTCTATCAAGGGTTCAATCGCTGTTTTGTTTCGCCTGTGGCTTATGAAATGTTCATGCGGGCTTGTGAAGAGTTGAAACGCAAACATCCACGTTTGAAATTTTTGATTTGGGACGCTCTTCGTCCGCGCTCGATTCAAGCTTTGTTTTACAAACATTTGGAAGGGACCCCCTTTCAAAATTACGTCGCGCCTCCAGTTCCGGGTTCTTTGCATAATTTCGGCATGGCGATGGATCTGACTTTGAAAGAACGTGACGGGGATTATTTGGACATGGGCACGGACTTTGATGATTTCAGGGATCTTGCTCAGCCAAAACTTGAATCTGAATTTTTGAAGTCCGGAGAATTGACTCAGCTTCAGTATAGCAATCGCATGATTTTGCGAACTTTACTTGAGGATCAGGGATTCAAGGTTCTTGAACACGAGTGGTGGCATTTCAATGCTCTTCCTAAAGACCAAGTCCATGGCAAGCATCCGATTTTGGAGTAGTTCGGCTGGCAGAGGGCCAGCTTAGAAAATTCCGTCAGCTAAAACGCAGGAAGTCCCCGCACGCCACCTCATTTCAGACTTCACCGAATTCGAATTTCCTCCGCGCTACCAGGGAAAGCTGTGTCATTTTAATTAATGTAACAGTGAATTTGTTTGACGTGATTTCGTGATTTCTTATGGGCTTTGTCAGAGCGTTTTATCGTTATCGCGAGACGCTTGGTAAATTCTGAAAAATATATTTCAGGAGAGGCTAATACGGCGAATACGAGTGCTTTTGAGTGCTTTTGTAAACTAAGGTAGCCCCTTCAATTTGCCGAAAAATTCGTTTTTAAAACCCATGCTATAAATCCTCAAGCAAAAGCAAAAGCAAAAGCAAAAGCAAAAGCAAAAGCAAAAGCAAAAGCAAAAGCAAAAGGAGGAAATTGTGGATTTAACTTCAGTATCAAATGTGGAGCTTTTGAATAGAGTTGAAAAGTTGGCTCAGAGTGAACGTAAGATCACCCATTTGATTTTGTGGCATCTAGTTGAAGTCGAAACTCGTCGATTGTATCTGGATTTGGGATTTACTTCTTTGTTTAAATATATGACCAGCCAATTACAATACTCCGAAGATGCAGCCTATCGTCGGATTCAGGCTGCGCGCCTTTTAAAGAAAGTTCCTCAGCTGAATCACGCGATTGAAAACGGCGATCTTAATTTGACTCAGCTTCACCGGGTGCAGAAGTGCCTAACCAAAGAGCTTGAAAATGGTAATCCCGTCTCATTGGAAAAAACTGAAGGTGTGCTTGAGTTGATTCAAAATAAATCCAGTATGGAAACTCAGAAAATTCTGGCAATTGAATTTAACCAGCCCATTCAAATGCATGAAACAATCAAACCACAACGTGATGATTCGATCCGCATGGAAATCAGTGTTTCGCCAGAGCAAATGGCTGATCTTGAACACGCCAAAGATTTGCTATCACACGCATTGCCGAACCCAACATGGGCAGAGTTATTTGCTTATTTGGCGAAAAAGCACATCCAAACGAAACTGGGTAAAGAGAATCGCAAGGACCTAAACTTCGTGAAACCTAATATTGCTAAGAAAAGCAGGCAACGCGATTCAGTGGCCTTAGCCACGAAAGATTCTAATTCCGCAGATTCCGTTCTTAAGAACAATGCAAACGAAGCCGAGAGAATTCATAAACGCAAGCACATCAAAACAACCCTTCGTCGAACGCTCTTAGTAAAATCAAATCATCATTGCGAATATCTGCAATCTGATGGGCGGCGCTGTTTAAGCACGTATCAACTTCAAGTTGATCACAAGCTGCCTCTGGCAATGGGAGGGGCAAATGATATACAGAATTTCCGCATTTTGTGCCGAACGCACAATCTGTCGGAGGCCCGTAGGCTAAGAATATCAAAATATTGATGCGGTATTTCTGGGTAGCGCGGAAAAATGGCCCTGGGAATGAAGGGTTTCACCAGGGCCTAGAGGGACTCTTTTTCTTAAGGAACTTGTATTTTTAAGGGAAGAGCGAAGGACCATAATTACTCAAGGTGCGCGGTAACACGAGTTAAAAGTCCGTAAGCTTTTGCCAAATATAATTAAAAATACGTCATCAAAATCGCTTTCCTAGGATTGAACCCAAAGGATATCATTGGCCATGCTTTTAAAATTTATCAGCAGCTTACTGCTGTTCTTCGCTGGAGCAGTGGCTGGAGCTGAAACACCTCCACCCACTAAAACCTTGGTGATATTGTTCGCGAACTCAGGCAATGCACTTATGGTGAAAGAAAATACGACTATGGTCGTTCGCGCTTTGAATGCCTTGGGTTACCAAGTAGAGTTCCGTTCTGTACCCTTGAGCCGCGGAACCGCTGTAATCTATAAAGAAGCCATCGACGGGGAACTCGTGCGAGTCCGCGAGTACGGTGACTTTCATCCTGAACTTGTTCGCGTGGAAGAGCCGATTGCGACAGCTAACTTTTCCATTTATTCAAAACCGGGAAAGAAAATTCCCTGCGCTTGGGATGAGTTGATTCGCTCCAATCTGCGTATCGATTATCAGAGAGGAGTTTTCTATTTGGAAATGAATCTGAAAAAGTATCTTTCGGATCGCATTCGAGGAATTGATTACCCAGAGCAGATGTTTCAACGTCTGCGCAGCAATCGATCGGATTTATTCTTGCTGGACAAGCAGAGCGCCGACAATATTCTCAACAATTCCAAAGAAAAATGGGACATGGAGCGAGTTTGCGACATTCACACAGCACCCACTTATATGTACTTGAAGGCCCAGCATGCTGAGTTGGCCAAAAAGTTACCTGCTGAATTGCGTCGCATTAAAAAGGAATCACCTGCAGTCAGAATGAAATGATGTTTTGCGTTAGAAGGTCTCTGCTCCTGGATGTGTGGCTAGGGCTGTCTACTAGCATTAAACGTGCAGTTTCTAAGTCATTGATTATACACGGCAAAAATAACTGATTCAGAGACTTGAAAAAAAGTAATCGGGTAGCTTGACGGAATGCCATCCGAACCCACATTTATCCTGTGTTATTCAAGCTTTAAACCACGGTTGCCTACAGCAGAAGAAGTTCCAAAGTAGGCTGTTATTCAAGGAGATTCAAACATGGGTAAAATCATTGGTATCGACTTAGGGACGACTAACTCATGCGTCGCTATTATGGAAGGCGGAGAAGCCAAAGTTCTTGTGAACGAAGAAGGCGCCCGCACGACTCCCTCAGTTGTCGCATACACTAAAGACGGTGATCGTCTTGTAGGTCAAATCGCTAAACGTCAGGCTGTGACGAATCCAGAGAACACAATCTACTCTGCGAAACGTTTCATCGGTCGTCGTTTCGAAGAAATCGCTGAAGAAATCAAACTTGTTCCATACACTGTTGTAGCTAAAGGCAATGACTGTGCATTCAAAGTTCAAGGGAAAAACGTATCTCCAGAGGAGATCGGTGCGGCAGTTCTTGCGAAACTTAAAAAAGTTGCGGAAGACTATTTGGGCGAGCCGGTAACTGAAGCAGTTGTCACTGTTCCAGCGTACTTCAACGATGCTCAACGCCAAGCTACTAAAGACGCGGGTCGTATCGCAGGTCTTGAAATTAAACGTATCATCAATGAGCCAACAGCGGCGGCATTGGCGTACGGTATGGATAAGAAAAAAGAAGAGAAAATCGCTATCTTCGACTTCGGTGGTGGTACATTCGATATCTCCATCCTAGAAGTCGGTGACGGTGTTGTCGAAGTTCGTTCTACGAACGGTGACACTCACTTGGGTGGTGACAACTTCGATACAGTTATCTTGGAATGGTTGATCACTGAGTTCAAAAAAGACCAAGGTATCGATTTGAAAAACGATAAAATGGCTCTTCAACGTTTGAAAGAAGCAGCTGAGAAAGCGAAAATCGAACTTTCATCTGCTCAAGAAACTGAAATCAATCTTCCGTTCATCACGGCAGACCAAACAGGTCCTAAGCATTTGCAAACGAAATTGTCTCGCGCAAAATTCGATCAAATGACTGAAGATCTGGTAAAACGCTCTATGGAGCCTTGCCGCAAAGCTTTGGCGGATGCTGGCTTGAAAGCTTCTGAAATCGATGAAGTTGTATTGGTGGGTGGTTCGACTCGTATTCCTTCTATCCAAAAAGCAGTTAAAGACTTCTTCGGTAAAGAGCCAAACCGCACAGTGAACCCGGATGAAGTTGTTGCGATCGGTGCAGCAGTTCAAGGGGGCGTCCTTGCAGGTGACGTGAAAGACGTATTGTTGCTAGACGTAACTCCGCTTTCACTTGGTATCGAAACTTTGGGTGGTGTGATGACTCCGCTTATCGAGCGCAACACAGCGATTCCTACTAAGAAATCACAAGTGTTCTCGACAGCAGCAGATAACCAACCAGCAGTGGACATCCACGTTCTTCAAGGTGAGCGTAAGATGGCTGGCGACAATAAAACACTAGGTCGTTTCGAACTAGTGGGTATTCCACCAGCTCCACGTGGCGTTCCTCAAGTCGAAGTAACATTCGACATGGACGCGAACGGTATCTTGCACGTATCTGCGAAAGATATGTCTTCTGGTAAAACTCAGCAGATCAAAATCACGGCACAAAGTGGTTTGTCTGAAGAGGAAATCAAAAAGGCCGTAGCAGATGCTGAAGGTCATGCTGACGAAGATAAAAAGAAAGCGGAAGCAGTGACTCACAGAAACAACTTGGACAACTTGGTTTACCAAACTGAGAAATTGATCAAGGATTCTGGATCTCAATTGCCTGAGGCTGAAGTTAAAACTGCGAACGATGCGATCGCTGATGCTAAAAAAGTTCTTGAGAACAAAGGTGCATCTGCTGACGAATTGAAAGCAGCTTTCGACAAGCTTCAATCTTTGACTCACACAATGACTTCTGAGCTTTACAAAAAGCAAGGAGCTCAAGGTGGTGATGCTGGTCAAGGTGGCGCAGCAGGTGCTGAAGCCGGTGGCGAGAAAAAAGCTGACGGCGACGACGTGATCGACGCTGATTACAAAGATGTGAACTAATCGTTCCTCCCGTAATTACTTGTAAAAAACCACTAAGCCCCCGGCGGAAACTCCGGGGGCTTTTTTTTGGTGCCAGGTCCTGTTTCTTGTTGCATCGCAAAGATATGTCCTTCCTTGCTTAGGTAAGTCCGTACCTTTTAAAATAGGTCTATGGAATTGATTCAGGTCTTTCAAGATGCTCGTGTTGAAAAATTCAAACGAGGCGATGTGATTTATAAGATGGGTGAAAATCCCCAAAACATCTATTTTTTGAAAGAAGGGTTGGTCGGCCTGGTAGTGTGGGGTGAGTCTGGTAAAGATCATCTGCTGCGCTTATTTAAGAAGAATCAAATTTTCGGACATCGTAGTTTTTTTGCACAAGAACCTTACCATGCTTCCGCGACAGTTCTGGACGATACCACCGTCTTGGTTTTTTCAAAGGATGAGATGCGCGCGCGTATGAAGGGAAACTGTGATCTGGCGGAGAAGCTGTTGCAAACGCTGGCCACAGAGCTTCGTCGTTCTGAAGAAAAACAAGTGGTATTGACTGAAAAAGATGTGACGGCACGGATTGCAGAGTCCGTGGTCTATTTCAAAGATCTTCATCCCACGCATTCATGGACTCGCCAGGAAATCGCCGACTTCTGTGGCACCACAGTCGCTACTGTCATTCGCACTCTGGCAAAATTTGTGGAAGACGGCCTCATTGAACAACGAGGCCGTGAAATTGTGATTTTGAAAAAAGAAGAGCTACTGTCTCAAGGGTAGCTTAATATAGCTGGTTCCGTTGTCTTCGGGGGCTGGCAAGTGACCTGCGCGAATGTTAATTTGAATACTTGGTAGCAATAGCTTTGGCGCACTTAACGTGGCGTCGCGCTTGGTTCTGAACTCTACAAATTGATCTTTTGTGGTCTCTGCTTTCAGTTGAATGTTCTTAGCTTTTTCCTCGCCCACGGTTGTTTGATACTGCAGCTCGCGACCTTGCGGTTGATAGTCGTGACAAACAAAAATGCGGGTTTCGTCAGGCAACGTGTAAATTTTCTTAGTGATCGAATCAAACAAAGCCTCGGCGCTGCCGGCTGGGAAGTCACAGCGGCCAGTTCCAGAGTCCGGCATAAAAAGCGCGTCCCCCGTGAACAATGCATCTTCTATCAAATAAGAAGCGCAGGCGGGAGTGTGGCCTGGAGTGAAAAATGTTTTGATGCGAATCGATCCGGCGTTTAAAACTTCATTCTCTTTCATCAAGATATCAAAGTCGGCCCCAAATACGTTAAAGTCTTTGGGCATGTTAAAGACCGGCTTAAATAGCTTTTGCACCTCAGTGATTCGTTCGCCAATCGCTACTTTGATTCCGGGAAAAATATTTTTAAACAGTTGGGAGCTGGACAGGTGATCCGCGTGTGCATGTGTTTCTAGCACGAAGTGGGGAGTCAGCTTATTTTCTTTAATATAAGCGACGACCTGATCCATGGATTGTGTGGAGAGCTTTGATGATGCAGGATCATAGTCCCATACGGGATCGATAATAACGGCATCTAGGGTGTTTGGGTCGTGAACGACATAGGTCAGTGTAAATGTCGCCGAGTCAAAGAAGTGTTGAATACGGATCTTGTTCATAATGAGACTCCTTTTTTGTGCCTTGGCTCAGATCCCACAATATTCCAAACCGAATGGGGTTCGTTATGTCGGTCATCATAATGGGTCTGCCAAGAATAGCTTTAGGATGTCTGCATGTGAAGGAGAAAAAATATGCGCGAAATCACATGTGAGGATCTGCATAAAATGCTCAAAAAGATCAGAATCATCGATGTGCGTACACCCGAGGAGTATCGGGGTGAGCTAGGGCATATCGCGGGCTCGGAGCTTGTCACGTTGGGGCCAGCATTGGAGACCTTTTTAAAGACTCAAAGACATGATCAGGAAATGGTGTTTGTGTGTCGCAGTGGGGCTCGCTCTGGACAGACGACTCTGGCAAGTGAAGAGTTAGGCTATAGAAACACCTACAACCTGGTCGGTGGGATGATTCGCTGGAATGAACTGGGTTACGAAAAGGAGAATCAATAACATGATGCAATCAATTCTTATGGCGCTTGCGGGCGGTGCTTTGATCGGACTCGCAGCTTCGTTGATGCTGATTTTAAATGGCCGAGTAACGGGAATCAGCGGTATTGCGAACGGGCTTTTAACTTTGCAAAAAGGCGACTACCTGTGGAGAGCCACCTTTATCATCGGCTTGATTCTGGGTGGTGTGATATTGGCGCATTTCCAACCTGAGTTGTTTGCGAACACCAGTGCGCGTACCGAGGTGATGATCGCAATCGCTGGCGTGATTGTGGGTTTCGGTACAGTGTTGGGAAGCGGCTGCACCAGCGGGCATGGCGTTTGTGGAATTTCCAGGTTATCCCCACGGTCGTTGGTCGCAACGATTATTTTTATGTTGGTGGGTATGGTTTCGGCGACGATTTTAAAGTCGCTCTTGGAGGTGTAAAGTGAAGCGACAACATGTTCAAGCGGGAGCTTCTTTTATCGTCGGATTGATTTTCGCATTGGGATTGGGAATCTCTGGCATGACTCAACCTCAAAAGGTCATCGGATTTCTGCAGTTAGGACAAGGCTGGGACCCCTCGTTGATGTTTGTGATGCTGGGAGCGATTCCGGTGAATGCGGTGGTGTATTTTTTAATCAGAAGAAAAACCTCTCCTTTGTTGGATACTCGATGGCATGTTCCGACCTCTCGTGAAATTACCAAGCCGTTGATGATCGGAAGTGCCTTGTTTGGTTTTGGCTGGGCCCTCGGTGGATATTGTCCTGGGCCCGCTCTGACATCGTTAGGTGCCGGCTCAAGGAGTGCGATTTTATTTGTCGTATTTATGTTTTTAGGAATGATTTTGCAGCGTGGATATCAGCGCTGGATCAAGTCTTAAGGTCAAGGGAGGTCCTCATGGAACTGCTCGGATACTTTGGCGCAACTCTTATTGGGGTGTCTTTAGGATTTCTTGGGGGTGGGGGCTCGATTTTGGCTGTTCCCTTGTTAGTGTATATGTTTAAACTGCCGGCTGCGACCGCCACATTGTATTCTCTTTTTATTGTCGGTTTGACAAGTTTAGTGGGCTTTGTGCGCGCGGCCCGTCTTAAACAAGTAAGCTTTGCTGCAATGATGAGTTTTGCGATTCCAAGTCTTGCGGGTGTTCTTTTAGTTCGTCGAGTGTTCCTTCCTCTTATGCCAGGTCTTTTGGATTTTGGCTTTATGACTCTCAGTAAAGACACGTTGATAATGACAGCCTTCGCGCTGGTCATGTTATTGGCGTCGATTGCGATGATTCGCCCCGGTAAAAAAGACGTGGAACAAAAACTTCAGGATCCTTGGTGGCTTTCCGCTTTGAAAGCATTAGGTGTCGGGGCAGTGACTGGATTTGTGGGGGCCGGCGGAGGATTTCTGATAGTGCCAGCCTTGGTCGTTATGAGTCGCTTGCCAATGAAGATTGCTGTCGGTACTTCGTTGGGCGTGATCGCCTTCAATTCACTGTTTGGATTCTTAAGCGACGCCATCAGTGGTGTGGCGATGGATTTTGTTTTTGTATTGAAGATTTCAGTCCTGGCAATTGCCGGAATCATCGTAGGATTAAAGTGGGGACAAAATACTTCTGATGCAAAATTAAAACCTCTCTTTGGGTACTTTGTTCTTATTGTCGGTGCGTTGATTTTTCTGTCGCAGTTTTCTTATTGACCTCACTCTCGAGGGGAATAGGATAAATATTCGAGAGGTTTCTATGCACAATGAAGTTTATCCCATCAATCCTTCTTTAGAAAAAAACGCGATCATCACACCAGAAAAATACAAAAGCATGTATCAGAAATCCGTTCAGGATCCTGAGGGCTTTTGGGCCGAGCAAGCCGAGCGTCTGCACTGGTTTAAAAAATGGGACAAAGTTAAAAACACTTCTTTCAAAAAGCCCGTTAGCATCAAGTGGTTCGAAGGTGGGAAACTGAATGTTGCCTACAACTGTATCGATCGTCATCTGGCAACCAAAGGCGACAAAGTCGCTTTGATCTGGGAAGCGGATGATATCAATACAGCCGCTAAAAAAATCACCTATAAACAACTCCATCAGGAAGTCTGCCGCTTTTCCAACGTCCTAAAAAAGATGGGCGTTAAAAAAGGTGATGTTGTCACGATCTACATGCCGATGATTTTGGAAACGGTTTACGCAATGCTAGCGTGCGCACGTATTGGTGCTGTTCACTCCGTGGTCTTTGGTGGTTTTGCACCAGATTCAATTAGCGATCGCCTGTTGGATGGAAAATCTAAATTCATCATCACGGCGGATTCTGGATTCCGCGGTGGTAAATCAGTTCCACTAAAAGACAACGTAGATAAAGCGGTGGCAAAAGCGGGGATCGTTGAAAAAGTTTTGGTGGTGAAGTACTCAAATGCTCCTGTGCAAATGAGTTCGGTGGATGTTTGGTATCACGACATGGTTCAAGGTGTGAGTGACCAGTGTGAAGCCGAACAAATGGATGCGGAAGATCCTCTGTTCATTCTTTATACTTCCGGCTCCACAGGCAAACCTAAAGGTGTGTTGCACACGACAGGTGGCTACTTGCTGTGGGCAAGCACCACTCACCAATACGTATTCGATTATCATGATAAAGATATTTACTGGTGCTCGGCCGATGTAGGTTGGGTGACGGGTCACAGCTATATTGTGTATGGGCCGCTCGCGAATGCCGCGACGACACTGTTCTTTGAAGGTGTTCCCAACTATCCAACACCGTCACGTTTTTGGCAGATCATTGAAAAACATAAAGTAAATTTATTCTATACTTCTCCAACAGCTCTTCGTTCTTTGATGCGCGAAGGAGATAAATGGGTGCAGGACTGTGATCGTTCGTCCTTAAGAATTTTAGGAACGGTGGGTGAGCCGATTAATCCCGAGGCTTGGATTTGGTATTACGAAGTGGTGGGTGACAAACGTTGCCCGATCATGGATACTTGGTGGCAAACGGAAACCGGTGGTTTCATGATCACACCGTTCCCGGGAGCAACGCCCCTAAAACCAGGTTCTGCAACTTTGCCATTCTTTGGTGTGCAGCCTCATCTGCTGACACCTGAAGGTAAAAAAATTGACGGTGCTGGCGAAGGTGTTTTAGCGATTGCTGATTCTTGGCCCGGTCAAATGCGTACGGTGTATGGCGATCATAAACGCTTTGAAGAAACTTATTTCTCGGCTTATCCAGGATACTATTTCACGGGTGATGGATGTCGTCGCGACGAAGATGGATATTACTGGATCACAGGACGCGTGGATGACGTGATCAATGTTTCGGGCCATCGCATGGGGACTGCGGAAGTTGAGTCCGCGTTGGTTGCCAATCATCATGTCGCAGAGGCTGCTGTTGTGGGGTATCCTCACGATATCAAAGGCCAAGGGATTTACGCTTTCGTGACCCTGAAAACTGGAATCACACCCTCAGAAGACTTGCGTAAAGAGCTGATTCAAACGGTTCGTAAAGAGATTGGACCCATCGCCACACCGGATTTAATCCAGTGGGCACCACGTTTGCCAAAGACCCGTTCGGGCAAAATCATGCGTCGAATTTTGCGAAAAATCGCGGAAAATCAACCAGATCAGCTAGGTGACATAACCACGCTTTCTGAGCCAGGAGTGGTTCAGGAGCTTGTAGACAACCGAATGAACAAGTGATAGGTTCCTGGGCATGACTACACGCATGATCACTCTTATCGTAATGGTTTTGGGCGCGGCATTTTCTCGTATTATCCCGCACCCGTGGAATTTCACTGCAATCGGGGCCATGGCTTTGTTCGGTGGCGCTTATTTCTCTGACAAAAGATTGTCGATGGCGGTTCCATTGGCAGCTTTGATGTTGAGCGATTTGTTCTTGGGTGGTTTTCACTCCACGACACTCTTTGTCTATGCCGCTTTCGCGTTGATCGTGATGATGGGCTGGTATTTGACCGAGAAAAAATCAGTGGCCCGCATTGGTGGTTTGTCTTTGGTGGCAAGCTCGGTATTTTTCCTGGTTTCAAACTTTGGTGTTTGGATCATGGATGGCATGTACGCTCCGACTTTCAAAGGTTTGGTTGAGTGCTACGTAGCTGCGATTCCATTCTTTGGTTATCAAGTGGCAGGGGACTTGTTCTTCTCTGCGGTGATGTTCGGTGGTTATGAGTTGGTGAAAAAGTACGCTTTCTCTCCAGCTGGAAAATTGGCGTAAAGCTGAGTTACCCAAATTCGAGTATTTTTTAAAGACTCCCGCTGGGGAGTCTTTTTGTTTGTGGCGGTTATGAGTTCTGTGAAATTAGGTCTGCATAGACCGATTCTAAATGGCAAAGTTAATTTCCCTCTGTGCTTGGCGCCGATGGTGGGACTGACTCACGTGGCATTACGTGAAGTGATGCGCGAGTATTTGCCCCAAGGTGCTTACACGATCTGGCCGACTGAAATGTTAAACTCCCGCCGTATTCCTGATGAAAATCTGGAAACAACTCCTGAAACCATGCGTGCAGCGCACGAGCCCGGCCTGGTTCCACAAATCCTGGGTAACGAAGAGCAAGCCATCGCCGACAGCGTTAAGCGTCTGATCGAGTGGGGTGCGGAAGCTATCGATATCAACATGGGTTGTCCCGTGCAGAAAGCTTTAAAGCATAATTACGGAGTGGCCCTGATGGGGGATCCAAATTATGCAGCCGAAGTCGTGCGCATGACTGTCAAAAATTCCACAGTTCCTGTCAGTGTGAAGCTTCGTGCTGTGGGTTCGACCAAAGAGTTGGATGAATTGCTAACCTTTGTGGGTGGCTTAAGAAATTCTGGCGCTTCGTGGGTGTGTTTGCATCCGCGCACGGCCGCGCAAAAGCGTCGTGGCTGGGCTGATTGGGATCAGATTAAACTTTTGCATGCAGCGGTGGATTTCCCCGTGATCGGCAACGGTGACGTGCAAACTGTTGAAGACGCCATCTTGATGTTAACTGAAACCGGCTGTGACATGGCGATGTCGGGGCGTGCATTGGCCGCTCGTCCGTGGATGTTGTGGCAATTGGGTGAGCAGCTGGGCTTTGCAGCTCCGGCTGGTAAAGAAGGCCTTAAAGCTCCGCGCACCGCTGAAGAAGAAGGTGCTGAATACGGTCGCGTGTTAGTGAAGTTGATCGAACGCAGTCGTCATTATTTTGGCGAAGAACGCGCGATGAGAAAAGTGCGCTTCTATGTGCGCACCACAAGTGTGTGGTTGGCGTTTGGTAATGCGTTAACCGGGGTGTGCGCGAAGGCACGTAATGTTGACGAGATGCTCGAAGGGGTGGCGAAGTTTTTCTCAGTCCCGCATGAGATGTCTTTAAGAACAGAACTCCGTCAGTAATTCCTGTCTCAAATTGAGATCTCACGTACCCTGAATTTGTATAACCTGAAAATCCCTTTTAAGCTTATCAAGCGGGGGATTGATGACATCTAATCGTTTCACTTTGTCTGATCAAGTATTCACTGCCAGAGCTTTTTTCGGCAGTGCTGTTTTACCTATTTTTCTTATATATTTCTCGGCTCTTTTTCTTTACGAGGTTATTCAAAAGCCCGATCTTGAGAGCATCTTGGTTTTCAGTGGTTTTCTCCTGGTGACTGGCTTTTCCATAGCAGTATTGAAGCGTAGTTTAGAGCCAACTGTTGCCGTTTTCGAAAACGACACTTTGAACATTCAAGCGCACAGGCTAAAAAGCTTTTCAATTGCAGTTCATTCAATTAAATCAGTTTCGTTTTTCCAAGGCTCCAATCTTCAGTTCAGATTAGAGAATGGAAGAAAATACTTGTTAGCTCGAATGCTTTATAGTCCGGAGGCGCTTGCATTTATGCAGGAGTTATTACGTCGCAACCCTTCCATTGACGCTGAAGAAGTAATGCGGAGACTTGTTGAGGCACAACCTAAGATTGCGCCGAAAGGGCAGTATTCCAAGCAAATAGCCAGTCTCACGCGCATGGTATCGGTGGTCTTTTTCGTCAACTTGGTTGCCTTCATTTTATTTTTTACTATTTTCCCTTTTACGGTCGGCGCGACGGTTGAAAAATTGCATCGGTTCACATCGTGTACTTGGGCGAAAATGCTTTTAGGAACTTGGGGTGCTTGCTTGATGGCCTGTACTGGCACAGTCATGTTAGGAATGATCACAGTCTCTTTAGAAGATATTCTGTATTGGCGCCGATCGTGGGCCGATAAGGCGCGCGCCATCGTTCAGCTCATATTGCAGCCAAAGAACTTCACTTATTTTTATATTGGCATCTTTTTCGTTAGCATGCTGACATTTCTTGCGCAGGTTGATTCGTCAAAACCGTCAAGAAACGTCGCGACTTCGTTTTCTGCATCTTCCTCTTCAACTGAGGTCTGCAAAAAATAATCTGTTGGGGTTTTGGAGCGGTCGAATTACTTCTTGAAGACCCAATAAGGGCTTTTCGCCTTCACCGTTTTTAAATTATATTTATGCGCTACCCACTGCATGGTCTTTTCAGAAAAGAACGACACGTGAGTCAGGTCACGGCGATAGTGCCAATCATGAAAGTGAGCTTCGCCTTTGTGGGCCGAGGTCATCACCGCCAGAATGCCGCCATTTTTTAACATGCGCAGTTGTTGCTCGATATCGATTTTAGGATTGTGCAGATGCTCCCACACTTCAGTGGAAGTCACGATGCTGTAGGATTTTTTTAAAGCGTCTTGGTCTGGCTGATAGTACAAGTCGTAGTTCGTGACTTGATAATCTTTGGAAACAAAATAAGCCCCCAGAAAAGCCGTGGGACCACAGCCGTAATCCAGAAGTTGCAGATCACTGGCCGATTTTCCAGATTTTGCGGTGTACTCTTCGACGTCTTTCATCAATGGTGACAGAAAAGCGCGATAACCAGCTTGGTCTTCATTTTGATGAAAATCGTATCGGGCTTTTTCCTCGATCGCAGTCATGCGTTCCTCAGGAGCCATAAATATCAAGTCGCAGAGCGCGCAATGATAATAGCTACGCTCAGGTTTTTTTATCACCTTGAAACGGGCTGAATCTGGGTTTTCGCAGAGAAGGCATTTCATCTCCAAGACCTTGTCCTTTTATGCAAATTATGTCAAAAAGAAACTGGAAAGAGGTGTCACATGGCTAAAGTGCTTATGTATAAAAAGAATCCCTGCCCATACTGTGATCGCGCAACAACCTTTATGACAAATAAAGGAATCGATTTCGAAGTGATCGACCTCACTGATAAACCTGAAGAAATTGATCGCATCAAAAATGAAACCGGTTGGAGAACCGTTCCAATCATCTTGATCAACGGCAAACTTGTCGGTGGCTACACGGATTTGAAAGCTCTCGATGAAGAGGGCAAGCTTGATGAAATGTTAAAAGGCTAATCTCATCCTACTTAAGACTGGGTTTCACTCGGGAGTCCTTACGATTCTCTTGTGAAACAAGTCTAGTTCCCATCTTCCTCTCAGTTAGATTTTCTCCAACTGAGACACCCGCGCTAAACTATAAAAGTGTCTAGAGTTTACATCAGTTGCAAAGTTCTTTCGCAACTGCCGCCAATCTAGAGCAGGTAGGACGGGTCCCTAACTTGCAGTACTTTGTTGAATGCTAAAGGGAAGATTTCTTATGAAGTCCATTCTAACGATTTTAGTTGCTATTTTTGCGGGTGAGTCTGCTTTGGCTCTTTGCCCGGGTAATATCGCGACCACAACTCTGTACAATATGGATGGGCTTTCACGTCAGGGTTGCAAAACTGGCAGAGGTAAAGCTGGGACCTGCATTATTCCCTTTATTTCTATTGCTGCCGATGAAGACTTTAACAGGATGGGGACTGTGATCTCTATGCCTGCAATGCACGGGAAAAAGGTGAAATTGCCCAATGGAAAAATCGTATCTCATCCAGGATATTTTCTGATCGAAGATACGGGGGGTGCTGTTCAGGGTCGCAATAAATTTGATTTCTTTGTCGGCAATCCTCCTGTCAATGCGACTTCCTTTGGTAACGTCGAAAATCAAGATGTTCCGTTGGTGGACAAAACAGTTTGTATCGATGCTAAAAAGTTTGTGAAAATTCCCAAGTATAAACCTTCTGAGATGAAAAAGAGAGAAGAGGACCGCGTGATCAATCCAGAATATAAAAGAGCTGTGCGCAAAATGGAGGTTTTCTGGAAAGCTGCCAAGCTGAAGCGCCCAGATCTGGAAGAAATCATTCAAAGTGGCGGTTCTGATGCGGCTCCAACTCAGTCGGGCCAAGGGGTGCAATAATGAAAAAGTTTATTAGCCTCATGATGATTTTGAATTTTAGTGTCATCGCCCACGCGGTCCCTCCCGCTGAAGAAGAAGGCGTTGAGCCTCAAGACGGTCCATTTTATGTGATGGATTATGATGAATTTAGAAATATCACAAAAGAACAAAAGGCTTATTACCTGGGAAAACTCATTGTCGAGATTCCAAAAGTTTCTGCGCTGAATGATATTTCCAAGGATGATATTTTGGCTGCAGGCAAAAGCCTGCAAAAGTGGAGTGATATGTCCCAGAAGATTGGCAAGGTATGCTATGGCAAATCGGCCCCAGCTTCGTGCCAAGGCCTCCGCAAAGCTCGTAACGATGCCTTCCACCAGGGTGAAAAGCGCTAGTTCTAGAACTGCGATTTTCTTTCCAGTACATACAAATAAGTTCCCGTACCAAAATCATCACCGCCACCGGTACAGATGCGGATATCTTCGTCCACATAAGTGTTAGCTAAAAATCCTTTTTTACCAATCGGACCCGGAGTTGGAATTTTATCGTAAGTTCCAACTTCCGCGCGCATTGCCAGCAAATAGGACTCGGTTCCCGCGGCTACCCATTTTGGTGAGCCCACAGATTTGGTGAATTCAATGTTCAGCTTGTCGGTATCAATTGCAAATTTCCCACGCAAAAATCCCATCGCTTCAATGCCAGCAAATTTATTTTTTGCTACATTCCAATAGTAACCGTCGGGAAAAACCACTTGGAAAACGGCATTTGCCAAAGCTCCGGCGCCAGGCACTCCTCCACCAGGGCCATCTGACCAAACTTGTTGCCACGATCCTACAACTTGTGGAAGTTTTTCTGTTTCTGTGCGCGCAGGGACAAGGCTCACAAGTTCTGTGACGAGTGGATCTAATTGCGCACGTACCTCGGCGCTGTTGTCGTCGCCATCGTACTCTCCTTGAGCCGCGTGGGAGATCTCGAGGATCTGTTGTTTGAGTTCAGTCACGCGATCGCGACTGCCGCCAGCCAAGGCGTGCGATGTGATTCCCCAGGAAAGGGGCAATAGGATCAGTGCAACAAAGCGTCTCATTTTCATACAGGACCTCCTGGAATTCTGAGTATGAAGTCTCTAATTGAGGCTGAAAAGTGAAGTTCAATTGTATTCCCGCACTCTGAACACATGTTTGGATTCGTATCAAAGAGTTTTGACAGTTTCCCTCTGAGAATCGCTATATTTCATCTCACAAATTGCCGATCAATATGTAATCAAAAAGTATTCAAGGAAGTTGATTGCAAGTGCGCGTTTTGGTCCTGATCTTCATAATTCTGTTCGGCAAGCATACGTCGGCTGTCGCCAACGTGGGTGTACTCGCTGCGTGCACAAACGTGACGTGCTCGTCACAATCCTCTTCGTCCAGTGTTCTTACACAATTTGCCAATCAGTGTGCGATTGAAAGTAAAGCGTTAAAATGTGATGAACTCGCGTTGGAAAACTCTGCGCACGTTGGATTGATCCGCAAGTGTGGTGTTTCTGAATTATGTGCGCAAGCGGAGGAAAACACAGCGACGGAAGAAATTAAATCTTGTCTTCGTGGTTACACAAACTCCTTGATCGACACGGGTGTGGCTTTGAAGGACATGGTCGTCGGACTTGGCAATCAGATTGACGCCGCATGGGAAAATATTAAAACCAACGAAAAACTTCGTTCGGAATTTGTCTCGCAGTGCAATCAGTCTTTGGCTTGTAAAAAGGATTTGGTAAAGGATGATCCACGTTACGCCTCGATGTCCGATGAGGAATTAGGAAGGATCTCTGCAACGGCTTTGTTTGTTCAAGTTCAGGATCGCAAGGCCTATTTGCAATCTATGCACAGAAGCGTGCCGAATTCGAAACCACCAGAAATGCATCCCAAGGACAATGAGCTAACCGAGTCGCAAAAGGCAAAGCTTGCAGATTTGTCTGCGATCATCAAAGCGAAGTTGAAAAAAGAATACCAGAAATTCAATTGCTATACTTCCAAGGCACAAGCCGAGATGGCCTGTTATGCTGTGGGGCAGGTGATTGATCCCACTTTGTTAGCGGGCGCTGCCTTCAAGGGTGCTCGAGCAGTTAAAGCTTTAAGCAAAATGGAAGCACTCGATGCGGAAGCTGTAAAAGTAAGTGCTTTGGCGGGTCGTACGGAGTTTATCAAAAAGTACGTGGACTATAATCCGACGACCGTTGCCCAGAATGAAAAATTCATCGCCTTGGCTGAAAAAGGCAAAGACGCCAACGCCTATTTCGTGAATATCGAAAACAGTCAGATGAAATATCTAAATGACAATCTGAAGGACAAGAATCTTGTGACCAGTTTAACGAACTATCACAAGGACCTCGTCTTAAAACGCATGGAAGAGCTGCAAAAAGAATTCCCGGATTTAAAAATTTCCGAGTATTCCGATTTCAAGTCTTTGCGCTTTGCCTTTGAGGGGAAAGTTCCTAAAGATTTGGAAAAGCGCCTGGCGACTGTTTTCAAAGAATCCAATGACGAGTTTTCGAAGTACATGAAGGACAACAACCTTTTGCGTTCAAGCGATAAGCCGCAGGACTATTTCAAAGCAGGTTTCGGCAAAACCGCAGATGAGGCCGGAATCGCCGCTCGCTATGCCAGAAAAACAGAACCGGGCGAGCTGGTTTCGTATAGTGATTCAAAATTGAAATCAGACTTAAACGCCAAAGTTCAAGCCGTTGAGCAAGACCGTGTTTCTTTGCAGCAGCAGCTGCGGCAGACGAAATTGGTGGAGGGTGATACCTTTAAGCCCGAGGTCTTTGATATCGTTCGTAAGAACATGGGGGACTCTGCGACAATTAAGTCAGCATTGTCAAATCGCTATAAGCTTGCAACTCTTTCCGATAAAACCGTTGAAGATCTGCAGCGCTATGTGAAAACCAGCGATGAATTTTCACCGGGCCTGATGATCGCCAAACGTGAAAATGCCAATTTGAACGATGCGGCTCAGGGCGGATTCACGATGGATTTTGTGGGCTTGGGTGCTTCCAATATGAAGGGCACCGCGGATGCGTTGGCTAAATCCAAGGATTTGGATACGGCGTTAAGCGAAGCACGTAAGGCCGAAAAAGCCGTGACCCATGACGTAAACACTCAAAAACAGTTTTTTACGAAAGTTGTTACCGAATCCGTTGAGCCAGGCAAAATCAAGTCCGTCTGTTCAGGGGATGACTGCGTTGCGATTGCTACGAAGCCTTTAAATGAGCAAGAAAAAGTCAAAGTCCTCAGTCGAGTGGCCGATAGCAAGTACGCCTCCAAGATGCGTTTTGCTTTTGTGAATGATGGTGTTAAGTCTGCAGAAACCAGAAGTTCACTCAGTACGCACGGGGAGTCGATTGAAAAGCTGCTGCGTAAAAATTTGGGATCGGTCATGGATCCAAATAAGCTCGAAGGTGTTACATTCGGCATCGATATGCGTACGGATACACTTAATCAGGGCTCCGTAAAACTGCTGATGGGGCAAAGCCCTGACCTTTATCTAACCAAGCTTGAGCAAAAGCGAATCAAAGAAGTCTTCCAGCAATCCGTCGCTGAGTTCAATAAGACCGCCTATAAAAAAGGACCTGCGGCTCGATACGAGGCGTCTCCTTAATCTTTACACAATTCTTCTATACTCTAACTATAAGCTTCGGAACACTGCGGGAAGTTTGACTTCCCCTCGTATTCCAGAGCTAATGGTAAGAGGAAAGAGGATCTGCTATGCGTACTTGCAGAGTGTTTTTCATCACGATTTCAATGACGGTCTGCTCGTCACTTGTGTGGGCGCAGCAACCTTTGACATATCAAGAGGCTCTTAATCTTGTTAAAAAGAATAACGCCGATTTGCAGTTTTCTGAAGAGTCTTTGAATGCCAGCAAGTACACCGTTGAAAGTAATAAGAGCGGATATTTCCCGCAACTTTCAGCGAATCTGGGGTATGCGCAAACGGGAACTACGGACAACAGCACTGGAGCAGATTCCTCTTCTGGAGGAGCTTACTCTGCCTATTTAAGTGCATCGCAAAATGTGTTTAAGGGATTTGCAGATTCATCTAAGGTTGAACAAGCTCGTGGACAAATGAAGGTTTCAGACGCCGCTTTGCGTACGACACGTTCGCAAGTGAGCTATGATCTTAAGTCTGCTTTTGCGTCTGCCATTTTCGCGACAGATTCCATTAAGATTTCTGAAGAAATCGTAAAGCGCCGTAACGACAATTTGCGTATTGTTCAACTGCGCTATGAAAGCGGTCGCGAGAACAAAGGTTCCTTGCTTTTATCGCAAGCGAACTACAAGCAAGCGCAATTGGATAATTTGAAAGCCAAGCATGACCGAGATACCAGCGAAGCGGATCTTAAAAAAGTGATCGGTTTCGATGGCGAGGAACCACTCAACATTAAAGAAGAAATTCCTTTGGCAAGTCCGCCTTCAAAAGAGCCGGATTTCAAATCGATCGCGGCGACAACGCCGGATCGTCAAACTTACCAAGCTCAAGTGGAAGTTTCAGAGGCTTCGGTTAAAAATGCGCGCTCAGGATTTTTCCCAAGCTTGGATCTGTCAGCAACAATGGGTGATTACGGTAATAACTTTTATCCGAACAACCAGGATCGTTGGACGTTGGGAGCAACTTTGACTTTGCCCTTGTTTAACGGTGGCCGTGATTACTATGCGACGAAAAGTCAGACGTCCCAGTTGTATGCTGCGAAAAGCAACCTGGCGGGTATTGATCGCACGCTGCTTTCCAGTTTAAAGAAAGCTTACAAAGACTATGTCGAAGCCGTTGAGCAATTGTCGGTCTATGAAGCTTTTGTGCAAGCGGCGCGTACGCGTGCTGATATTGCACGCGCCAAATACAATAACGGTCTGATGTCATTTGAAGACTGGGACAATATCGAAACAGATCTGATCAATAAAACCAAACTGTATCTAACCTCGAAACGCGATCGCATTGTTGCTGAAGCCGCGTGGGAAAGAGCTCAAGGTGTGGGAGCGTTGCTATGAAGAATCTAATAAGAAACAAAATCACCTGGGCAGTTGTCGCTGTGCTAGTTCTGGGCGGTGGTGGATACTACTACTGGAATCAAAGTAAGCAAAATGAAGTGACATACAAACGCCTGCCTCTAAAAAAAGGCAATATCGAAGTTACGATTTTGGCGACAGGAACGGTTCAACCCGAAAACCGTCTTGAGATCAAAGCTCCGGTGGCGGGGCGTATGGAGCAAGTCCTGGTTCGTGAGGGACAAAAGGTCGTGAAAGGTCAAACCATCGCGATCATGAGTTCGACGGAAAGAGCGGCGATGCTGGATGCGGCTCGAGCGAAAGGTGCTGAAGAATACAAGCGTTGGGCGGATCTTTATCTGGCCACTCCGATCATGGCGCCGATTTCAGGAACAATCATTTTAAGAAGTGTCGAGCCCGGTCAAACTTTCACCACGGCTGACGCGATTTTGACGATGTCAGATCGTTTAACCGTCAAAGCCCAGGTGGACGAGACGGATATTTCCCAAATCAAATTGAAAGAACAGGCCGAAATCGTTTTGGATGCTTATCCAGGCGAAAAAATCAAAGCGACGGCAGATCAAATCGCTTTTGATTCGAAAACCGTCAACAGTGTGACGACTTATATCGTTGATGCTTTGCCGGAAGGTAAAACGCCTGAGTTCATGCGCTCGGGGATGACTGCGAACGTCACTTTCTATGTGAAAAACAAAAAAGACATCCTGGTTGTGGCTAGCGAAGCCTTGCGTGTGCAAAGTGGAACTACTTACCTGATGATCCAAGGAGCTGACGGCAAACCGCAGAACCGCGAAGTTAAAGTCGGTATCACTGACGGAAAATTGACGGAAATCCTAGAGGGGGCAGAAGAGGGCGAGATTGCCATGGTTCAGGAAGTGAAATTGTCTTCCGGTGGCAAACAAGGTTCAAATCCCTTTTCACCATTCGGGAGCAAAGGTGGCGGCACTCGTAAATCCGGTGGTGCCGGCGGTCCTCCAAGATAGTTTTAAGCCATTAAACGTTTGATTGTGAGCAGATTATGATTGAAATCAGCGGCATAAAAAAATCATACAAAATGGGAGACAACATCGTCGAGGCTCTTCGCGATGTGACTTTGACCATTGAGGATGGCGACTTTGTGGCAATCATGGGGCCTTCGGGCTCTGGTAAGTCGACGTTGATGCATATTTTGGGTTTATTGGACGTGCCGACGGCGGGCTCCTATAAACTTCATGGGCGCGAGGTTTCAAAACTTTCTGAAGACGAGCTTGCGATCTTACGTCGCGATGAAATCGGATTTATTTTTCAGCAGTTCAATCTGCTGCCAAGAATGCCGGCGTGGCAAAACGTATCTTTGCCGCTTTTATACTCTGAAAAGAAATTTGATTTTTCAAAAGCTGAAGTGCTTTTGGGAAAGGTGGGCCTGGGGAGTCGTGGTGATCATAAACCGAACGAGTTGTCGGGTGGTCAGCAGCAACGTGTCGCCATCGCACGTTCGTTGATTAATAATCCGCGTATCGTTTTCGCCGATGAGCCCACGGGAAACTTGGACTCGAAAAGTGAAAAAGAGATCATGGATATTTTAAAATCCCTCAATGCTCAAGGTATCACGGTCGTGATCGTAACCCACGAAGAAGAAATTGGGGCACAAGCAAACCGTCTGATCCGTATGCGTGACGGTGTCGTGCAAAGTGACGAGCGTAAAGTGCCTTTGAATAAAAGCAACGCCCACTTGTCGGATCAGTCCTTGGATTCTGCTTTTCACTTTGGGGAGTTGATTGAGCACTTCCACCAGGGTTGGAAAACGTTGGCAGCGAACAAAGTTCGTTCAGGACTTTCCATGCTGGGTATTTTGATTGGTGTCGCAGCGGTCGTCACTATGCTGGCATTGGGGGCGGGAGCACAGCAGTCGATCGAAAAACAGTTGGCATCTATGGGCTCGAATCTTTTGATTTTGCGTGCGGGGAATGTGCGTGTGGCGGGGGTTGCCCAGGAATCGGGTGTAAGGATTCGTATCACCACCGATGACGTGGCAGCCTTGAAAGCCCAAATCCCTTCGATTAAAAATATCGTTTCGAATGTAAATGGCCGGGGCCAAGTTACTTACCTTAATAAAAACTGGAACACCTCAGTTGCAGGCGTATCGACGTCATTTGTCGAGGTCAGAAACGCAGAACCCGTGTTGGGCCGTTTCTTTTCTGATGATGAAAACCAACGCCGCGCCTTGGTGGCGGTCATCGGCAGAACTGTTTCCAGAGAGCTGTTCGGCGATAAATCCCCGATTGGCGAAGTGATCAAAATTAATAAAATCAATTTCACCGTGATCGGAATGCTCCCAGAAAAAGGCGCGCAGGGTCCGAATGACCAAGATGATCGCATCATCATTCCCGTGCAAACCGCAATGTATCGCATGTTTGGTAAGAACTACGTGGACTCTGTCGACGTTGAGGTCGCGCAAAAAGAACTGATCGACGAAACTCAAGACTCACTGAAAGAAGTTTTAAATAAACGCCATCGTGTGCCTTTGTCTGCTCAAGACGATGCATTCCAAATCTTCAACATGGCCGACCTTCAACAAGCAATCGAAAGCAGCAGTAAAACCATGTCGATGCTTTTAAGCTCCATTGCGGCGATCTCGTTGCTGGTCGGTGGTATCGGGATCATGAACATCATGCTGGTATCGGTTACAGAAAGAACCCGCGAGATCGGTCTGCGTAAAGCCATCGGTGGCCGTAAGATAGATATCTTAATGCAATTCCTGGCTGAATCCGTCGTGGTTTCCGTTATCGGCGGTTTGTTGGGTATTGCCCTTGCGTGGGGAGTCACCGCAGGCTTATCGGCCGCGATGGGTTGGCCGATGTCCATCTCCGCAAACGCCGTGGGCCTGTCGTTCTTTTTCTCTGCGTTCATCGGTATCGTCTTCGGACTTTACCCCGCCAAAAAGGCTTCAGAACTTCACCCCATCGATGCCCTTCGCTACGAGTAGTAAAAGGTGCCAGGTCCTATTTCTTGGTGCATTTCGCCAAGAAATAGGACCTGGCACCTTTTATTCGGTTACTTTTAAAAGTTGAGAGTGGAACTCTTGGGGTTTTTTCAGGATTTTGATCTGGTCGAAAACTTCTTTGGCTTCGATGTTTTTCAAAGACAAAGCCTTCAACCACTGCTTCGTGCGGGAAACCGCGAAATAGTCATTGATGTACTCTGTACTGGCAGCAAAGAATTGCGGAAGCAAAGGCTTCGCACGTTGCCAGGTCATTTCTTCGACAGTCTCTTGTTTTAAGCTCTGTTTGATCTGTTTAAAGATAAACGGGTTGCTCATCACTCCGCGGCCGATCATGTAATCTTCGCAGCCGGTGACTTCCACGCAGCGATGGAAATCATGAACATTCCAGATTTCGCCGTTCGCGATAATCTTGATCTTGGTTTTTTCTTTAATACGCGGGATCCATTCCCAATAAGCAGGTGGTTTGTAACCATCTGTTTTGGTACGGCAGTGGATTGTCAGCCACGAGGCGTTCGCAGCTTCAACGGCTTGAGCGATGTCGATACATTTTGTGGGATCATCAAAACCCAGACGGATTTTAGCAGTCACAGGCACATGCGCAGGAACCGCTTTACGAACTGTATCCACAATTGTATGAACACGGTCGCATGACTTTAGCAACGAAGCACCACCATCGTGACGATTCACAGTTTTAGCCGGGCAGCCGAAATTCAAATCGATACCCAAAGCTCCCAGTTTTACGGCGCGTTCAGCATTCAAAGCCAATGGCTCTGCTTGGCCCCCTAAAAGCTGAACGAACACCGGCGTGCCCCAGCGAGTGCGGGAGCCCGTGCGAAGTTCAGGACAGTTTTTTAGGAAAACGCTCTCGGGATGCAGGCGATCTGTTACGCGCAGGAATTCTGTCACGCACTGATCAACGCCACCGATCTGGGTCAGAGTATCTCTCATCACCCAGTCGACAACACCTTCCATCGGAGCCAAGAATAGCTTCATGACTAGATTCCGCCCATCTTTTTTACGATATCAAAATGCTTTTTATCCACGGGCTGTACGGAAAGGCGGGAACCTTTGGCTAAAACCAGCATGTCTGACAATTTCGGGTTGTCGCGAAGATCTTGCAAAGAAACGATCTCAGAAAACTTCTGAACGTATTCCACTTGCGTGCAATACCAGATGGGTTTTTCTTTGGTCGCTTTCGCATCAAAGTATTCAGATTTTTTATCAAATTGCGCTTTATCGGGTTCTGCCACGCGAGAAATACGGGCAAGTCCCGCCACACCAGGCGGTTCGGCGTTGGAGTGATAGAACAAAACCATATCGCCGACTTGCATATCTTTTTGCATAAAGTTGCGTGCTTGGTAATTGCGCACACCTTCCCACCAAGTCGTTGAATCTTTTTTCAACTGATCGATGGAGTAAACGTCAGGCTCAGATTTCATCAACCAATATTTCATGATTGCGCCTCTTTGGTTTCTTTCACTTTGCCAGATTTAAAGAACCATTGGCCCTCTTGACGGCGGAAAGTGGAAACTTCGTGATGAACGTATTCTTCGTCATCAACAGAATAGAAAGCTTTAAACTCAACGATACCTTTGTTGGCTTTTTCTTCAGCTTTTACGATTTCAAGCTTTAAGAATTTCGCGCGTTCCGCCCATTCTTGGTTCGCTTCATCATCGATGTCGCCCAAAGATTGAGGGTCGGTTGTATCGCGCAAGTACTGCATTTGATTTTTTGCAAAGGCAGCATAACGAGATCGCATCAAGGCTTCCGCCGTTGGAGCATTCGCTTTTCCAGAGTGGTAGATACCACAACATTCACTATAATTTTTGTCGGATCCGCATGGGCATTTCATAGCCAGCCACCCTAACACACCGCACCCCCAAAAGGTACGCCGTACCTCCGAAGAAACGCGCTGCATCCCCGAAAGGTACGGCGTACCTTTTATTTGGGGGTGGGGATAGAATTTATTTCATTGTGAGGTGCGTATGCAAAGATGGGCTCTGATTACGGGGGCAACGGCAGGTATTGGTTGGGCGACGGCGGAGGCTTTGGCGGCTCAACATTTTTCATTAATTATCACGGGTCGCCGTATGGACAGACTCGATGAATTGGAAGCCACTCTTCATAAAAAATTCCCTCAGATCAAAGTCATCAAAGCCAGCTTCGACGTTTCTGATCGTTTTGAAGTGAGTGAATTCATGAAAGCCCACCAAGCGGATTTGCAAAACGTCGAAGTGCTTGTGAACAATGCCGGTCTTGCGAAAGGCACCGACAAAATGCAAGACGGCTCCTTGGATGATTGGGAAACGATGATCGATACCAACATCAAAGGTTTGCTTTTCATCACCCGCGGTGTGGTTGAACACATGGTCAAAAAAAATTCCGGCCATATCGTAAACTTGGGATCTGTCGCTGGCCGATGGACATATCCAGGTGGGGGAGTGTATTGCGCAACAAAATTTGCAGTGCGTGCACTGTCAGAGGGCCTGCGTATGGATTTGCTGGGCACGAAAGTACGCGTGACCAACATTGAACCCGGCATGGTTCACACTGAGTTTTCATTTGTACGATTTGATGATCAAAAGAAGGCAGACAAAGTTTACGAAGGTATGATGCCACTTGAACCCAAGGACGTGGCCGAAACAATTGCTTGGTGCGTGGCTCGTCCTGCGCATGTGAACATACAAGAACTTGTGATTTACCCAACGGACCAAGCCCATGTTGGAATGGTCAACAGGAGGTCGTAAATGAGTTTCCGTACAGAGAAAGACACCATGGGGGACGTGCAAGTCCCAGCTGATAAATTTTGGGGAGCACAAACCCAACGTTCGACAGAAAATTTCAAGATCGGTGGCGATAGATTTCCGCGCGAGATGATTCGTGCCTTGGGTATCCTTAAAAAAAGTGCTGCCCTGACAAATCAAAAGCTGGGCATTTTGGATGCGAAGAAAGCGGACGTTATCGTCAAAGCCGCTGATGAAGTGATCTCTGGAAAACTCGATGCGCATTTTCCATTGGTCGTGTGGCAAACAGGTTCGGGCACTCAGACCAATATGAATGCCAATGAAGTTATCGCCAATCGCGCAATGGATATGATGGGCGTAAAACTTCCATCAAAAGATATCCACCCGAACGACGACGTGAACAAAGGCCAATCCTCGAATGATACTTTCCCAACAGCGATGCACATTGCGGTGGGAGAGCAGGTTTATCATCGTCTGATTCCGATGATGGAAAAACTTTATCTGGCTCTTTCGGCCAAACAAAAGGAATTCAATGACATCGTTAAGATCGGTCGCACGCATTTGATGGATGCAACTCCGCTTACGTTAGGACAAGAGTTTTCGGGCTACTCGACACAAATAAAGCACGGCATTCACCGAATCAAAAACACTCTGCCGCATCTTCATGAGCTGGCATTGGGTGGAACGGCCGTTGGAACGGGGCTTAATACTCATCCAAAATTCGCCGTCGAAGCCGCTGCCGAAATTGCGCGCGAGACGAAAATTCCATTCGTATCTGCAGAAAATAAATTTGAAGCCTTGGCAAGTCATGATGCCTTGGTTGAAGTGAGCGGGGCATTAAACACCATCGCCGTTTCATTGATGAAAATCGCGAATGACATTCGCTTGTTGGGTTCTGGACCGCGATGTGGTATTGGAGAGCTACATTTACCAGAAAACGAGCCTGGCAGTTCGATTATGCCGGGCAAAGTGAATCCCACTCAGTGCGAGGCCATGACTATGGTCTGTGCGCAGGTGATGGGAAATCACGTCGCTGTGACTATCGGAGGAGCGACGGGGCACTTTGAATTGAACGTGTTTAAGCCTGTGATCGTGTTTAACGTATTAAACTCAATACGTTTGATCTCAGATGCCTGTGAGTCGTTTGTCGATCACTGTGTCTCGGGAATTGAAGCGAATCAGAAGCAAATAAAAAAGCACCTCGACAATTCGTTGATGCTGGTAACGGCGCTGAATCCTAAGATTGGGTACGACAACTCGGCGAAAATCGCCAAAACTGCCCACAAAAATGGCACTACGCTGCGCGAAGAAGCCATCAATCTTGGACTCCTCAGCGGCGAAGAATTTGATAAACTAGTTAGACCTGAAGATATGGTCGGCCGATAGGCCCCCTAAGACCGGAGTACGTAGTTGATTAATGAGTTACTGAAGAAAGCAAGTTGGTTGAGCAATGAGGACATCCGTCCTTACGTGTTCGTGCGTGAAGAAAATGAAATTGCTCAGCCCGGCTCTTTTCATAAACTTGATTGGTTCAAACAAAGCCCGATCTTCAAAGATCCTCTCGATATCACCGAGATCGCTTTTGCCGATCGTATTTTATCCATCGAAGAGCGCGCATTTGGTCCTTCCAATATGGCGATGCCTCGTTGGGTTTTCTATGACTGCGCGGTGATGCCAGGGTTTGTTGCGGGCTTTGCGGCTCGTCCAAAGGTGCTTTCCAAGCTGGTTCGCGAGGTTTTGGATCCAAAAAAATACCCTGCGTCACTAAGTCCGATCAAAGCTTCCAAAGTTTTAAAGGAGATCGAATCCCTCGACGAGATGGATTGGGTCCCACTTTCATTGTTTATTATTA
The DNA here is from genome assembly GCF_013752535.1 of Bdellovibrio sp. KM01. Classification (NCBI taxonomy): domain Bacteria; kingdom Pseudomonadati; phylum Bdellovibrionota; class Bdellovibrionia; order Bdellovibrionales; family Pseudobdellovibrionaceae; genus Bdellovibrio; species Bdellovibrio sp. KM01. Next base: position 1,288,859 of record NZ_CP058348.1, read on the forward strand.
TCCCCACTATGCACAAAGGGGAGTGGGTGGCTCACAACCTATGCTCGGTTAATTCGTTATTACCGAAGGAAGAGCAGTTTTACGGTCTGGGTTTCCTCTCGAAAGCTTTCGGTTTGTGGTATGCCAATGTCGAGCAGTGCTCTGGGATGACTCAATGGGGCAGCCCAGCATTGAAGCTTCATTCGCATTATGGACATTTAGAGGTGATTGGGGCTTACGCTCCGGTGCATTCTCATGCTAAAACTATAACTTACCGTGTTCGAGTCAATACTCATTGTTGGGAGAAGTTTTTCAATAAAGAGGAAGACTTGGCGTTTTTGGAACACTACGGACCTACGGGGACGTTCATTGACCCTAAAAACGAAGAAAGCATGTTGGAATTCCAACAACGTATCGAACGCGAAGAGGGTCCTTTCTTTTTAAGCGCCGGTGAAATTGCGCAGAAAAAGTTAGAGGACAAGCTAATGATTTATCAATTGAAACAACAATACTAGAATAGGAATAGAAATGACGATGAATACTCTGCCGCCAGTAGCGAAATCCTTTTTTGCATTCTGTAAAAAATGTGATGCTGATAGATACCATGTAGTCTTGGCGCATACGTCGGCAACTTCTGCAAAAATCAAATGTGAGATTTGCGGTTCTCAAAAAACATATTCTCTTCCTAAGGCTCAGACTAAAACTGGCAAACCTTTGACAGGTGCTGCCGCTAAAAAACGCGAACAAACTTTGAACTCGCGCAAATCTTCCCATAAAAACGAATACGAAATGTTGATGGCGAACGGTGGCTCCACTGCGACTTACAACATGAAGGGCAAATTCGAGAAAAACACGAAATTGCAACATCCTAAATTCGGTTTGGGTTTCATCAAAGATGCAGCTTCGGATAAAATCGAAGTAGTATTCGAAGATGAAGTTAGAACTCTTATTCACAACCGCGTATAGTCGTCGGCCGCGCGAAAAAGTCCATCCGACTGCGTTGTCGGCCCTGGTCCTCGCTCCGACGTGCCTGCAGCACGCCTGCGCTGCGGGCCAGAACCTCCGCGTGGGCCGTATCGGCCCCCTTCGGGTGACGGCTGAACCTTTTGGCGCAGCCTCATTGACAATCAGGGATCATTTTTTTATTTTTCTGATGCGTCGTACGGAAGTACGACGTTTTGTTTTTCTGAGATAGACTGGATTTCATGGATTGGTTGAAGGGGTTGAACCCTGAACAGCAAAAAGCTGTTAAACATAACTTCGGTCCCTTGCTGATTCTGGCGGGGGCGGGTTCCGGCAAAACGACGGTGTTGGTTTCACGTACAGGAAGAATGATTTCTGAACGTGTGGCGCAATCATCGGAGATCTGCGTTTTGACCTTCACCAATAAAGCCGCACGTGAATTAAAGCATCGTGTGAAACAAAAGTTGGGCGGAGCAGGGGACGGTCTGTGGGCTGGTACCTTCCACTCCTTTGGTTTGCAAATTCTGCGTCGCTTTCATAAACACGCAGGTCTTTCTCCACATTTCGGTATCGTCGATCAAACGGACTGCAATGCTGTTTTAAAAGAGCTCATCAAAAACATCGCAAATTCTGGCAAAGACAAATTCGACATCGATAAAATTTTATCGATGATCAATGATCGTCGTACGGGAGTGGCACACACTCACGAAGGCTTTGACGAGTACCACGAGATGGTGGAAATGCTGGCACCAAAATTCGAAAAACGCTTGGAGCATTTGGGCGTGGTGGATTTTGAAGGTTTGTTGATCAAGCCGTTGCAGCTTTTCAAACAGCATCCGGAAATTTTAGAAAAAGTCCAAAGTCAGTTCTCTCAAGTCATGGTCGATGAGTTTCAGGATACGAATCGCATGCAAATGGATTTGATCCAGCAAATCGTTAAGCCTCACAGCAACATTACGGTTGTGGGTGACGACGATCAATCGATCTATGGTTGGCGTGGAGCCGAGATCAAAAACATTTTGAATTTTCCGCATGAGCACAAAAAATGTGAAGTCATTATGCTGGAGCGTAATTACCGTTCGTCGGGGGAAATCCTGGCGGTAGCCAATGCGGCGATCTCTAAAAATAAAAATCGTCACGGTAAAGTTCTGCGCGCTGAAGCCGCTAAAGACACGGGTGTTTTGCCGGAGGTCTTTATTCTGGAGCGCGAGGAAGATGAATGTGAATTCGTCGTTCAGGAAATCCAGCACTTCCTAAAAGAGGGTTATAGGCTGAAAGACTTTGCGGTTTTGTATCGATCCAACACGCAAGGTGGTTTGATCGAGGCTTCCTTAAGACGTGCCAATATTTCGTATAATATTTCCGGTGGGACTTCGATCTTTGATCGTAAAGAGATTAAAGACATCATGGCTTACTTAAAACAGTCATTCTCTCCGAATGAAGTTTCCCTTCGTCGTATTATCAATGTCCCTAATCGCGGGGTGGGTGATACGACGATTGAAAAGCTGACGGAGTTTTCGCAAAAACGCAGAGTCAGTTTCCTGGACGCTTGTCGTCTGTGGAGAGATGCCGAAATCCCGGAAAAAACGGGAGAGGCGATCGAAGACCTTTTGGGGTTCATCGAATATCTGCCAACGCATATTTTGGATTTCAGTGTCGGCTCGTCCCCAGGTGGTAAGCTTGTCGAGTTGTTCGATCAACTGGGATATAAAGAATACGTGATGAATACGGCGGCAGATCCGGCTTCTGCCGAGAAAAAGTGGATTGTGGTCGAAATCCTGGGGCGTATTTTAGATGCGTACTTGGGGCGTCGTGCTCATGAAGTTGAATACATCAAATCTTTCGTCGATTCGATGATGCTTCGAGAAGACCACAACGAAGAAGAAGATCAAAACAAAGTTCAGCTAATGACATTGCACGCCTCCAAAGGTTTGGAATTCCCTGTTGTTATTTTGGCGGGGATTGAGGAAGACCTTCTTCCACATAAAAACCTGGGCTCTGATATCGACGAAGAACGTCGTTTGTTCTATGTCGGTGTTACGCGCGCGAAAAACCGTCTGGTGATGTCTCGCTGTCAGCAACGTAAAAAGAACGGTGTGGTTCGTCCCTCAGTTCCCTCGCGCTTCTTGTTGGAAATCCCGACGGAACTTTACAAAGAATACCCATTGGGTGCTCGCCCGGTGAGTGGCCAAGCCCGCGACGACTTAGTCGCAAGCTTCTTATCAAAATTAGATAGTAAAATTGGAAAATAGACACCTTTTAGAATTCGCGGGGCGCTTCGAAGGTGTGTTCTTTTCCACTGATGGAAATTTTTAGTTTTCCCGCGTGCAGGAACATTCTGTCGGTTTTGTAAATCTCGGCGATGCGCTTATTGAATTTTGGGTCGCCGTAACGGGTGTCACCTAAGATCGCGTGTTTGGCGATGGCGGCGTGTTTACGGATTTGATGTTGGCGGCCCGTGAATAATCGAACCTCAATCAACGATGTGTACTGATCTGATTTAATAACTTTAAAATCCGTCCGTGCTTCCACGCGGTCCTTGGCAAGTCCTTGGGGATTGTTGCGCCCCTCGGCCTTGTCGGAAATCGGCGTGTTCCAGTTTTGCCAGTCTTCAGAGAGGGGCATCGAACCACGCAACAAAGCATAGTAATATTTTTCACAGGTGCGGGCTTGAAACTGCTCGGCCAATTCTTTGGCCATGCGTGTGTTTAAGGCTAATAGCAACAAGCCGCTGGTTTCTTTATCCAGACGGTGAACCGGGTGAATGCCTTCAAAAGTTCCGGGAATTAATTGTTTTTCCAGTATGTGAACGACATCGCGAGGGTCGTTGTGCACGGAAACTCCGGGAGGTTTGTTGATCACCACCCAGCCTTCACCGCGAGCGATAATGTCTAAAGGTGTCACGCTTCGCAATCCTTTAGGATCACTTCGATTTCTGCGGCAGAAAGATTCTTGGTGCAAAGTTCAGAAGCAAAGATCTTTTGTTCAAAGCGGGAAATTGCCAGTTTGCGAGTCGACGCCAGAACGATCATGTTAAACATGAATCCCACCCAACTTAAAAACGCAAACAGTGAACCCATGATGTACAGACTGGTTTTAAAAGCCTCGTGATCTTGCGCTCGAGAGTTTTCTTCTAAGGGCAAAATGCGGCTTTGAGATTCACACCAGTACTTTTGCACGGTCGCCAGATTCTTTTGCAGTTGTTGGAATGCAGAGCTTTTTGTTTTCTTTTGATGAAACCAATAGTGCGCACCCGTCGTGGCCAAAGAGGGGAAGATTCCGATGATATAGCTTGCTGCCATTTCAGGAGCCATGGTTTTCCTTTGTAATAAAGAGTCCTCATTATAGGTCCTTGCAATGATTTTTGGCAAGATTGCCCAGAGAATCTCGAGACCAGGGCCCTGAAGTTTTAAAATAAGCCTCAGGAGGAAACATGAATTCGGATATTCAGGAGTTTTTGGTGTTTTTAAAGAATGAAGACGATTTGGACTATGGTGACTTCAAAAGAGAAGTGGATCTTCACCTGATGCGCCTAATTGAGAGCTTAAGGCCCCTTAGTCGGGAACAGCAGCTGCGCCTGGCCAGAGTTCGAGAAGAGCTTCTGTGGATGTATAACGACGATATCGAAGACATGAGAGCCTATTTGGCGGACGAAATCTCCCGCCTAGACCCAGAGCGAGTTCGTAGGGTAAGCGACGCGCCTTTTCAATTGTGACAGGGACTTCCCAAGCCCCGGTAAAAGGCGCTACGCTTAAAGAACGTCAGAGGAGGACTTATGTCCAAAAAGCACCATCATAAATCTTCGCATAAAAATTCTTCTCCATCGACACCAACTAACAGTGTGGGGCAAGAGATGCATCCATCCGAAGTGGAATATGATTCTGCAGTGGAAAATACTATCGAGAAAGCGGATGAGATCGCTGTTTCCCAGTCTGACGAAATTAATACAGAAGCCCAAAATGAGGGCGTCCCTCATCCAGTTCACGAGCCACATCATGACAGTGGCACTTTCAATGCTGGATCCGCTAATGATGAATTGGCTCCAGAGGAAATGTCCTATGAAGGCGGTCCTACGGAAGAGCCCCATGAAAAATCCCATGTGGAATTTTATGGGTCTGAAATTATTCGTATGAAAGCTCCAAAAGTTATGGAGATCGCGGACACGGTTGTGGACGAGTGGAAAAAAGACGGCGACTTTGAATCCCTGCCAGTGGGGCATCCACTGGCTGCGATGGCAGCAGGTCGTGCTCTTCGTAAAGCCAAAGAAGTGGAAAAGAAGCTGGAAGAAAAAGGTGTCTTTGCTATGGCGAAAATGGGCTTGGATTACGTAAAATCTGAAATTGAAAAACGTAAGAAGCAGTAATCCCCAGTGAATCGCGAAGCACGTATTTTCGATTTTTTGACAAAGGCCCTTGCCCCTTCGGTTCTAGAAATCGAAAACGAAAGTCATATGCACTCCGGTCCCGCGAGTGAATCGCATTATAAAGTTTTGATCGTCTCGGCTGCCTTCGAGGGAAAATCTCGTGTGGATCGTCAACGGAGTGTCAATGATGCTTTGAAACCTGAGTTTAGTGCGGGTTTGCATGCACTCACACAGAAAGCCCTGACTCCTGCGGAGTTCGAAGTGCAAAAAGACGCGCTTAATTTTATTTCTCCTGAGTGTCGCGGTGGTTCCAAAAGACTTCCCAAGTAGCATCTGCTCCTGATCTAATATTCCAGATGAAATTTATTTTTCTGTTTCTGGTTTTTTTCAGTCTGTCATCCCCAGCGCGAGAACTGCTAAGAGTGGCTGCAGTTCAGGGGCCGCCTCATGTGGTGAATGCGGAGGCGAATCCTCCACAAGGATCAGGCCCGGATTTCATGGTTAAATATATTTTTCCGGAGTTAAAAAAGAAGTTCAAAATCAATGTGGTGTGGAAAAGTTCTCCTTTTAAAAGAGAACTCCGCGATTTGGAAAACAATCAAATCGATGTTTTGTTTTTTATCGTCAAGACTCCAGAGCGAGAAAAGATTTTTGATTATTCAGCAGAACCATTCATTTCTGAGCACGCTGGAATCATCGTACATAAAGATTTTCATAAAGGTAAAAACTCTGCGTCGATGAGTGATTTCGCCGGTAAGACGGTGGGCCTGATGGCCGGGGCTTCAATGCCCCCAGAATTTAAACAATATAAAATAAAGACGATCACATTATCGGGAGTTGATCTCGGGGAGCGTCTTTCAAATCTAGTGGAAACGAATCGAATCGATGGCGTTTTTGTTCATCTTTCGTCGGTGACTCGGGAAATGGTTGAAACAAACAAGTACCCTAACTTAAAGAGTATCGAAATCACGGATATCCCTATGTACAAAGTGTACGTTGCTTTTAGTAAAAAGCTTTCCCCTGAAATCAAAAATGAAATTGATAGCCTGCTTAAGGCGAATCGCAAATATTACCGTGCAAAAAACTAAGCGCGGCCCCAGATAAAGATGCGTTTGAACGGATAAAAGAACGGTTTGTCGTCGGGAAGAATTTGAAACAGGCGTTCCCGGTACTCTTGCATAAAGGCCGCGAAATCCTCTTTACTCATATGTTTTTCAAAGTATGTCAGCATCGAGCCACGCACCCATTCAATTACGCCTTCGCGCGACTCCAGGACATGGCCGTACACTTTGAGCTCAACACGTTGTTCTTTAAAACCCAGGTTGAACATCAACAAGGCATAGTCCTCGACGGAAAGCATGGTCTTTGGTTTATCGTAAACCCTGCCACCCAGGGCCTTTTTCCAGCGAACTTCATGAGACATGGCACTGGAAAGAACATGAGTGGGGTAGTCGTGATTCATCGGCATTTGGATGGCCATCTGGCCGCCGCGGCGCAAAGAGCGATGCAATCTTGCAAAAAGATCTTTGTGTTGCGGGCTCCACTGAAGAGCTGCATTGGAGATGATCAGATCATAACCCTGGGGTTTTTCCCAAATATCAATGTCACCTTGAGCGAATTTTAAATTCTCGGTCAGAAATGCCGCCGTTCTTGCCAGCATCGCTTCCGAAGAATCCAAACCCGTCGTGGCGGCAGGCTTAAACCGATCGTGCATGATTCGGGTTAGCTCCCCGGTGCCGCAACCCAGATCGATCGCAGTTTCAAATTTTTCGGGTATGATGAATTCCAAAAGATCCAAAAAGGGTTGTGATCTTTCGCTTTTAAACTTCTCGTATTGGTTGGGATTCCATGAGTCGCTCATGGATTGATTTTAGCGCAATTGAATCAATTAGTCTTCAAATTGTGCGAGCTTGGCTTTGAGGTCGCCCAGGAGTTTTTTGACTTCCTGCAGCTGTTCCTGCTCGGGGGAGACTTTGTTGGTCATTGTCTCGGTGATAACATCCCACGTATCCAGAGCCTGTTTAAGGTCTGCATTGAGATTGCCAAAGAGGCTTTTTTTGCCTGTCTCTTTAGCAGTTGAAGCAGTCGTTGCCTCTTTCTCAGTTGTGTTAGCACGCGTCGTACGTGCTGTTTCAATGATGTCGTTACTCATGAACCAATTCTGTAAAAATTTAATGTATCGTACGTGCATCATGCACGAAGGCGATAGTGTTATCGTAGGAACTCCATTTGACAAGCATTTTCACTCTTAATAAATTGGCGCTTTCAAACGGGGTGACATCATGTCTCAAGAGATTATCTACACAATGAAAGGTGTAAGTAAAGTATATCCTCCAAATCGTTACGTTTTGAAGGACATTTACCTTTCTTACTTCTACGGAGCAAAAATCGGTGTTCTAGGTCTGAATGGATCTGGTAAATCCACTTTGCTTAGAATCATGGCAGGAACAGACAAAGACTTTTTAGGGGAAGCTTTCCCTTCTAAAACCATGAAAGTGGGGTACTTCGAACAAGAACCTCAATTGGATGATTCTTTGACTGTTAAAGAAAACATCTTTGCAGGCATGGGCGAACTTCCTAAGGTGATGGCGGAATACAACGCGATCAACGACAAATTCGCAGATCCAGATTTGGATCCAGATGAGATGAACAAACTCATCGATAAACAGGGTGCTCTTCAAGAAAAATTGGATGCTTTGGGCGCATGGGATGTCGATCAAAAGATCGAAATCGTGATGGATGCTCTTCGCTGTCCAGATGGTGATATGGGTGTGACAAAGCTTTCAGGTGGTGAAAAACGCCGCGTGGCTTTGGCTCGTTTGATCATGTCGGAGCCAGATATTTTGCTTTTGGATGAGCCAACGAATCACTTGGACGCAGAATCTGTGGCATGGCTTGAACAATATCTTTCCAAGTTCCCAGGAACGGTCATCGCCGTTACCCATGACCGTTATTTCTTGGATAACGTTGCTGGTTGGATTTTGGAGTTGGACCGTGGTGAGGGTATTCCTTGGAAAGGGAACTACACATCTTGGTTGGAGCAAAAAGATAAGCGCACAGCGAACGAACAAAAAGATCAGGCTCGCAAAGCTAAAACTTTGGAAAAAGAGTTGGATTGGATTCGTCAGGGAGCTAAGGCTCGTCAGGCGAAATCTAAAGCGCGCATTTCTAATTACGAAAACCTGCTGAAGGAAGCATCTCCAGAGAAAATTCAAGAGATGTCTATCTACATCCCGCCAGGGCCTCGTTTGGGTGATATCGTGGTTGAAGCCAAAGGTATTACCAAGGCTTATGATCACAAAGTTCTTTTGGATGACGTTAGCTTCACGATTCCCCGTGGTGCGATCGTGGGTGTTATCGGGCCGAACGGCGTCGGTAAATCCACTTTGTTCCGTATGATCACCGGCAAAGAGTCTCCAGATTCCGGAACTTTCAAAGTCGGTGAAACAGTGAAGATTTCATACGTGGACCAAACACGTGAGACCTTGGATCCGAACAAAACAATCTTTGAAGAGCTTTCGGGTGGCGCAGATGTGATCCAATTGGGAACACGTGAGATTCCATCTCGTCAGTACGTTTCATGGTTTAACTTCTCTGGTTCTGACCAACAAAAGAAAGTCGGTCAGTTGTCAGGTGGTGAGCGCAACCGTGTGAACATGGCGAAAATCCTTAAAGAGGGTGGAAACCTTTTGCTTCTGGATGAGCCGACGAATGATTTGGACGTGAATACAATGCGTGCCCTTGAGGAAGCTCTTTTAGAGTTTGGTGGATCTGTTGTGGTGATTTCGCATGATCGTTGGTTCTTGGACCGCGTCTGCACTCACATCATGGCGTTCGAAGGGGATTCAAAAATTGAATTCTACCCTGGAAACTTCACTGAATACGAAGAAGACCGCAAAAAACGCCTGGGCGAAAATGCAGGTCCAAAACGTATCAGATTTAAAATGGTTTAAATTAAGAACGAAGCTCTCACTCCGCGAGTGGGAGCTTCAGCGTGACTCTTGTTCCTTGGGGGTGAGAGTCGGTCACGGTCTCGGCGGATGTGACTATGATCGATCCGCCTAGCATTTGAATGTATTCTTTTACTAAAGGCATACCATAGCCAGTGCCTTTTTCTCCATGAGTTCCCGCGCGATTCGTCTGACTGGCAATATTGAACAGATTTTCCAGAATCTCCGGTGGGATGCCCACGCCATAATCTTGAATAACAATAGAAACGACTTGTTCCTCTGTAAACGCGCGAATATCGATACGATCCCCTGAATGAGAGAACTTAACGGCATTGCTGATGATGTTTAAAAGCACCACGTTCCCCAGAATCGTTTTTTCGGCGTTCACCAGCATCTTGTCTCGGGACATATCTAAAGAGAGCTTAATACCCTTTGGGGCCGCCAAGGCTTCGGCATTTTCATAGATGTCGTTCAGGATTTTTGCCAAAGACATCGGGCGCAGGGGAAGTTTCGCTTTTCCATCTTTGATAGATTTTAAGTGGCGCACTTGATTCAGGAGATTGTTGATCTCCTGAACTGCACGTTCCATCTTTTCCAGCTCATTACCGCCCGTAGACTGTTCCTCTTTGGCGCGAATCAACTGCAGGGTCATAGACGACAGGGTGTTAGCGATATCGTGCAAAAGCACGCGCAATAGGTTTTCCACATCGTTGTGTTTTTCGCGCAAATTTTGGGTGTAAGCTGCTTCGTTACGCAAATAGACATGGGTCGTAAAGCTGGTGAACCCAATAAAGACGATCAGATTCAGAATCAATTCTTCCCGGAACACCTCGGGGGAGGGAATCAGATTCGGGCCCGTTTGCATATTGTGGTTTAGCCAAAATACTGTGAAGGTGGCCGCGACACAAAAGTATCCCGAGATCGCACCACGTGTTCCAAAAAGAATGGCCGTCGCCAGTGGAACGACCGCCAACCAATAAATCCCCGGAGCAAACAGTCCCCCGGTCAGATGAATCAGCATAATCATAACGAACACTAAACAGAGCAACAGCAGGACAGCAGCGTGGGCATAGAGCTTAAAGCGGTACCACAGCAGTGGTGGTCCCAGCAGGATCGTCACAAACAGCGGAACCAGGATGTCATTATATTGAGGAGCGGCAAAAGCGTAAGAGAAACGATAGATATAGAACAAAGACATGAGGGAGCCCACGAAGTACATAATCTTCAAATAGAGCAGGCGTTTGCGATGGTCCTCGAATGGGAGTGAAGTAAATACCTTCATGTGTATTTAAAGTTTCGGATTAACGTAAGTTATTCTTAAGACTGGAAAACGGATCTAAGAGATTCGAAATGTTCCTTCAGCTCCATGAACTGCTGAGCGTTTCCGCCGTGGTCGGGGTGGAGTCTTAAAGCGGCCTGACGAAAGGCTTTTCTCAATTCAGTCTCAGTAAAACCCTCTGACAAACCATGGATCCAGCATTTGAAAAACTCAAAAGCTTGGCGTTGTGCCGGGGAGAAACAGTGAGGTTTACGCTGTGGACGAACTGCTGGGCGAGGATATTGTCCACGTGGAGTTTGCAGTTCTGTCTTATTAATCTGACCTAAAAGATAGGCTAAATGGATCGGATCGGAGTCCATGACAGAAGAGTAATTTGCTTGATTCGTAGGGGTCTCACCCATCTTTTCACGCAAAATTTGTTTGAAACTCGACTGAAAACTCATGCCTTTCTATTCGGAAAACCATGGATTTCAAGGAGTCTAGAGGTTTGAAGTGGATCAAAATTAGACCTTTTTCCCTCGAGAAAAGGCGGTTTCTCGAGGGAAAAAGGGTGTTTTCCGACGTGAAAAGGCCGTCTTCAGAGGGAAAAATGCGGTTTTTAGAGGGGGTGCGAAAAAAAATGGGGGTCCTGCATTTTTTTTTGGACAAACGCCTAGACTTGGATACACACTTAACTCATTCGAGATAAACAAGACAATAATCCTAACGGAGGAATTAACAATGGCAAAAGCTACTAAAAAAGCTACTACTAAGAAAGCTGCTCCAAAAAAAGCTGCAGCTAAAAAAGCAACTACTAAAAAAGCTGCTCCAAAAGCAAAAGCTACTACTAAAAAAGCAGCTCCTAAAGCTAAAGCAGCAAAAGCTCCTAAAGCTAAATCTGCTCGCAAACCAAATGCAGCATTCATGAAAGCTTTGACTCCATCTGCAGCTTTGGCAGCAGTTGTTGGTGCTTCTCCACTTCCACGTACTGAAGTTGTTAAAAAACTTTGGGCTTACATCAAGAAGAACAATCTTCAAGATTCTAAAAACAAACGTAACATCAATGCAGACGCAAAACTTAAAGAAGTTTTCGGTGGCAAAACTCAAGTTAGCATGTTCGACATGACTAAACTAGTTTCTAAGCATCTTAAATAGATCTTAGTTATCTAAGAGTGAAAAAAGCCTGGGGTGACCCAGGCTTTTTTTTTGCCTTCGTGTCGGAATGGTTGAAAAGCGGCCATCTGCTGCGTTGGAGCGGGCCGTCCTCGCTCCAGCGTACATTGAGTACGCCTGCGCTGCGGGCGGCCCGCTCCGCCTTGCAGCTGACCACTTTTGAACCATCCCTCGGGCCAGTGTTTTACGATCCCGGTGTTTTCTTGCTGGCTGGCCCTTTCGGGCGCCGCTGTTTTGGCTGGTCGTCGCCTTTGGCGACTTGGCGCCGCTGGTTTGGGGGCGGGCTCGGGTTTTGGTTTCGTTTGGGTAATCCTTGGCTTGGAAGTGGGAGGGGGGTGTGTTATACCTTTTTCCTATGGGAATTAAGCCTCTTTCTCTTGAAGAGATCAAAAAAATGACTGTGGCCTGCAGGATTGCGGCCGATACTCTGACTTATCTTGAAAAGTATGTGAAAATCGGGATCTCTACTCAGGAGATTGATGAGCTTGCTAATGATTTTATGCAAACTCGTGGGGCTAAGTCGGCGTGTTTGGGGTATCATGGGTATCCTAAGTATACTTGTACTTCTGTGAATGAAGTTGTTTGTCATGGTCTTCCAGATCCTGCGGTTGTTCTTAAGAATGGTGACATCATTAATGTGGATGTGACGGCTTGGATTGATGGATTCTTTGGGGATACTTCACGTATGTACATGATTGGTGATGTTTCTGATGAAGCTCGCGATCTTGTGGAGACGGCGCAGTTGGCTCGTGACAAGGGGATTGAGGCGATCACTCCTCGTGGATATACAGGTGATATTGGATTTGAAACTTATAAGTATGTGACTCGCAAAGGCTACACGGTTGTTAAAGAGATCGGTGGTCATGGTGTCGGTCGTACTTTCCACGATGAACCTTTTGTTCCTGCGTTTGGAAAAAAGGGTAAGGGCGAGCGCCTGGTGCCTTTCCACTGTATCACGGTGGAACCGATGGTGAATCAAGGTGTTGAGGATGTGGTGGAATTTGCTATTCCGGGCTCTTCTATCAAGTACTACAACACGGCGGATGGGAAATTGTCGGCTCAGTATGAGCATACAGTTTTGGTAACTGATACGGGTTACGAAATCCTGACTCTGCCATAAATTTATTTTTTAATATTTTTTTAATTAACAAAGGACGTTTCAAAATGGCTCTTACAACGACGAATGGAAAAGCGATGAAAAAGAACGCAAAAGCTGCTGTAGCGGTGAATTCTAAAACAACAACTTCTAAAAACAACCGTGACTTCATGGTTTGCAAAGAGGCTATGGAAAACCCAGAGGTTTTCGCTAAGCTTGCGAAATGGGGTCGTGAAGAGATCTCTATTGCTGAAACTGAAATGCCAGGTTTGATGGCCCTTCGTAAAGAGTACGGAAAACAAAAACCATTCAAAGGTGCAAAAATCGCTGGTTGCTTGCACATGACCATCCAAACTGCCGTGTTGATCGAAACACTTGTAGAGCTTGGTGCAGAAATCCGTTGGTCTTCTTGCAATATCTTCTCGACTCAAGATCACGCAGCCGTTGCGATCGCTGCCGCTGGTATCCCAGTATTTGCTTGGAAAGGTCTAACTGAGACTGAGTTCAACTGGTGTATCGAACAAACTATCACTGGCTGGGGTAAAGATGGTTTCAACTTGATCCTGGACGACGGTGGTGATTTGACGAACATGATGCATGAACCACGCTTCGCTAAAGAATTGAAGAAAATCATTGGTATCTCTGAAGAGACAACTACGGGCGTTCACAATCTTGAAGTTATGTTGAAAGCTGGCAAATTGAAAGTTCCAGCAATCAACATCAATGACTCTGTGACTAAATCCAAATTTGACAACTTGTACGGTTGCCGCGAATCACTTGCTGACGGTATCAAACGTGCGACTGACGTTATGATCGCTGGTAAAGTATGTGTGGTTGCTGGCTACGGTGACGTAGGTAAAGGTTCTGCGCACTCTATGCGTGGTTTGGGCGCTCGTGTTCTAGTAACTGAAATCGATCCTATCTGCGCATTGCAAGCAGCTATGGAAGGTTTCGAAGTTGTGACTATGGAAGAAGCAGCTCCATTGGGCGATATCTTTGTAACTGCAACTGGTTGCTGCGATATCATCACTGAAAAGCACTTCACTAAAATGAAAAACAACGCGATCGTTTGTAACATTGGTCACTTCGACATCGAAATCGATATGGCTTGGATGAATAAAAATTCAAAAATCCGCGAAGTTAAGCCACAAGTGGACATCCACACTTTGAAAAACGGCAACCAAATCATCATCCTTGCAAAAGGTCGTTTGGTGAATTTGGGCTGTGCTACTGGTCACCCAAGCTTCGTAATGTCGAACTCATTCACGAACCAAGTTTTGGCTCAGTTGGAACTTTACACAAATCGCGACAAATATCAGGAGATCGCTGTTTATCGTTTGCCTAAGCACTTGGACGAAAAAGTGGCAGCTCTTCACCTTGGTAAATTGGGTGTGAAGCTGACGAAGCTTTCTCAAAAACAAGCTAAGTACTTGCACATGAACCCATCGGGTCCATTCAAACCAGACCACTATCGTTACTAAGTTCTTTTTTATACAAAAGAATCAAAGCCTCGCTGGAAACAGCGGGGCTTTTTTAATTTAAGGGTTCGTATTCAAAGCGGGGCGGATGTTGGGATATTTGCTCAAATCACCGTGGAGGAGCACCTTAAGGGCCGCTTCAAATTTGGGAAGATCTTTTTCGAATTTCTTTTTCATAGAAACGTAAACAGGCACTTTTACAAAGGGCTTTTCCATTGCCAGGATGGTGCCCCTTGCTTCGGGGTTGGCGTTGACGGTGGCTTTGCCGACCTCTCTGATGGTAATGCAATAGTCGGCCTTTTTTTCGATGACGGTTTGAATGCAGTGAAATGGATTTGATGTTTGAATGAACTTCAAACTCTGTTTTTTTGCCTCACGAATAATGGCGGCATTGTTTTTAGAGATCGCACCACGATATTTACTGAGGTTTTTTTCTGTTATTGGGCGAACTTTGGAATAAAAGATGGCCCCTTCCGCTAACGCCACTGGAAATGACGTCGTAATGATGGCATCGCGACCATCTTGGTCGGCTAAGTCATCATAAGCGACCGTGTCCACACTTCCGGATTTCAGCATCTCGTAGGAGCTGTGAATCGGTATTGGAGTTATCACTACTTTATAACCGATATCGGAAAATGCCTGAATCAGAATGTCGTGATACTCCACCAAAGCTTGATTGCGCGTGTATTTGTATGGGGTGCCCATGGAGACCTCTTGCACAGGTTCCGCACTGGCAGCGAATGCCGTAGTCACAAATAGGGATAAGAGCCAATTCAAAATAGGCGCGCCTCTGAGTATGAAGTTTTAAGATATTTGGAATTTACTAAAGGAAGAGGCGTTTACAAGATTTTTTTGAATCTTAACCGAATCGTCATGAAGTGGGGAGAGAAATAAGGAACGGGCAGCCCGGCTCAACGAAGCTGCCCGCAGTGTGAAGGGAGTTTAGAGATTGACAGGGAAGGACAGGCTTACGATGTAGCTCTTGTTGTGTCCGTCGATGCCATCTAGGTTCCCAGAAAGGGGACCGGCTTTTTCAATTGTAGTTTTGTCATAAGTTGCGTCTTGATACTCAAGGTTGATGCTGACGCTTTTTACGTAAATACCAGCGCCAATGCGGTAACCTTTAAGATCAGAGAACTTCGCGTCAACGCTATTGATCTCTTCTGGATTCAAAGCGCCCGTCATGATGTAAGTACCCCAAACGCGGATACCAGCCAGTGGTGTTTGCACACCCAAAGTCAAACCAGCATCATAAGCATCTGAAGATCCATCTCCATTCAATGCTGAAGAGTCATATGTCGGTTTTGAATAACGACCATCTACACCCAAGAAAAGTGATTCATAGACATGCACACCAAAGCGCAGACCTAAACCGAACCCTTTAAGGTCTTCTTTGGATTCATTTAGTGGTGATGGCCATTTTACTGTCACGTCTCCAGTTTGGTATGTCAGCATTGGTTCGATGAACATGCCACCTGGTTTGATATCGCTTGAAGATGAAGATTCAGTCGTTGTTTCAGTGGTCGTTTTATCTTGAGCATATACGGAAGGGGTTGCCAAGATAGCGATCGCTGCAATGCTAAGTGCTCTTTTGAAATTCATGTTGTGCTCCTAAAAAAAGTCCTGAAAAAATTGAATCGGAAGCGAAACTAGTTCGCCATGTCTTTTACTTCTTCTTTAACTTCGCCGGCGCGATTTTTAAGCTTTTTGCCAGCGCATTCCATTTTTCCATTCACCATTTCGCAACCAGCTTCTTCAACGCGGTTGGCACCTTTTTTTATATTTTTCTTGGTGTCTTGCGCTGCTTCTTTTGCGGTGTCTTTGATGTCGTTCGCGAAGCTGTAAGATGTGCCAAACAACAAGCCAGCCATTACAAGTGAAGTGAAAAATTTCATAAACATTCTCCTTTATCTCAATTAAACGGGGATATTTTCCCGTGCATGTTTCATACAGAATGGATATTGCAACTGGGATGCCGAGTGTGAAATGCAAATTAAATCGATTTTAAACCCAGGATGCTAAATGACGGGGCAAGATTCCACAGTGCGAGGTAAAATTGTCGCTCCAAATAGGGCCTTGATGAATTCTGGGACTTTCATTTAGAATGTGTGCATATAAACATGTGGGGTGCATTGTGAGTGATGATGATTTCAAAGTTTCACCCGAAGACCAAATTCGTTATTTGCTTCGTCGCATAGGCGAGTTGTCCCGTATCGAAGAGGGTGGAGTGATTGATTTTGAATTGGCAAAAAAGCTGGGACATCAAATTAAAGGGAATGCTGATACGTTTGAATTTCCCAATTTGACGGCGACAGCGAAAGAGTTGGAAGCGATGGCTCTGAGCCAGAATGATTTAGGAGTTAAGAACGTAACTCGCACGCTTTTGAATTCTATGCGCGAACATTTGAAACAGCTTGCGCCTTAAAAAAGAAAAAGCCACGGTATCGAGTCTTCAGGTGACACCGTGGCTTTAAAAGTTTTGATCAATGATTAGTTCTTGCGATTTCCGCGCATCAATAAACCACCAATAAGTAGACCCAAGCCAGCGGCGCCAGCGGCAACGTAAAGTGGATTTTTCTTGGCAATTTTCACGGCTTTATCAGCATATTCCATCGCGGAATCTTTCAAATCAGCTGCGTAATCACTTGCAGCTTGTTTCGCATCATTGAAATCAACGCTATTCACTGCATCTTTAGTTTTATTAAATGTCGATTTACCTGTTGATACCATTTGGTCTGTAGTTTGTGCCATGTGGCCTCCTTGTTGAATCGTCATGGTTGAGAGAGAGACCGCCCCCTTGTTTTCTCGGCGGAGAAATCCAAAGGGGCGGCGGAGAACCCGTGACCGCTGAAGGATCCAGTCACGGCGAACAATAACTTTACTTAGTGATTGCGTTTGCGTTCTGCTTCGTCACGTCCTTGACGAAGTGAATCCTTGGTGGATTCCGCATATCGGCTCATCAATGTCGATACTTTTTCAGATGCATCTTCTTTCGCCAGGCCGTAACGTTGTTGTACGATACCAGCGATCGCTTGAGCATCACCTTTTGTTTTTTCAAATTCGTCGTCAGTGATATTGCCCCACGTTTTGCGAAGCTCACCTTTGATTTCGTTCCATTTTCCTTGGATGACGTCTTTATTCATAACTACCTCCTGGTTTGGTTATTCGTATTTTACTAGGACTACAGCTTTAGAAGCTTTGTTTCCTACCAATGCTTGGCGGTTGCCAACGTCATTTGGTGCAGCCCCGATGTTTTCAAATGTCGATTTTGTTTTGTTGTCCTCTGAATTTACTAGCTCAGAGAAAAAGCCTGGGCGTTTAGCCATATTGTGACCGTCGATATCAGCGTCTGATTGAAGATCTTTTTTAAAGAAATCTTTCACTGCCGCTACACGATCGTCTGCCAGCTTTTTGTCGTTGCTCGCAACTTTTTGCCCCTCAGCAGGGTATTCGCGGTCAGCCCAAGCCAAAACTTGGATCTCTTTCACTTCGCCGCGAGCATTTGCTACGCCAGCAAGCTGACGAAGTTTTTGCTTCTCAGTGTCTGTCACAGTGTTTTTGCCTTGCGGAAAATCGATCACTGTATAGTAAGTCGCGCCGACTTCAGCAGCTGCTTGAGAAACTTTAGATAGAGTTTCTTGTTTTGCTTCTTTAGGTTCCGATGTTGCGCAACCTACTGCGAATGCTGCTGTAGCTGCCAACGCCGCCGTTCCGAAAAGCACTTTTTTATGCAACATAATCGTTATCTCCTTCTTGTCATTTACAGGGCTTAACGCCCCGGACAAAATATCAATATGCATTTCGAGGGCCACTCGACTTTTCTGCTCAAATCAAAATTATCGATAACAGAATCTGTACAACATTACGTTTGGGGCAGAAACGGACTTTTGAGTTGTAGCTAAATGCCTCATGGGTTTTTAATTGGCTCATCAACTGGGGGTACAAAAGTTATGAATTCTCCAAAACATATTCTACTTATTGAAGACGATTTGGATCTTGCGGAACTGGCGGTTGCTTACTTTAGACAGAAAGATATTGCCGTTCATCATTGTTCTGAACCGCTTGAGGCACTTCAAAAAATTAAATCTGGCAAAGTCGCGCCCGATGCGATTATCACCGATTTAAATTTGCCACAAATGTCGGGTGTGGATTTCATTCGCCAGATGCGCAATGAAGGTTTGATGGTGCCGATTATTTTGGTCACCGTTTCAAACGACGTCGACACAGCCGTGTCAGCAATCGAAGCGGGCGCTTACGACTTCGTGGTAAAACCAATTCATTTCCCGCAATTATTGATCTCTGCCCAGCGCGCATTTAAGTATAACTATTTAAATCGCGAAAATAAAAACTTGCGTGATGCCATTGACCAATCGAAAGGTTTAAGTCCTGACGGTATCATCGGAAAAAGCGAAGGCATTCGTCGCATCATCGAGCTTTCAAAACGTGTCGCAAAAAGTACTGCGACAGTTTCTATTACGGGTGAGTCAGGTACAGGGAAAGAGGTCTTCGCAAAAGCCATCCATAAATGGAGCAATCGCGCTGACAAACCTTTTGTTGCAATCAACTGTTCGGCTATTCCTGAAAACTTGCTGGAATCTGAACTTTTTGGTCATGCCAAAGGTTCGTTCACCGGAGCTCACGATAAAAAGTTGGGCTTATTCGAAGAAGCTGATGGTGGAACTTTGTTCCTGGATGAAATCGGTGACTTAAATCTTTCACTTCAAGCAAAGCTTTTACGCGTGCTTCAGGAAAAAGAAATTAAAAGAGTCGGTGAAAATCAATCTCGTTCTATTGATGTGCGCGTAGTGACGGCCACTCACAAGGACTTACGGGCTGAAGTTCAAGCCAAACGTTTCCGCGAGGACTTGTTTTTCCGTTTGAATGTCATTCCCATCACGATTCCACCTTTGCGCGAGCGCCGCGAAGACATTTTGCCATTGGCCGAGTTTTTCCTGAAAAAATTTGCAGATCTAAATAACTCCGGCATCACTGGCTTTAAAAAATCTGCGAAGGAATTCCTGCTAACACAAAATTGGCGCGGGAATGTCCGTGAGCTGGAAAATGCGGTTGAACGTGCTGTGGTCCTAAGCTCCGGTCCCGAGATCGACGTTTCTGCCTTCCTATTATTTGATGACGGTCCGATTCAACAGGAAGATGAAGTGGATGATCGTAAAAATGCGTTTGTCTTCCGTTACGGTGAGACGGTGGCACCTTTGCAGGAGCTTGAGAAAAAGTACATTCAGTTCGTCTATGAAAAATGCGACCGAGTCAAAGACTTGACGGCAAAGACCTTGGGGATTGACCGGAAGACCTTGTATCGCAAACTTCAAGATGAAGTTGGCGCCGAGTTATCGCACTAAAAAAAAAGCCGGGGAGACCCGGCTTTTTTTATTTCGTATTTGCTTCTGACACTTGGGAGTTCAGCGTCCAGAAATCCCAAAGGGAACCGATTCCAAAAAGGCCTACGGTCAGTAACCAGATGATTCCAGTGACCCATTTGCCCAGGTAAAAGCGGTGAAGACCGAGATATCCCAAGAAGGTCAAAAGGATCCACGCAACGGTGTAATCATTTTTTCCGCTGCGATAATTTTTCGCCGCATCTTTGCTCATGCCGGGAATCAGAAAGATATCAATTAGCCAACCTATGCCTGCCAAACCTAACGTCAAAAACCAGATGGTTCCGGTGATCGGTCTGCCATAGTAAAAACGATGAGACCCGGTAAATCCAAAAATCCACAGAATATAACCGATGGTTTTAGAGTGAGTTGGGGTTGGCACCAGAAGCTCCTATCAAATTGAAGAAACTATTTTTTAA
This sequence comes from Bdellovibrio sp. KM01, assembly GCF_013752535.1. Classification (NCBI taxonomy): domain Bacteria; kingdom Pseudomonadati; phylum Bdellovibrionota; class Bdellovibrionia; order Bdellovibrionales; family Pseudobdellovibrionaceae; genus Bdellovibrio; species Bdellovibrio sp. KM01. Next base: position 1,308,934 of record NZ_CP058348.1, read on the forward strand.
AACTTAAATTGTCGCAGTAATGACGAAGTTCTTGGATGCTTTCGCGGATATCATCCAAAGCGCGGTGGCTGTTCGTTTTTTGATAAACGTATTTGAACTTGTTATTGATGATCACTTTCCATGAAGACACATCGACCTGACGGTAGTGCAGGCGGCCCGCAAGATCTGGCATGTACTTATTAATAAACAGACGATCTTGCATGATCGAGTTACCGCCCATGACCGGGCGGTCTTTGGGATCTGGCCAATGTTTTTTCACTAAATCGACAAGCTTGGCTTCGGCTTGGTCCTCAGGCATTCCATTTGGAACCTTGGCAGTCAGGCCGGATTTCTTATGGTGCTCTGTATTCCAGGCATCCATGCTATCCAAGAATTTTTGCGGTTGCTTCACAACGGTTTCAAAAACATCCAGCTCTTTAAAGTTTAAGTCTGTGACGATTGCTGCGACTTCGATGATGCGCTCTTTCTCAACATCAAGTCCCGTCATCTCCATATCAAGCCAAAAAATTTTGTCCATTTGATTTCCCGTCGTTAAAACTTATTTTGGCGTAGCCGTGCCAGTTTGCAAAGCTGTTTCAACCGTCTTGATCAGCTTTTTCTCGTCCCAGGGTTTATCGATCAGTGCGAAGACACCCAGCTTTTGTGCCTCTTGCATGATGTCCTTTTGGCCGTATCCTGTGTGCATAATGAACGGCGTGTTCATACCGTTCTCACGCATCCATTTAAGGACCTCAAGTCCGCTTTTCTTAGGCATTTTTTCGTCAGATAAAACGGCATCGTAGTGGCCTGATTTCAGCTTTTCGATACCTTCAATGCCATTGGCTGCGGTATCGATGGATTGGGCTGAGTCTTCTAAAATAGCGGCCAGAACTTCGCGAAGATCTTCTTCGTCATCAATGATGAGGAGTTTGCCGGTACGTGCAGGTGCTTGAATAATCATGGGACAAGTATGTCTGAAATAAACGGGGGAGTCATCGGATGAGCCCCGCAAAATCGTGGTTATCAGCTGTATAGTTGCACAGAAAAGCCTGAGATTTCCTATGTTTGCACAAAAATGCAGCATCCAGCCCCGAATCGGTGTCTATTGTGCATCAGTGAAAGGGCAGAACCAAAAGAATCATTAAAATATTTAAAATTAATGTTGATCTGCTGGGGCCGAGTAGCTATAACAAGTCTTCCAAAACACCACTGGGGTGGTAGTTAAGTTGGTTATAACGTCCGCCTGTCACGCGGAAGGCCGCGGGTTCGAGTCCCGTCCACCCCGCCATTTTTTCTCTGAAAACATGGCCAAAATCACCGAAGCTGAGTCTTCGGTTTTTTTATGCCTTTCGCCAGGATCAAATTTCAAAGTTTTAGTCAGAAAGAATGAACTTACTAGTGGGGTCTTTTTTTGCTTCTGCAAATTTCACGTGCAGCAGCTTCATGGCAAGATCTAATTTTGCATATGCACCATGATCTCTGATACCCAAGTCGTTATTAAGAATGTGCCACGAGATAGATTCCCATTGTGTAAAATAGTATATTGAACATTCAGTTTGAGGGTCAATCTCTTGGAAATGCTGAATAGATTTTTCGATAGTATCCAGTAGAGCTCTAGCCTCGGATGAAATCTCCATTTTTTTACTTAATGAGATTGTCTGCATTTGCTTTTGAATCGATTTAATTTCTTCATAATAGATTCCAGATTCACACTTGTTATTGAGTTTTCTGAAATTATCGTTACAGCTGTAATACTTGATAGTTTGATCTGCATTGCCTATGTAGAGCGAGGTTTTTAGATTTCTTATTGCGTAGTAAGTGTACGGCAGAGCAATCTGGCGATATTCCTCGGTGAACTTTTCAGTGGAGTAGAGGGCCGTGGGAGAGCCTTTTTCAAATATCGTTTCATTCTCAAGAAGTACTGCTGCATGCACAAATGATTGTTCGAAATTTGAATTGGAGTTGGCGATGATCAGTATATCTCCGGGTACTGGATTCCCTTTGTTTTCGTGACAGGAGAGACTGAGATAGTACTTTAATTCCATCGTACTTGTTTGATAAAGATAGTCTGTAAAGCCTGTCACAAATGCCGTGGCGTTATAGCAGTTCGGCCCAGGATGAAATGTCTGATGCCCTTCTAGCGAATGAATCCTCCTGTTTTGCATATCACTCAGTGAAGCCGCAGAGTAATCAGGAGTTATGAAAACAAAGAACGAAATAGCCACTGTACAGGTTATAGACAGGGACGGAAATAGGGCTGCCATTATTGAAAATAACGCTCTCAAAATCAACGTATTGAGTCCCTGAGGTAAGTTTTTAAATAAATGAGCCATCAGTTGAGGTGTTACAAATGTCGTTCCAAGAATTGCGAAATCAGGTTAGTCGATGTAGGAGCTGCCGTATTTTCGAAATATGGCCTTCAATTTGCCCGAAGTTTTGATTTCGTTGATGGCTTTGTCCAAATCTGCTTTTTTTACACGACCTTTTCGACTGACAGAGCAGACTATAGGGTAATCGCGCAGGAAAAGCTCTTCTCTGTCCTTAGTGATGTTGGGATTATCCATGCGGAAATAATCGATAAATATTTGATCCGTAACGACGTACTGGATACGCCCACTCATAAGCTTCTTTAGATTGCCTTCTTCAGATACGTTGTCGTCACGTTTGATTTTACCGGATTCAAAATAAGGGTCCAGGGAGGGATAGACATATTGCAGGATCGTTCCGATGGTTTTGCCCTCTAAACCACTTACTTTTTTCGGCATTGGTGCGGGGCCTAAGATAATTTCTCTTTTAATAAAAAGCGTTTTTGAAAAATCATGCTTACCAACGGCATCATCCCACACTGTGCTTGTATAGCAGAGGATATCTAATTTGCCCTTGAGCAAATAGCTATTAAGTCGATAGTGAGTCACCATACTAAAACTTGCTTTGCGGTCCATGGCCTCGGCCAAGGCGTTGACATAATCGACAACAAGACCTTCGTACTTTCCTCTATTTGCAAATACCAAAGGAGGAGCAAGTCCCTCCGGAATTGCCGCACGAATTTCAGTCTTATCTTCCGCTAGCACTGTCTGTGAGTGCATCAGAAAGAAAAAAAACAACAGGAAAATATGTTTCATTTATGGTGTTCATTTTATGTGACTTCAAAATGAATCGCAACAAATGACAAAGTCGAGGCAAGTTTCCAAGCGCATTTGTAATTTTCGAGAAATGAAAGAGACAGTCTCAAGGCGATGGGGTCCTTATGAATTCAAGCAAGATATGTAATTTAAAATGTTAAGCCAGTAGTCGTATTACAAATGGGATTGATCTGATCGACTGTCTTTAGATGGGAAAAATGCTGTTGGAACAAATTGAAATCTTATATTCTATACCTCTGGTGTTGGTTTCGGTTTATATCACCTTAATTTTTTGGATGGCAGCGGCGATTGGAAAGTGGATCGGAAATAAAAGAAAGTCCGTGAAGGCGCCGGCTGATGGCTCCAATTTTGTTCCGACGACAATCCTGGGATTGATGGCGCTGGTCCTGGGGTTTACTTTTTCAATGGCAGTTTCTAGATTTGATCAAAGAAAAAACGCCTTGGTTCAAGAAGCGAATGCTATCGGCACCGCTTATTTGCGGGCGCAGCTTTTGCCACCACAGTTTGGAAACAATTTGCAAAGTCTGTTGAAAGAATACGTCGACGTGCGGATTTCGTTTCATCAGACAAAGGCAGACCGATTGAAGCAGAACGAAGTGGACGAACGAACTTCCCGGTTACAAGATCAAATATGGAAGTCGTTAATTCCCCTGACCAGCCAACATAAAGATCCTATTGTCGCTTTGACTGTGGCATCTGTAAATGACGTCTTCGATAGAACTTCTGAAAGGAAAAGTACATCACTCAACAGAATTCCGGAGTTGGTATACTTTATTTTGATATCCATCGGTGTGTTCGGTGTTTTCTCGATGGGTTATGTGGATGGCCGAAGCAAGAATGGGACAGTATTCAATATTATTGTTCTATCATTTCTTTTTTCATTGGTAATTAGTCTTGTCTTGGATATCGATCGACCTCAGCGAGGTCTTATCCAAAACGATCAACGCCCTTTATTGGAACTGAAGGAAAGTTTTCGTTAAGTCAATAGCCATAAGCAAAGGTTCAGGTAGTTGGTGCCAACGCCGCCAGAGCGTTCATTGCTTAGATTAACCCGCCCTCAGTTAGCAGCGCGGCTCCAGAAATCCCGGGCAGCTCTTCCGTCAGATTTTTTACCAAGAATTCAAAGCGTTCGATGGCTTGCTCTTTGCGAGCGGTATCGGTGCCTTCTAAGCCGTCTGCGAGCTCACGCCATTCAGGAGAGCGCAACAATACCTCTTGCAGGGATTTAGTAAATACATCAGCCCAGGTCGGTTGGCTGAAAGTAAAATTCAAAGACAAAGAGTCCTCTTCGGTTGTGGTTTCGTGCCAGTAACCGCGCGGAACGAATAAAACGCAGCCGGGTTTCATGACACAAGTCATGCTGTCATCCGGTAACTCTTCAATCAGATGGGCGTGACATTGCTTTTCAAGGGCCGCAGGCATTTCCAAGGAACCCGTGGTGAAGCGCTCGGTAGGGAAATCGACGGATTCATTCGGAGCCAAACGCCAAGTTTTTGTGCCCTGAATTTGAATCACGAAATTGGCATTGGCATCGAAATGCAGACGAGTTCCACAACCTGCTGGTGTTGCATAGGCGATCGAGCGCGCTTTGCACAGATCATTTTCCTCTCCGCCCGTGACCAATCCCAAATCCTGGCGGATTTGTTTTAACGAAGCGGCAATGGTCGCATCCTGACTTTGCATGGAATCAAAAACCAGGGTCATATTGTTGCGATAAGCCTTTAAAGCGTCGGAGGGCTCCAAGTGAATCGAACTGTATTCGTCATCAAAATCCGGCAGGCACGCACGAACTTTGCGTTGGCGGGCCGCGATTAACAGTTCCAGATCTTGCAATTGCGGCAGATCAAAGATGGTTTGAAGCTTGCCGGGAGTGGGTTGAAGGAACAAAGGCTCCAGGGGCCAGTTGGAGCTAAAGAATTCTTGAATACTAATAGGAGCTATAAGATCTGCCAGGCCGATTTTTTTCATGGACTGACTGTAGCAAATTGCTGATGGGGCTTCAATAAAAAGCCCATCCATTATAAAATCTGGTATGAGCTAATAACAAAGGACACCGACGATGGACGCCCACTACGGCAAAGTGATGCAAGCAAGAGATCAAATTAAAGATAACGGTAGCAGACTGTATTTTGCCTATTCGGGAGTATTGGATCGCGAAGCTTTTGAAGTTTGGCTGGAAGAACACAGCTATCAGTTTTTCAACCTACCTGAAGGCCAAGTGGCCGAAGCGAAGGGTGTCGATTTGATTTTTGACTTTCCCTCGCGCTGGTGGGGAGGGCGAGTTGCTGGCTTGGTCGAAAAAGAAGGCTCTTCTGTTTTTGGAAGGCTTTTTGAAATTCCCGCGAAAGAATGGCCTATTGTTCAACACAAAGAAGGTGTTGTGACGGGGATGTCCGTGGAAACGACTTTGCGGGTTTCAGTTAATGGGCAAGAGTTTGAAGCAACGGCCTTTGTCACTTCGCCAAATCGACGCAGTCTTGAGGGACCTGTTAGTGAACGCTATGTGGAAGCATTGGTGCGAGGCGCACGAGCTTCGGGATTGCCCGAAGAATACATAGCTTCATTACCTGGTAAAGCTCGATAACCCCTCCACGGCCGTCCGCATTTATTTAAGTGCGTTTTCGATCGCTTCGATCAGCATCGGATCATCAGGGGTTACATTGGGTGCAAAGCGGTCGATGATTTTGCCGTCACGACCGATCAAGAACTTTTCAAAATTCCACAGGATGTCGTTTTTGTTTTCCCGGTGAATGCCGTAACCTTTAAGAACTTCTTCAAAGTCTTCGCCAGCTTTCTTACGAGCATTGGGCTCGGTCTCCGTCAGAAATTTATAAAGCGGGTGCTGACCTTCGCCTTTTACCACGATCTTTTCAAACATCGGAAATTTGACGCCGAAGTTGGCACGACAGAATTCTTGAATCTCGGTGTTTGTGCCGGGCTCTTGCCCTTCGAATTCGTTCGCTGGAAAACCCAGAACCACAAAGTTTTGTGATTGATATTTTTGAAAAACTTTTTCCATAGCCTCATACTGAGGTGTGAGGCCGCATTGAGAAGCCACGTTTACCACTAACAAAACTTTGCCTTTGTATTCGCCCAGATTGGTATGGATACCGTTGATATTTTTTAACGAAAAATCATAGATAGAATTCATGGCCTAGCTCCTTAGGTCAGCGATGCGCGGATTTTCTATGATTATGCAGTACGATTTATTCCGTACAAGAACATGCTATGTCGCAGGCAGTTACCGAAGCGGAGAAGGACGCGTGCAAGAGTAGCCTCGTGTAATCTAATGTGCCGGGATTTATAAAGTATTTTTAAAGTTAGCGTACTTGTCTTTGATCTTTTTCCAGGTGCCATCGGCAACGACTTCATTCACGGCCTGAGTGATGGCGGCAAGGTCTTCAGACCTTATGCTGGAACGGTAGTAAATGACGATGTCATAATTTTTTGATTGATCCGCAATGCGTATGAAGTCTGATTTCATATCCAACGTATTTTGAAAGTATTGATTTACGAAATCGGTATGTATCACCGCCAAGTTCTTTGTCCGTTTCAAAAGTTGGAAAGTGTTTTGAATGGTGGGGGCCGTTACAAATCGCTGCTCGCGTTGCAGTTTTTCAGTTTCTTCTGGCGTAAAGTAGATTGTCACGGCGGGAAGTACAAGAAAGCGGATAGAGGGATCATTGATGGCCCCTTCAATACTCTTAATTTTATTCTTAAGAGAAGAAGAGATCAGCATTTCTCTGGGTATTGACTCAATTTTTATGGACTTGGCTGCTCGATCAAAGGTGGGATTTTTTACGGTCATAACCACCAAATCCACACGATGTGCTTTTAGCTCTATCAGCAGTCGGGAGCGGTTTAACGGGCTTGACGTAAATTTGCAATGTGTTCGTTTAACCAGTTCATCAAGGAATTCGACACTGACCCCAGTGTCCCGTCGGTTCGCGCTATCGCGCATATACAGAGGTTCTGATTCATTTAACGCCACTTTATAGGATCCGATACAAGAAGTCGGGGAGCCTTGAGCAAAACAACAGGTCAAAAATGATAGAACGAAGGCAAACCTCATGAGATCAGTCTATCATCCGTCCAACTTGGTTCTAACTGTCTTTCAACAACTCTTTCTTTTCTGATTCGAGTACTTTGGTCTTGGCAGGAATTTGGTCAGCAAAAAGCTCTGCCACTGCCGCAATCGTTAAGGAAGGATTCGTGCCCGTCGATGTGGGCAGAATACTTCCGTCGACGACATAAAGCCCTTCATAACCAAAAACCTCACCACGAGTATTAACCAAGCCTGTTTCCTCGCTGTCACCCATAGGGCAACCACCTAAAGGGTGAACGGCAATAACTTTATCCAAATGAGTCAGGGGGTTGTCCAGGAAAGTTCCTCCCAGATTTTCTGCGACCTTTTTCATTTCCTCGCGCATGCGATTGAAATGTAAAGAACTGGTTTTTATGTCCCAGTTGATGACGGTCTGGCCATCCTCTTGAAGGGAAACCACGCCATCGGAACGATCGCGACCCATTCCCAAAAGAACCATCGCTTTACGCGTAAATGATCCGCGATCCAAGGCCGATGCAAAATCATCACCGACATTGATTTCAGTGTTTGTTTTTAGACCCAGAATTTTGCGGAAATATTTTTTCAAAGTGCTTCCCATAAGGCAAAGCGCGCCGATCATACCAGAGATTTGCGGGACCTTGCCGGAAATATACCAAGCGATAGCATTGGGAAAGCCGGCGTCTTCCAGATACATTCCATGCGGAAATCCGTCTGGATAGTTCTTTAAAGAGTATTTGATGGCACCCGTGATAACCGGTCCGTTTGTGGGATCCAAGTTTTCTTTCGTGTTTAAGACCATCCCCAACAAATCACCATTGCCACACCACTTTTGACCCAACCAACGATTGAGTTTTGGAAGACTGCCGCTCTTTTTCATTTTCAGTAACAGGGACGTCGAGCCCACCGAGCCTGCAGACAACACCACCTTTTTGGCCGTCAAAACGATTTCCTGGGCAGGAAACTGCGGCACATGAAAGGTGATTTTATAGTGATCATTGATGTATTCGATCTTGCTAACCTCCGCCTGAGTTCTGACGTCAAGGCTGCCGGCATTCGACTTTAGATTTCGTGCGCGGAAAATATAGTTTAAGTCTAAAGTGTTTTTTGCGTGGATATTGCAACCCAGATCACATTCGCCACACTTGTTACATTTAGATTGAATAGCACCGTGGGAGTTCAAGGTCTGATGACCCGGGAATTCACCCTCAAAGCGCACAGCCAAAGGCGGCAATTGAAACTCTGCCGGAGTCAGCGCTGCGGGATTCTGCTGCATTTGCAGGGAGGCCTGTCGAAGGGCCGCGGTTTTTGGAGTGTCCTGATAATAGGGGTCACGGTTAAAAGGATAGGGGCGAGCTTCCATCATCGAAATGACTTTGTCGTAGTAGGGTTCTAGCTTCTGTCTGGTAAATCCACCAGGCCAGCCAGCGAAAAATTCTTCAGGCATGCGATACAGGACATTCGCGTAAATCAAACTGCCGCCGCCCAGGCCACTTGCCGTCAAGGTCATGACGTCACTGCCCGGAGTATCCCGAAACTCCATCAAACCGAATTTGCCGTCTTCGGGATCCCAAAACATATTTTCCTGAATTTCGTTCGGGCGACGTGGGAATTCGTGCATTTTCCATTGGCGACCACGTTCCAATAAGCAAACGTTGTATCCTTTTTCCACCAGACGACATGACATCACCGAGCCGCCAAAACCAGAACCAATCACCACATAGTCGAAATCAAGCTTCATATAGATAAATCCTTACGCGACACAAATTTGATATTTAGGCAAAACGTCATGCAGAACCGTAAAGCGATAGAATAACAAAGCATCATGCATCAGCTTCCAGTTTGATTTTAAAAAATCCTCTTTGTAGGGAACATTGGTAAATTCAAAATCGTCATTCAGCTCAAAGTCCTCAAAGGCTTCGGCGAGCCAACTTTCGGGACCTTCGGGAGAATACTTCCACGTGTCGGTGCCGAACTGAAAGCTTCCGCATTGAATATGCTCGCGCCATTTTTCCAGACGCTCATCACCTTCTTCGCTGTCGATGCTTTCAAGCAGTTCCTGCACTTTGCGAAGATCCTGATCAAAAATTTTTACGATGGGGAGATTGTTGGCCTTGCGCACTTCCTGATAAAATTCCAGAACGTGTTTTACGGCGAGCATATAGTCAGCAGGATTATTGCGTTGTACTGTATGCCCTTGCCAGTCTTGATAGCTCCAGCGCAAATAGGGGAGATCCGGATAGGAAAGTACCGTTCCGTGACCGATGGGATTGTACTCGCCCACAAAAAATGAACGAACCCAATCATAAAATCTGCGAAAAGGATTCCTGCGATAAAACTTTTTCCGATAGTTCATCATCCCTGTATCCAAAGCACCTTCACCATCATAGATATCGCCCACTTTGTTGATCTTATGGGTGATGCCTGCAAAGCCCTGGTGAGCCCAGGTATCAACAAAGGCATGGGTGGTGACACCCAACAGGTGATAACCGAAAGTCTTATTAAAATTTTGAACACAGCTTTTAACGACGTCCTGAGCAATCGCGCTGTTGGGGCGGCAGACTAATTTTTGCGCCAGGGGATCAACGCTGGAATCACGAACTTCATTGCCGGGTATAAAGTGAAAGGGAATCCACACGTGATGGTTGGCCAATTCTTTAAAATTTCGATAGTCCAGCATCTTGTGGGCACTGGCGCGAAATTCATAGGCGGAGCAGTTCTGAAATAAAATTGTGCCGGAATTGACGGCATCATCGACATACTGTGAACTGCTGGCGATGGTATTGGCTTCAAAAGGGGTAAAGCCACTCATTCGAGCCAAGATGTAAGTAACTCCCAGATGAAAATCGATTTGCATATTAGACCTTTTGTTTTTTTAAGAATGCCAGAATTTTTGGAAAGACTTCGATGTGGGCATACTGGCCCATGAAAGTATCTTGATGTCCATAACCTGGAACTTCGAAATACTCGACGGCGGCCTCGTTTCTGCCTTTCTTTAAAGCTTCATAGGTCATTTTGTTTGAGCCGGGAAAAATATTGTTCTCGGCTCCGCTGATAAATAGTGTCGGCGGCATGTCTCTTTTTTGACATTCTTGCAGATAGTTTTTCGACTTATCAAAAGAGACGGAAGCTTTCGCGAAAAGCATTTTTCGAATGTGTCGATAGTAGTGAAAGCTGGTACCACCAAATAAGTCCACCAAGCGACGGTGAGTCGTTGGATGGATATTTCGATGAACGTAGGCCGCTGGATATCCCCAGCCCCACATGAAGCTGACCAAATGACATGCGGGCTCTTTGCATTCATGACGAATCCCGCGCTCCATCCAGTAAAGCCATTTCCCAAATCCCGGTCCCGGGAAGTAAGCCATGCGCGGGCTGACGTAAGCATATCCAAAAACATACTCCAAAACTTCGGGCCCAAAGAGCATTTTGATAAATGCCTGCCAGCGAACTTTGGGGGTGAGGGACACGCTGTTTGAAACGATACTGGAAATACCTGTGACGTGTCCACCGGCCAAGGAAGCCATGAATGAAATTGAACCGACGCAGTGACAGACCACGTGAATCTTTGTGTCTTCGCCGACCTGTTTGCGGATAAATTCCACAGCAGTGGGGATGTCATTTTTAGCGATATCGTCGAGGTTATAGCGATGAGGGCCTAGATTATAAGTGAACCGACCGCTGCCTCGCCAATCCAGCGACCATACATCGGTAAAGCCATTGCTGTGGAGGTAGTTTACGAAGTTTTGATGCTCGGGCATGATGAACATATCTGTAGAGGTGGTCAGTCCATGCAGGAGGAGAACTATGTTTTTCGATTCTTTGACTTTAAAGCGCTGAACAGAAATCGTCAGGCCATCCGGAGTGTCTAACGGATAAAGATTTTTCTCTCCCATAACCACACCTTGAGTGGTGTTCATAGGATAAATGTGTTCATTCCACCTTGCTGCGGTCGTGGTGAAAATAAATGGCGCATAGGACTGCCAAAGGTTTTTCGCAAAAACATTCAGAAACTTTACCATGGCCTCTTGCTCTGCGAGAGCTGAGGGAGCGTTACTTTTAAAGGTCGTCAATTGCTTGATAAAGTCGCTGACTGAGATGCGCAGAATTCCCACGCCATTGACGTTCTTGGTTTCGCCTGGATTATAATCAGAGTGTCCTTCCCAGATATAATAATACAATGTCGTTGTTTGCGACCACATCTCGAAGGAATCCTCTTTGATCACTTCCTTAAAACCAAAGAATGTCCAAGGTTTCCCCTGTTTGTCTTTCAGGAAAAGCGTGTAGTGCATTTCTTTTGCCGTGTCCCTGTCTGAACTTGCCTCGGGGCGTACGAAAAGATTGAACAGTCCTTTTTCAATGTTGAAATCAGTAATCGTACCCATGGCTCCGGCTTGCAGCTGGGGATCGGCAATAAAAGAATCCACATCTGAAACTTGAATTGTCAGGGTGAATTCAAACGGTACTCGAGGCGAGGACTCTTCCAGAGTTTCAAAGTCAGATTTTTTTAAAGGGTTTTGAGTTGAGAGAACGAATGGTTTGGCCATGAAATGGCCAGCCATTCTCTCGGTGAATTCGAGAGTGGTTTTTGAAAGAGTCATCACAATCCTTTGTTTATGTCAGAATAGGGGGATTGGAATTTTCAGTAAATCAACAAAAGCGAATGAGGACCAATGGGCGGTGGGCGAAAGTTGCAGGCAAAAGTACGCATCGGGGGCTAGAGAAAAGTCGGTGCTGTTTACCTACGGTTTTGTAAGAAACTATACGGTGAGAGGAATTTTTACGACGACCTTGGTGCCACGAGGGTGATGAGGCACAGCTTCTTCCTGCGAAGTGATTACAATGCTTCCACCCATCATCGTCAGATATTCTTTTACCAGCGGCATTCCGTAACCAGTGCCTTTTTCTCCGTGAGTTCCTTCACGTGTTGTGGCGGCATCCAAATGGAAAATCTTATTCAGTAGATTTTCGGGCATACCGATTCCATAATCCTGAATCTCGATGACGGCCATTGATTCTGTGGAATACGCCCGTAAGTCAATGCGATCGCCTGGCAACGAAAACTTCACGGCGTTACTAAGGAGGTTCGCCAGGACGACGTTATTCAGAATCGTTTTTTCACTGTTGACGACCATTTTGTCGCGGCTTAAATCCAAAGCGATTTTGATTCCTTTTTGGGTCGCCAGAGCTTCTGATTTCTCCATGACTTCATTCAGCACAATCGCAATAGAGATTGGAGTTAGCGGCATGGATGCCTTGCCATCTTTAACCGATTTAAGGTGACGAACTTGATGTAAGAGATTGTTGATGTCGCTGACCGCTCTCTCCATTTTATCCAGTTGTTGTGCCATAGGAGCTTCTTGTTCTTGGTCTTCGCGGGCTTTGATAAGGTTGTATGTCATTGACGACAAAGTGTTGGCGACATCATGTAAAAGCACGCGCAACAGGTTTTCCACGTCCCAATGCTTTTCCTGCAGTCTTTTGGTATATTTTTGCTCGCCTTTTAAATAGAGGTGAGTCGTGATGCCTGCGAACATCAAAAAGGTGCAGACGTTAAAACTTTTTTCAAAATCATAATCCCCATAGGCTGCTATGATATTCACGCTGCCACCTTGAAGTTTTAAAATCCAGAACCACACCATGGTGGCAAAGACAATTGTGTACCCGATAAATGCGCCGGCGGTGCTTAACAGAACTCCAAAGCCGAAGGGAACGATTGCCAGCCAAAAGATCCCAGGTGCTGCGACTCCACCAGAGAGATAAAGCAGATATACCAAGACCGCTGTTGCGAGCAGACCGCAAGACAAAGCGGCGAGTCTATAGTTCTTGAAGCGATAAAGAATAATTGGGGGGACAAGGGCGGTTCCAATCCAAAATGAAAATAAGCCAGGATTGTAGGTAGACACGCGATACTCGAAATTAAACTTGAAGAGGTAAATAGCGGACATAGCCAGGCTGACGAAATAAATCATCTTTAAATAAAACAGTCGCTTTTGCTGGGCTTCCTCAGCTGTCTCTTTAGGCTCGAACATACCGGATAGTTTCTACCTCTTGATTTGTTTACTTGTCGGCCTAAGTACAAATGAACGGTAGGACACTACGCAAATGTAATAAACATACTAGACTTTACTACGGGGGCGCCTGTGTTCCCCTCTTACAATAGGCGTTAACATTATGAGAATGTCTCCCGCCGCACAAATTTTACGAGATATTTTTAGCTTAATAAGCAACCTATGCGATCCTAGGCCGATTTCTTCGAATCTTGTCGATTGGTAAGTAAACAAGGAGCTATTCTTCTTGCCCGGGAAAACCTTCCGTACTAAGCGTACCAAAAAAACAGGAGTATCCTATGAAACTATTGATCGCATTGGCTTTGGCTTTTCCGATGTTTGCATTCGCATATGGCGAAAAATATCAAAATCGTTCTCAAAATCCATTCGTACCTGAAAAAGGTATCGTAACTGCAAAGCAAATTTGCGTTGACGAAAAAAATGAAAAATTCCGCGTGTTCGTTCCTGCACACAAACAAGAGTTCTGCAAATCATACAAATGGGACCATTCAGACTCTCATTACCCGAAAAAAGTTTGCGTAGGTCGCACAGTTAAAGACATCCCAGCTCAAACTGTTTCTGTATCACCATTCTATCAACAACTTGTTTGCGTAAAATACGATCGCAAAGATTCAACACGTCCAACGTGTGTAAAATCTGAAGTTCGCACTTTGCAATACCCAACAAGCTACATCCAATACACTTACGAAGCTGCTGACTGGCGCCAAGAGCGTCCGATTCGTGTTCAAGAAAAACAGATCGAAAGCTGCAAATAATAAGAAAGGGACCGACAAGGTCCCTTTTTTTTATTAGTGAAGGACCCAGTCCCTGGCTTCTTCAAGTTGCGCAGGTTGAAAGACTTTGATTTCGGGTTTGAATAAAGGATCGATCGAGTCAGCAAGTACGCGAATCCATTTTTGATCAGCGACCACCGCACATTTCTCCAGACGATTGAATAAGCTCCAATTTTTTAAACCGAACTGGATATCTTTCATCAGTGCGGAGATTTCCACGCCGTCAAGATTCTCGATGACTTCAACTAAACGTATGCCTTTCCACTTTTCTAAGCGAGGTTGAATTTTTTCCGTGAAGGCCTCGAATTCTTCCCTGGTGACTTTTCCTGATACTTTAAATTCGATGAATTTCTGATTGTGGTCTTCGCGAGGGTGTTGAAATTTTCGAGCGGATTTGTTAAATTGGTAAGTGCAGTGGCGCTGCGGGCTTTAAAGTTCTTTTAGCTCTCCAAATTTATGCTCCTAACAGGTCAGGTAGACCTAACAAGGAGTATCTATGTCTGAAAATCGAAAAAATGCGCATAACGTTCAAGATGGTTACGACATCTGGGCCGCTCATTACGATCATTATCCCAATCCAACGGTGGCCACTGACGAAATGGGATTTCCAAACTTTTGGTGTCATCACTCTGGTAAGAAGGTGCTTGAGATTGGATGTGGAACAGGCCGACATACCAAGAAATGGTTAGAGGCTGGCAACTCAGTCACAGCGATCGATATCTCTCCAAAAATGCTTGCTGTCGCTCGCGGTAAAATACCATCTTCCCAGGTTAATTTTGTTGAGGGAGACTTCTTGCTTCAAAAAGATCTGCCTCATGATTTTGATATCTTGGTGGAAAGCCTGATGCTGGAACATATACAGGACCTCAGTGCATTTTTTAAGCAGTGTGTGTCTGTTTTAAAAACCGGTGGCGATCTTTATTTATCTGAGATTCATCCAGAACGAACGCAGGCTGGAATCGGAGCTCATTTTAAAGTTCAAGATTCCGAAATGGAAATTCATTTGGTGAGTTTCGCACATACTGAAAACGAAATTGTAAGTTGGGGAGATAAGACAGGATTCAAATTAGTAAACAGCAAAGATCTATTGGGTGATAAGAAACTCTCCGAATTAAATCCTAAATGGGAAAGACACATGAATCGTCCCATGGTGAGGATATGGCACTTTGTTAAGCGATAGTTTAATAGGACATTCTCTAATCATCGTTTAAAGCGAATATCTTGATTAAAATTATCGATTATTTCGATCAGTGCACTGCTGATAGTCTTTTTCCAGTGAAAGGAAGAGATTATGAAATGCCCACATTGCAAAGATAAAGATCTCGTCATGAGTGAACGCAAAGGTGTTGAAATTGATTATTGTCCCGAATGCCGTGGCATCTGGTTGGATAAAGGGGAGCTGGATAAAATTTTAGAAAGATCGCAGAAAGAAGAAATGAGCTCTGCAAATCCTCCACAGGATTTTTATTCCAATCCCTCGCACGGTGGAAATTACAGTCACAAACCCTATAAGAAAAGAAAATCTTTTTTCGAAGAGTTGTTTGATTAGCTTTCAAAAGAGCGCTCCTGAGGGGCGCTTTGAACTGTTCCCATAAGAGTTTTCAGAGTGAGTTACTGATTGCTGGTTCGTAGACCAAATCGACTGTTTCCTAAGTGTTAATGGGGAAACTACTGAGCAAGAGGTCTCGTTTTGACCATCGTTAAATGTCGGATGCTGAGTTCCTTTTTGTATCTGATATTCTGAATCAGATGAAATTCAGAACGTTTGCGATTCCATTTTTTTTGTTATCTGTGTTTACAGCTGTAAACGCTCGCGCCGATGAAAGTTGGACGGGTGTCACTAAAACACCGGGCGACTATACCTCGGCGGGAGTCGTCACTATCACGGGTGCCGTGACTCTGAATCCCGGCACCTATATCTTTACCTCATTGATCGTCAATTCCACTCTTACAATCAATGGCGACACGACCAACAACTCCGGCGTTATCATTACTTCACCGACCCTAACTGTGGGCGCCAGTGGAAGTATCAATGCCAATGCCAAGGGCTATGCCGGGAATGCTGGCATCGGCAAAGGTTCCGAATCGATGGGTGGTTGTCACGGTGGCTTCGGCGGCTGGGGCGGGACTCTGGGGGAGTTTTGCACTCCTTATGCGGCAACTCTCACGCCGACAACTTTAGGTTCCGGTGGAGGTATTGGTGGTTCCAATACTCCGGGTGCGGGCGGGGGAGCGATCAAGCTTGAAGTTTCAGGGACGTTGACTGTGACTGGAAGTATCACCGCCAATGGTGGTGCATCTTCTGGCTCGTCGGGCGCTACGAAGGCCGGAGGTGGTGCTGGTGGAAGTATTTGGATTGTGGCCGGCACCATCACTGGAGCAGGTCCGATCAGGGCCAACGGGGGAAATGGAACTTCTGGTTATTCTGGAGGCGGTGGTGGAGGCGCAATCTTAGTCTCATACGTCACAAGCACATATTCCGGAACCATTTCCGCGGTGGGTGGAACTGGAGGTGGCAGTTATAACGGTTACTCTGGATCGGCCTTATTAGTCGACTCATTGAACAACGATCTTTATGTAAATAGCATGGCGATGGTTGCAAACGGAACCTACTCCTTTCATGACATTACAATTGCCTCCACTGGAGGAATTACAGCTCAAGGCCTGGGCTCCAAAGCCAATAATGGAACTGGTAAAGGACTTTGTAACACCACTGTATGTGCGGGGGGAAGTTACGGGGGGCGCGGTGGGGGAGCTGGATCTGGTTTAACTCAGATAAATAGTTCTGCAGTCTATGGTTCAACGATTGAGCCCACGGACACGGGATCTGGTGCGGGAGTTTCCGGAAGCTATTCTGTCGGCGGTGAGGGCGGTGGTGCCATTAAACTTGTCGCTACTGGAACGATTACCATCAATGGACCGATTGATGCTGATGGTATGCCTGGGCAAATCAGTGCTGGTACAGCAGACCCGGGCGGAGGTTCCGGAGGCAGTGTTTGGATTGTGGCCGGCAACGTCGCCGGTAATTCAACTGTGCAAGCTGTCGGCGGAACGGGCGAGGGCGGAGCTGGTGGTGGTGGAAGAATCGCAATCCATTATTCTGGCACACTAAGTTCGTCGCTGACTTACGATGTGTCTGTCGGGGGCGGAACCTTCACTCAGAATTCGACGGTGGGTTCAGTGGCGATTGTCGATACCACAAATAACAATCTTTATTTCCCGGTGACGTCCTCAATAACCAGTGGAACGTATACCTACAACAATATAACCATCGCTGCTTCAGTCAAAGTGTCTGCGAATGATGGACCTTTAACCGGAGCCGGTGACAGGCCTGGCGGCAGTGCTGCGACAACAAGTGGTGGTGGCGGTGGTGGTCACGGTGGCGCCGGAGCTGCGGGTACTGGCGGAGCGGGTGGAGCCACGATCGGAACCAACCTTGAGCCGATCACCTCTGGATCTGGTGGTGGTACTAATACCGCTGGGCGTGGCTTTGGAGGTAATGGTGGTGGAGTTTTACGTCTGATCATCGCGAATAACCTGACTATTGGTACGGGCGGAAATCTAAATGCGGATGGCGGTCCCTTCGTCGTGCAATATGGTGGTGGCGGTTCGGGTGGAAGTATTTGGATCACAGCAAAAAACATTTCTTCAGTCACAACCGGTATTACTGCAAAAGGTGGTAATGGAGATTCCAGCGTCGGTGGTGGAGGCGGTGGTGGTCGTATTGCCGTTTACTGTTCTGGGTCTTACTCGGGTACACTGAGTGTGGCAGGCGGCACAGGAAAAAATCCCGCAGGTTCAGCCGGAACAACCTATGTCAAATGCACCGGTTCCCCTTGGTTTTTCCGCGGCTACTAAAAACTTAGTTTTTTTGCAGTCCTTATCAGGAAGTTTTGATTTGCATTCTAAATCCTCCTTCAATGAGTTCATAAGGGGGAAAGATGCTTAAATTATTTATTGCTCTTGGCTTGATGATTCCAGTTTATTCTTTTGCCGCTGATGAGGCGGATCATGTGATGATGACACCGGACCAGATGAAGTGGGTAGAGGCGCCACCGTCATTACCTAAAGGTGCCAAAGTGGCGATCATGTATGGTGATCCCTCGGTGGCCGGCCCATTCGGCATGCGTTTAAAGATGCCGGCAAAGTATATGATTCCACCGCATTTCCATCCGCAGGATGAGAATGTCACGGTTATCTCTGGGAAATTTTGGATGGGGACTGGTGATGATGCGAAGGCCAAGATGATGAAGCTTCCGCCAGGAAGTTTTGCGCGCATGAATGCGGGCACACATCACTTTGCTCGGGGTGATGGTGCCGTGGTGCAGATCAACGGCATTGGGCCTTGGGGGATTACTTATATCAACCCCGCAGACGATCCACGTAAAACAAAGGATCTGACTCAACGTTAAAGCAAAAAAAAGGGTCTCGTGAAGAGACCCTTTTTAATTCAAAATGTGAATTTAGAATTACAGCATTGAAGCGACTGCGTCTTTTTCTTCAGTCAATTCTTTCAATGTGTTGTTCATTTTCTCGCGAGAGAAAGCGTCGATTTCAAGACCTTTTACGATCTCGTACTCGCCGTTTTTGCAAGTAACTGGGAAGCCGTACATGATACCTTCTGGGATGTCGTAAGAACCGTCAGAAGGGATACCCATTGTAACCCACTCACCATTCGTTCCCAACCACCAGTCGTGCATGTGATCAACTGCTGCAGAGGCTGCAGAAGCTGCAGAAGACAAACCGCGTGCTTCGATGATCGCTGCACCACGTTTACCTACTGTAGGGATGAAAGTGTCTTTGTTCCAAGTGTCACCTTCAGCAGTTCCAAGTTTTAGCAACTCAGGAACTTTTGCGCCGTCAGCTGTTGCGAAGCGAACATCTGGGTACATCGTCGGGCTGTGGTTACCCCAAACCGCTACTTTCTTGAAAGAAGCAACCGGTTTGCCAGTTTTAGTAGCTAGTTGAGACAACGCACGGTTGTGGTCCAAACGAAGCATTGCTGTGAAGTTTTTCGCTTTTACGCGACCGTGCTTCATTGCCGATTTCATTGCGATGTAAGCGTTGGTGTTTGCGGGGTTACCAACAACCAAAACTTTTACATTTGGATTTGCGTATTTACCGATCGCTTCACCTTGAACAGTGAAGATTTGACCGTTTGCAGTTAGAAGATCTTTACGTTCCATACCCGGGCCACGAGGACGTGCGCCAACCAAAAGAGCCACGTCAGCATCTTTGAATGCCACAGCTGGATCGCCAGTCGCGATCATGGAGTGCAATAGAGGGAACGCACAGTCATCAAGCTCCATCATCACGCCTTTCAGCGCTTTTTGAGCTTTTTCGTCTGGGATCTCTAGAAGTTGAAGAATAACTGGTTGGTCTGCACCAAGCATCGCGCCACTTGCGATACGGAATAGAAGTGCGTAACCGATTTGTCCTGCAGCGCCTGTGACTGCAACACGTACTGGAGCTTTCATAGTTGGAATCCTTTCGAGTTGAGCTAACTCAAAGAATTTAGACCTCTCCGCAGACGTCGTCACGATTCAGTTCGATTTATTTGACTTTTGACTGGTGGCGAAAAATAGACAGGGGCTGCTTTGATATTGTTAAGTAATTGAAAATACTTGTGTTTAAAGGATTTTGAAAACTTTTTGAAAGAGAGGGCGGCGGTGCTGACATAAGCAAGCCCCTTCGTTATTCGTTGCCCTCAGAACTAATTTTAATTGGACAGTTCGTTACGCATTTCGTGCCAGAAGGATAAGGAACGCCATTTTGAAAGTGAGAAAGATCCAGCTCTCCGTTTTTGCCTTTTCTGATTTTCGCAAACTGAGGAACTGTTTTAACAGGCTTTGCTGAAGCGATCGTGCGAACTTTTGGCAAAGTTTTGCGACTTGCGACTGCCGCAGATTTTTTGCCAGTCGCGGAAGACGCGGCCGTGCCAGCGGGTGCAGCTGCGGGTTGTTGGAAGCTCATACGAAGCTTTTGAATCTGTTCTGATGTTAGTTGAGGTACATCAGCGTCGACTATCAGAGCAGGTCTTTTTTCTCCAAATCTGATTTTTCCAAAAGTGATAGCACCAATTAGCAAAACCACAAATGAAACCGAGAATATCTTTACAAAACTTGTGGCTGTCGATGGCTTCGGTTGTGGTGCGTGACGCATTTTCGGAAATTGATAAAAAGGCATCACGGCGATAGCCTCAGCTGGAGGCTTCGGCTTTGCTCCTAAACCCCACATGTCTGGCGCTGGTTTCATTACCGTTGACGGAACAGGGCAGGTGATATCAGTCAGTTTTTCCAGGGTAATCCCTGAATGGTAAGAGCCTTCCGCAATTTTAATTTCGAATTCATCAAGCTCGCCATATTGATCAGTGGTCGTAATGTCTGTGGCTGCAACAGCCATGGTTTTTTCATCTTCAGCTACCGAGGCGCGAATCTGTTCCATGTTGGCGTTATACTCTGCTGAAAAAACATCTCTTAAATAATCCGCCAAAGCGAGGGCCGAGAAATCGGGGTGAAGTGTCGACAACACGGTCCCAAGTAAGCGTGCTAGCTCGTTGGCATCACCGGCACGTTTAGCAAGATCCTGGTGCAGCATGATAGGTAAAATTCCTATCAATTCCTCAGAGCGATCTTCCATGTTGGCGTGGCTTAATTTGTCGATATCAAAATTTGAAACTGCTTGTTTAACGTCTTGGACTGTCGTTTGGGAATAGAAGCGGCGATTCGCCATCAACTCCCAAAGAATGACTCCCAAAGCAAAAATATCAGAAGCACTGTTAACGTCTTTACCCTGAACTTGCTCGGGACTCATATAGGCGACTTTGCCTTTTACTTGTCCGTTCTCCAAGTCCTTGTCTTTTGTCGCCGTCGCGATTCCGAAGTCGATGATTTTTACTTCACCTTCAAAGGAGATCAAAATGTTGTGGGGACTGATATCGCGATGAATGAGTTTTAACTGACGCCCTGTTTGCGGATCGACGGATTGATAGGCGTATGCCAGGCCCAAAGAGACCTGGTGAATTATATAAAGAATAAATGAGGAGCTTAGGCGCACTTGTTTTTCGTGCAGGTAAGTCATCAATTGGCGAAGTGTGACACCATTGATGTATTCCATCGCCATATAACCGCGATTGTTGAACTCACCAAAGTCATAGATCTTAACGATGTTCTGATGACTTAAATTCGCACTCATGCGGATTTCATTAAAGAACATCTCTTTAAGTTGTTCGGGATTTCCTGTTTGCAGAGTCGTCTTGATGGCAACAAGTTTGCTTACGCCAAAGCGGGCCTCAGTTTTTCCCAAAAAGACTTCTGCCATACCGCCTTCAGCGATACGTTTAATAATTTGATAAGGTCCAATTTTCTTTAGCGTGTCCATCTCGGTATTACTATTCGGCCTATTTCCCTAGACACATGATGGGCATTTTGTGTTTCATAATGAGTTTTCTAGAGGCAAATTCCTCGTATGCAAAGAGGGAGCAAGCATAACTTCGCGGCATTCAAGGGGAAAAACAACCCATTGTTGGTTTTTGAGGTAACCAGAGCGTTGATAATTAAAAAAATGCGGATTCTGAACTTCAAAAACTTTGAAAAACATTTCGACGAAATTCCCTCGGAAACTGTCATCAGAAAATTCAAAATTTCATTCTTTGGGAGCATCCCATTTGCGCGGGAAACTCCCAGTCTTTTTCTTTTTATAAATGGGGAACATCATCTGCCTGTTTTGTCATCAGTGATACATAACTGGTGGCTCTTCGTGGCGATCTTTTCGCTCGATGCGCTGCTGGATTTCTGCTTGTTCGTGGTCCATGGTCACGCCGACTTTGTGAATGCCGATCATCACCCAACCATAAAAGCCCGCTCCTAAAAGTGTCAGACAACCGACACCAGTGAGTACCAAAGAAGTTACGGATGCATAGGCCGGTGGTGCCTCCCAAGTGCCGTTAATGATCGTACCGTTGATAGCAAAAAATCCTAACGTCACCAGATTCAGCACCATGTGAATCAGGCCGTCGCGCTTTGCCGCAGTTTTGGTCGGAATGGCAAAGGCCCAGTCAATGAATCCCGGAATCGCGGCGATTAAAGCGGTTCCCACCGCAGCCACATTCGAAAAAAATCCCAGTCGATACCAAAAAGTATCGGCATTGCCATAGTTGTAAACCGCAAAAGCGATAAAGGTCACAAGATAAAAGGTGATAGGGAAGGCAACCAGCATCGGATGAAGGGGATGATTCTTGATACTTGCTTTACTGTACATGTTTCCTCCTCTGAACAGTTCAATTATAGAGCCTAATCCAGAGGCGGAAACCCTAATGAGCGAAACTTGTGCGCTCACATGAATTTAGTGATCAGTTTGGCTAAAGGTAGAGGGTATTTTTTAACAATGCTCTTTTGATACTCTCCGATTCTTTGTTGAGGATTGATAAAATAAAGCAAAACAATGCAGGGGAGATTTTCTATGAGCTCGCTGCTTATATATTTTGTCTTGTTTTTTTCTACGCCCTTATTCGCTGCGAAGTGGGGCCCCACGATGGGGACTAATGGCAAGACATTAGCAAAACCCGTGGTCTGTTCGGCACCCCAAGGCCAGGTTTGGGTCTTTGCAGTTCGAAGTAACAATTCACTTTATGATTCTGTCGTCTTTAGGTCGTTATCTGATACGTCAGAAAATCCTTGGGCCTTTGTGACTCGTATACGCAAGGGGACAGCTCCTGCTGCCGCATGCTGGAGTTCTTTTGATCTTCACGTGTTCTATTTGGAATTGGATGGCAGTGTTTGGCAGAAAAGCTGGGTGCCATATCAGGGATGGGGAGACTCCCACTCTGTGGCGGGTTATCGAATTCAAAGCATCGCGACGGCTGTTCGACCGGGCGGGCGTATCGACCTGTTTGCCCGAGGCAATGATAATTCTTTATGGTGGCGGGCCTACCATAGTGGACATTGGGACAGTTGGAAGACATTGGGAGGTCTAATGGATTCAGAACCTGCAGCGACGGGCCGAAAAAATTCCTCAACCGTCGATGTGTTTTACCGCGGACTCAACAATGGATTGTGGCAGTTGACGAATCGATTGGATCACTGGGGAGTCTGGCAGGGATTGTTAGGTTCCTTCGATACAGGTCCGGGAGCGTGCTCGTGGGGGGATAATCGGGTCGATCTTTTTTCAAGAACCTGGAATAAGACCATACAACACTCGTATTTCAATGGTGTGAGCTGGTCTGCTTGGGAAACTCTTACGCAGATGGTTTTTTCTGCACCCGCCGCAACAGCCATCGGCCCTGATCATATGTACTTATTTTTTAACGATGACCAGGGTGTTATTTTATACAAGGAATATCGTTGAGGCTTTACTTGGATTTTGCCGCCAGCAGGCAAATCTGCTCTGTCAGTTCGTAGGATTTTACGAATGAGTTGACAGGCAAAAATTCATATTTTGAATGAAAATTCAAAGCGCCGGTGAAATAATTTGGTGTCAAAATTCCCTTGGCGGAAAGAGCAGCACCGTCAGTTCCTCCGCGCATGGGGATGACCTTGGGCTCGACGCCGATTTTTTCTAGGCCTGCGAAAATCAAATCAATGGCGCGGCGATCTTTACCGATGGCGCTGCTGATATTGCTATAAGTGTCAGTGATTTTCAAAGAAACTTTCGCTGTTGGATACTTGGCGGTGATTGCTTGGGCCGCCGCTTCGATTCTCT
Organism: Bdellovibrio sp. KM01; assembly: GCF_013752535.1. Taxonomy (NCBI): domain Bacteria; kingdom Pseudomonadati; phylum Bdellovibrionota; class Bdellovibrionia; order Bdellovibrionales; family Pseudobdellovibrionaceae; genus Bdellovibrio; species Bdellovibrio sp. KM01. The sequence continues at coordinate 1,332,662 of NZ_CP058348.1, forward strand.
TTTTTCGAGCCTCAAAACTTGTTAGATCAAAATCACGAATGGAGGCGGTAAGCTTTGCCTCCTGTTGAGTTGCCGTCATTCCATTAAACCAGATATAGCCTTCGCGACCCGCGGTGTTTTCGGGAGTTTCTGAGCGATCAAAAAGACTGATAAAATCTTGTGCCATCAAAATGGGATTTACTAAAACCCCTTTGGCAGACATCGGGTGAGCGGTAACTCCCGTGAACGTTAAATCAGCCGTCGCGGCATTGAAGTTTTCATAAACGACTTCACCGAGCTCGCAACAGTCAATGGTGTAGGCAAAATCCACATCAAAGCGCGAAAGGTCCAGGGCCTTTGCACCTAAAAGTCCGATTTCTTCGTCTGGCACAAAGGCCACGACGATATCGCCGTACTCTTGATCGGCGCGAAGATTTGCCAGCAAAGTCATAACGACCGTAACTGCGGATTTATTGTCGGCCCCTAAAACACTGGTGCCATCACTAAAGATAATCTCTTGTCCTTTGTAAGGCAGAATTTCAGGATGTTCGGATACTCGCAGCCAGATGTTTTCTTTTTTATTCAAGCATACGTCTTCGCCAGTGAAGGTAATAATTTGCGGATGAATGTGGGGGCTTAATCCCACGTCGACTGTGTCGATATGAGTGATAAAGCCAATGCGCGGTCCACCTTTTTTAGTTCCAGGTTTTACGGCAGTGACAGTGGCGTGTTGATCGAGCTGAATATTGTGAAGACCCAACGCTTTTAATTCTTCAGCTAACAACTCGGCCAGTTTTTGTTGGCCCGGCGTGCTGGGTAGCGCAGCAACCTCGTCATTGCTTTGCGAGCTTACGGACAAATATTTAAAGAAACGTTCTATCAGTTGTTTTTCAATTGCCTTCATGGAGTCAGCATACATGAAGGCAATTGAAAACGCATTGATAAGTTTTGCCGTCTTGTTTGTCATTTCCGTGGGTCTGTGACATTCAAACTTCCTCTTGGAGGACTTATGCGTTCATTTCAATTTGGAATTTTGTTTCTGTTTGTAGCTTTTTTCAGCTCTCAAGCTTTTGCGTCTTACAATGTTCAAGATGTCGGCGTGATTGGTTTGATGTCTCATGACGTGTTCTCCTGGGATCATAAAAAAGAAGTGAATGTGGAAAATGGACGTTTGGATCTAAGCACTATCTTTGATTATGAGGGCGGACACAGATGGTATTTGGGTGGTAATCCCAAGAACTCCGAAAACGCAGCTGTATACACAGTGGCGATGAAACTTGTGAATCACTACACGCAATTGATGTCAGAGGGGCTTTCGTCGCTGGAAGCAAGACAGCAGACTGTGGCCGAGTTTCATTCTATGATTCGTGAATTTTATGAACGTGCCTTGCAAGAAAGGTTTCCTGAAAGAGCTCTAAAAGCTCTTCCAACGAATATGGAGCAAGCAGCGATCCGTGGGTTTCATGATCTTCTTCCTGGCCGTATCAAACTATACGGTCGCGTTCGCAGTGAGCTAAAATTAACAAGTATCTTTACCGCAAAAACGGTTTTGAACGAGCGCGAGTTGGCTCAGCCCCTAAAACCATTCGATGGTGATTATGATCCTGAATACAAAGCGATCAAAATTCCATTCACGAAAGTTGTTTTGAATCTGAAAGAAATCGACAGAAAGTTTATCGAAAAATACAGCGACTTTAAACAAGCGGACATGCTGGCGCAGTTAGCGAAAGTTGGCAAAGGCGAGATGACAGTTCATGAGCTTTCCTTTGCAGCTCCGGTTCGTGAGCTTTTCAGAAAAGCAATGTGCGGTGAGGGCAATCGTTACATGTCACAAGAGATGGTCTGCGAATAGATAATAACGCGGGGCGCGACTGCATTGCGAGGCATCTTTTCGTTGCGCTTAGCGCGCCATCACTGGGCACTTATTGACAACACTTTAGCAAAGAATTAACCCGTGCGGATGCATAAAATACTACTGAATCTGTTTATTATTTCTCTTTCGATTCCTGCCTTTGCCTGCCCTGAATTAGCGGGTAATTTTGACTGCGTTTCTGACTCAGGCCCGGTGAATTCATTCATCATTAGTAAGGGTGTTGAGGCGAATCAGGTCATTTATCAAATCAACGGAACTAAGCTTGTTGCCAATGGAATTCCTGAAACTCGCTCGAAAGGCGATGGTTTCCCGACGACTTATACAACCAGCTGCGAAGGCGAAAGTTTGCGCGCCAGAATGCAGACCCATGTGTCTTCTGCGATCTGTCCTTCTTTGCCGTTGGATGTGGACTCCATCACTTTGTTCAGCAAATCTGGCAGCGATATCATCATGGATGACCAGACGATTTTGAATTGCCCGGATAAAGCTCCGATGAACATTCGTCACAAATACATTTGCAAAAAGAAATAAGGTATTGAAATGAAACTTCAAAGATTTTCGACTCTGATCGCAGTAGGTACTTTGTCTTTGTTTGCTACATCTGCAAACGCTGCAAAGTTTTTGATTTCTTTTAAAGATCAAAACCAGGCTCATGCTTTTAAAACTCAGGTGCAAACTCACCCAGCCCCAGGACTTCGTATTGCTGATGACTTGGCTGAAGTTAAAGTGATGATCATCGAAGCACAAAGCCAGGATCAAATTTTAAGCATGGTGGACGTCAAAGATTTGAACTTTATCGAAACGCAAAAGACGTATCCAACTCCGCGAGCGCAAGTCATGCCGACATTGACTTCAAATATGCCGCGCATGTCTTTGTTCAATGGCCAGCTTCCAGTGTCCCAAGGACTAAAAATGATCAGTGTTCCACAGGCGTGGACGATGACCAAAGGGGCCGGCGCCCGTGTGATGGTGATTGATTCTGGTATTGATAAAAATCATCCGGTATTTGCGGGTCGTATCGAAAAGGTACAAAACTTTACTGAAGATGGCGGTCCCCAGGACGTAACGGATACAGAAGGACATGGAACCCACGTAGCCGGCATTATCGCAGCTCAGGCAGCTTTGGAAGAGGTGGGTGTTGCACCCGAAGCCAAGCTTTTAATCGCCAAGGTGTGCGGCTCTAAGGGCTGCAATAATGATGCTGTTGCGAAAGCCTTGCTATGGGCTTTGCGTGAAAAAGTCGACGTCGTAAACATGTCATTGGGTGGTGGCGGAAGTGTCCCAGAGCAATTCATGATCAAGCAACTGGACGGGGAGCAAATCCCAGTGGTGGCCGCGATGGGTAACAACGGAATGGAAGCCACTCCCATGCCGGCAGGTTATATTTCTGTAACTGCTGTGGGTGCCGTGGATATGAATGGCAAACGCGCAGCCTTTTCTAACTGGAGTCCCGCACTGGACTTGATGGCACCGGGTGTAAGCATCCGTTCCTCTGTTCCTCGTGGTACGGGTCGAATCGCAGTTGCCAGTTTCCAAAATGCGGCGGGCGAGTTTAAAGCTTTGCCGGCAGTGACTTATGCAAATGTACCTGTGAAGTCATTAAATGAATCCGCGGTGTTTGGTGAATTCGGTGCGGTGGGTGACCTTGCAAACCTGGCAGTGACTGGAAAAGTTCTGGTGGTTAAGCGTGGCAACCTGCCACTTCTTGAAAAGATTAAAAATGCTCAGACGGCAGGGGCTGCGGCTTTGGTTATTTGTAATAACGACGGTGCCTTGGTGAGCGGTTCTTTAAGCGAAGACCCTAACGATATCAAAATCCCAGTGATCATGGTGGAAACAACTTCAGGTGAGGATTTGATTCTGAACCTGCTTAAGACAGAAACTTTGGTTGTTCGTATGGAAATCCAAGGTGCGGACTATGCTGAGTTCAGCGGAACTTCGATGTCATCTCCTTACGTAGCAGGCGTGGTGGCTTTAATGAGATCTGTGGTGCCGGGAATCACTGCGTGGAAGATTCGTGAAATCATGAATGGTTCAGCAACTCCAATCAAGACAGAGATTGCAAACCAAACGGGCAAAGGTCTGGTGAATGCTAAAGCGTCGGTTGACGGAGCTTATGCAGTTCGTAAGAAATATAAGAAGATCAAATAAAGTAAAAAGCCACTGAGAAGTCAGTGGCTTTTTACTTTGTATTTGCGATCTAAGTTTAAGAAGGATTTTGAATTTTGCTGCGAATTTTGTTCGCGCGAATTTCATCCTTAGTTAAGCCAGCTGCTTTTTTGTAAAGCTGCTGGGCTTTTTCAGTTTGTGATTGCATCGAGTAGGCATCAGCCAAATGCTCAGCAATGATGCTCGCGGAAGGTTGATATTCATAAGCTTTCTCCAGAACTTTGATGGCTTCAGAGAACTTCTTTTGTTTAAACAAGACCCAGCCAAATGTATCTAGGACGTAACCGTCTTTCGGGGATAACTCCGAAGCCCGACGAGCCATGTCTTCTGCTTCCGTCAGCTGTTGATTCATCTCTGCCAGGGAAAATGCCAGATAGCTCAGGCTTTGAACGTGAAAAGGTTCCTGCGCCAAAACTTTTTTCAGCTGAGTGATCATGGGTTCTTTTTTACCCATACGGTCCAACATGATCGCCTGTTGAAAGCGCATTTCTGTGTTTTCGGAATATTTAGTAAGACCTTTTTCAAGGACGTCAGCAGCCGTGGCATAGTCTTTCTTAGCTTCCAGCAGGGAAGCATGCATGATGTAGACTTGCGGATCTGAATTCTCATTCAGAACTTTAGTGGTCAAACTCAGGGCTTGTTTGATTTTTCCTTGGCCTTTTAAAAGGAAAGCCGCATGCACCATCGCTTCACCATAGTGTTCGCTCTTAGCTGGAATTTGCAGGTAATTTTGGATAGCATTTTTCGCATCACCCGATTCTTCGTTTACTGCCGCCAAATAATAGCGGGCAGAATCCTCTGTTGGGAATTTAGTGACAAGGTCATTTAGTTTTTCCGCAGCCAAAGAAAGCTTTTTGTTTTTGATCAGAATAAGAGCCATTTTAAGCTCAGCATCAAATGTGCTTTCAGCGTTGCTAGAGATATAGTCAAGCTGGCCATAGGCTTTATTCAAATCGCCATCATCGATGTAAATTTGCGCGATCATCTCGGACACTTTGGTGCTGAAGCGTTGATTCTTTTGGAAGTCCTCGCACACGGCCAGTGCTTTGCGGGTGTTGTTTTGTTGTAAATAAAGGTTTGCCAGGGAAATCAAAGCGTCTTCGAAATCAGGTTTAACTTTCAAAGATTTTTTGAATGCAGTTTCTGCCGCGAGTTCATACTTAGATGCTTTTTGATCAATACGCATCAAGCCCACATAGTAGTGAACCAGGTAAGGGATTTCGAACTTTGGATTTTTCAAAAGGGTGTCGAAGTACTGCTCCGCTTTTCTAAAGTCCTTTTGAATCGCATATAAAGATCCTACGTTAATGGCTGCATCACTGTTTGTAGGTTGCAGTCGAAGGACGGAATTGTATTGAGCGATCGCCTTATCGTAAGACTTTTCTGCTGAATACAGATCACCCAAAACGAAATGCGCTTCGATGTTTTTTGGATCTTTCTCGATGGCTTTCTCCGCGTTCAGCATCGCCTCTTTGGTTTTCTTTAGCTTTTTGTATTCCGCAGACAAGCGCATATAGACTGTCACTGCATTGGGATCAAGCTTTGCCACTTTTTCAAAGTGCTCAATCGCGCGCGCAGGTTTTCCTTCGCGGCTAAAGACGTCGCCTTGGATAAAATGGAAGTCAGCCTCGGCGCGCATATTCAATGGGTCGGAGACGGCGGAGGGAACGACGATGCTTTGCAATTGCTCAGGATTTGTTTTCTCTTTTGTTGCCTGACTTGCGCAGGCTGAGAGGGCTAGCAAAAGGCCAATACTTGTCGTTGTCTTTAGAAGCATCGAGTTCTCCTTGTCAGTCTGCATTGTAGAGAACTTTGCCAAGTTTTAATGAAATACTTGATGAATCCTAAAAGGACTCGTCCTTGATCTTAATTTCTTCAGGTCTTAGATGGAGTTCAAATCCTTTGCTGTCATGTGTTTGGGAGATTTGTTCAGATTTACTTTCACAAAGCTGAGAATACTTTGTTTGCAATTTGATGGCCTTGAGAGATTCTAAATACATGAGCAAGTGGCACGTTCGCGTTTGGACTTATTTTCTCTGCGTCATTTGCGCACACGGGACGGCCCAAGCTGCTTTTCAGTTACGAGACGTCGATGTGCAAAAAATGGCGAACTCCGTTGTCGCCCTGATGTCTTACTCGGCTATTCCTGATCTTGCTTCCAGTTCACTTTCGATTAATAACGCGCAAACTGGAAATCCCTCGATTGCGATGACTCAATTTGGTGGGGGATTTACGATTAGCAAATCCACACCTGTCTATCTCGAAGGCGCCGCTGCTTACAGCCGCTATGATCCCAAATTTATTGCCAGTGATGGAGCTCAAGAAAGATCGGTGCCTTTAAAGTGGAATGCAGGCACGGTGCAAGGTGGAGTGGGGTGGGATTTTGAAATCTACCGTCGCTGGGTGATCCGGCCTATTTTCAATTTCTCATTCAGCATGCTCTTTAGTGATACTGAAATCGGTGCCGCTCTTATAGCAGATTACAAGGATTTGGAAAATATTGATTTCCTGGATAACGGCAATATCAGTATCGGTGGATTGGGCAGCGCTTTGATGCTGGCTTATGAGTTTCATGACGACGTGATCGGAACAGATGTGGACTTGCAGTTGCGCTATTCCTTCATACATTTGCAAAGCATGGGCGGCAGTCGTTCCATCAGTGGCTATTCGGATTCAAGCACCGCGAATGTGTATTACCGATTCCGTGCGCCGATGGGGGATTTGCGAGCGTTGGGGGAGCCGTTTCGTTACGTGCTGGAGGGCTCGGCCTCCCAATACTTTGGTGATCAGGTGGGTGTTTTGGGATTTCATTATCTGGCGACAGCAGGCTTAGGAATTGAATTGGACTCATCGGACTATAACGTATGGGTCACACGCACCCGTCTTGTGGGACGCTACATGTTTGGGGATAACGTCAGTGGTTACTCTGTCGGTCTGGCTTGTTCTTTCTAATGTATCGTTGCACGGCCTTACCAATATTCTTTTGAATCGTCCACACAGAGCTAAAATGGCCTAAGGAGGACCCTATGGCTCAAAAGAATTCAATCAAGATACTATCCGTTTTAATTCTGAGTATGTTTGTCAGTTCGGCCCATGCGGGACGGCAGACGAAGGCACCACAGACGCCCCAAGAGGAGCTGATGGCCCTGAAGGAAGGCAATGAGAGATTTATGAGTGGCGAAAAAGCCGGGCACGATTTTCACTATCAAATAAATAAAACCAAAGACGGTCAGAAGCCCTATGCGGTGATCTTAAGCTGTCTTGATTCACGGGTGCCGCCGGAAATTGTTTTTGACCAAGGTATCGGTGAACTGTTTGTGGCTCGTGTCGCGGGAAATGTTGAAAACGATGATATTCTTGGCAGCATGGAGTTTGGTACCGCGGTGATGGGTGCAAAACTCGTGGTGGTGATGGGACATACCAAATGCGGCGCGATCAAGGGAGCCTGTCAGAATGTGAAGCTGGGTCATTTGACGGGAGTGCTGGATAAAATTCAACCAGCCGTGGCTCAAGTTAAAAAGTCTAATCCCAAATTCAATACTGAATCCTATGATGACCTTGATCATGTTTCGCAGGCGCACGTGATGCTGACTGTAGAAGAAATCAGAAAGAAAAGTAAAATCATTCGTGATCTGGAAGCTCAGAATAAAATTCGCCTGGTGGGAGCCATGTATGACATCTCTACTGGTAAAGTGACTTTCTTGGACGATGTGGCCTCTAAATCCGGAGTCGCTAAAAATTGGTAAACTGTTTTATCAGGCCCTGTCACCAGAAGTTATTGATGGGGCCATTGAGTTTCTGTTTTTAAATGAATCTCTTTTAAAACGGGTCCGGTCTTCATGGTAAATCCAATGGAATAACTTCCTTTTTCGGAAGTGGCGACGTTGGCCAGCTCTTCGATGATGCTTTGAATGTCAGGCCGTGTTTCGCCAATTCGGACTTGAGTTTTGCCGTCAAGCTCCCAACAAAATCGAATCAGCATGGCTTCTTCCAAAATCTTATCGGGGTTGATTCTGTGAGGGAAACCTTTTTGATCCATACGTTCATGACTTTGCAGAATCATCATTTTCATAGGTTCACTTAATGGAATTTTACGGGCCAGGCACTGATTCAAGCTATAGATGGGATGCTTTTGGTATTCCATAAGTTCTTCGCCGTGCATGGCTTCGATTTCATGGTTACGTAATTTTGCAGATGTTGAAGGCGAGAGTTCAAGATAACCAATATCAGAAAGAAGGGCTGCGATCATTACTTCTAAGGGCGTTCCAATCTTAGCTTCCTGGCTCAGCACCGCGGCATAGGCGGCGATAGCGGGAGCTCGTTCCAAAGACCCGAAGTCACCCACGGAGGAACTGTTGATTACATCAAAAGGATTTTTGACTTCGCCTAAAGAAGTGAGGAGTGATTTAGCAAAACTCTCGCATGTTCCATAGAGCTCTTTTCCCAAGGCAAACGATGCTGCTGAACTTTGATCACTGATCATAAGGGCCAGAGCTAAAAAGGACTGACTCATTTGTAAAAATTGAAGACGGCAGCGGCGCAGGGCACTCGCCTCATCGTTTGAATTAAAACTGCGACTGTACTCCACCCAGTTCTTTAAATCCTGCCTTCGCAAATAAAGCTCACCCATTTCGGAAAACTTTTTTAAGAAGGTGGAATTGAGCTTGGTTGCAGGTTTGGCGACCTTTAGGAATTTCTTGTTTGCAGGCATCATGTAAAATAACGGAAAGGCGGTTTCCGTATCAGGCATCAAATCATAGACTTTGATGGGTATAAATGCGGAACGAATCACCTGAGTGGTTACGAACTCTAGTTTGCTGGTGGAATAGAATTCATTTTCCATCAGGACCAAAGATGCTCCAGATGTTTTTACGATGCGGGCGTCTTCTGGTTTAAGTTTAGAGTTCACCGCCGCGATTATATAACTTTCAGCAGCCACCTGACAGGCGACTTGCACCATTCCGGCAGCTTCATTGGGTTTTTCAATTTTTGAACAATCCAATAAAATACAAGTGATGGATTTATAGGATTCGGTTTTTTCAAAGAAGGTGTCAGGACTATCGAAGCTTTCAAATTCAAACGAGAAAAGCTGCGCAAGCTCTGTGGCTCTTTTGGTGAATCTTGGATCTTGAGAGACCGCTGCTAAGTCGAGACTTCTCATTGTGAAGCCTCCCTCTGCTATAAGGGTCACTCTAACTTAAAGTCATTTCAATATGTCATTAGAAAGCGTCGGTATCGGCGTCCCAGTCGGCTGTTAGTCCAACTACGGCGACTTCTTTGGAGTAGGGATTCAGTTCAGAATCCTTCATAGCATTAGCAAAGTACTTTTGTGCTAAACGTACGTGTTGGCTGTAATAAAGGGGTACGAGTTCTTTCCCGCAGTTATCACAATCAATTAGCAACTCGTCTTCTTGTTTATGAGTCGTGCCGCAATGTTGGCAACGACGATAGTGTGTTTTTTGGCTCATGAACGTACCTACCTCTAAGTATGATACATCTATGATAATGCGAGCAAAGCTGACTCACAATTGACAGTCTCATTTAAAGCTAGCTAAATCGCTCAAGATTTCTTAAGAAGTGAGTTCCGAGAAATTCTTATGTGGTCATATTGGTGACCATCTCATATCTATTTTTAACTTTTCGTCGCTTATGGAGTGATCCCGACACATTATCAATTACTAATGAATCGGGACCTTTTACGATTGTTCTATTTTGAGAGAACCAGTGTCGTCACACTCATAGCTGGCATAGTGTAGTAAACATCAGAGCCCGAGACGGCGATGCTGCCTAATGATTTCGGCGTGGGGCTCCCGTCAGCAATCTGGTATGCGGCTCCTTGGGTATAACCACTACTGTTGGCAATGGCGATTTTAGTGGAAAGGGCCGTGGACGTTTTGTTTAAGATAACCAGATAAATCTTAGAAGAATCCTTCGAGGATTGCATCGCATACACAGACGTTTTTTCGTTATTCGTTGAAACAGCGCGAACCGAAATATCACCCACGCGGCCACCAGCGCCATCGTAATTCACGAAAAGCTTCATTGCGCCATATATGTAAGGGGAGTCTTCCCGGTCCCAATGAGTCGCAAAGAACACGTCCTCGCGACCAAAGATTCCCAAAACATCGGCTTCGGCGATACCCCCAGAAATTGTTTGGCCGCCGCCGTGATTGTATTCCGAGAACGAAATTTTAGTTCCTGGATAATACTTATTAATTCGATCTTTCAAGCGTGGGATCCATTGGATAGGTGCATTTAAATAGTCATCCGCAATCCAGCTGGTTTCTTTATAAGTCGGGTCCCACAAAGAGCGAGGCGCTTGCAAGCGAGCCGCAATCACCGCTGGTGTTTGCGGAGCTGTCTCGTCAAGCACGCGATAACCATCACCACGGGCTTCAGATCCCCAGTGCATGTCTATCACATCCACCAGACGCTTGCCGTATGATTTTTCAGCGGCCGCCATTTGTTGCAAGAACCACGACATGTATTCACCATTCGAGCGGTCCGGAGCATCCTGCAAGCTCATCATTTCATTAAAGCCGTATGCCACTGCACCAAACACCATAGAATCTGGCGCTTGCTCTTTGATCATACTCGCAAAGCGAATGGTTTTTTCTTTCATTTCCGCATAGGTCGTTTTTGCAGGATGGATCAAAGGGTGAGTCGATTTCCAAATGCCGGGTTCATTGTCCAAGCTATAGAAAATCTTGCGACCCGAAGACAAATCTGTTTTGAAAGTATCCTGGAAAAATTTAAGAGCTTCGTCTTGATAAACGTAATTGTCGGACAGGCTCGCAACGGCAGAGCTCACGCTGCTTGGTTTACGGTCCAAATTTTGACGGAAGCGGGTGTTCGTCGCACTAGCCGCCTGTGAGATCGTACCGTTTTTGTCGGCAGCGATGTAATCTACAATTGGAATTGTCACAAGTGGTGTCGCTTCGTATGAGTAAGCTAATTTGACACCCAGGCGAACGGCCTCTCCTGCAACCTCGCTGCGACTGCCGCAATTTACGAGGTCGCAAACACGGTTACCGCTTGTATTGTTATAGTCGGTACCACTATTCGTGGCGTTGTTTTCCCAGTTATAAGTCGTCCAGCGATTTCCGCCCATACGGAAAGATCCAATACCCTTCATCATGCTGGTCTCATAGTTCGTACCATAGATATAAGGCGAGATCGCATGACGATCCAAATTCACGTCAACATTGAATGTGACATCTGTCGCAGAAGGTGTGGGTGAAGGAGAAGGCGATGGCGATGGCGTCACCGTTGGCGACGGGTTCACTGTTGGTGATGGTGACACTGTCGGAGAAGGCGAAACTGTAGGTCTTGGTTTTGGACGGCGTTTGCCGCCGGCGAGATTGCTTTGAATTTCCAGATCACCACTGGTGGCCTGTGAAGAAAGGTCTGCCTGAGAGCAGTTTTGGAATAGCAGCATCATTAAAAGCGCAGATAGAACCGTCGCGATCTTTTTACGCTTACGCCAAAGTGTTTTCATATATCCCCCATCAACAATGATGCTAGCATTCTTGTTTTCAAGCACTGAATCCTAGGGAAACGGCTCACTTTTGTTCAAATTTCATTCGCGAAATCTGAACGAGCGGGCGGAATCGTCAAACTTTTTTTCGTCTGAATAATCGTCAAACAGTGATGAATTGCCAATGTGTCATAAAGCTGGACCTGTTCCCCGGAGAGTGATGAGATAGAATGATGGAAGGGGGTCGTATGGTGAAAATTCTTGGACTGATCTTAACAACGCTTATGTTTGCGGGCTCTTTATCGGCTAAAGAAGGCGACTATAAAAAACCCTCGGATGCTGAGTTAAAGAAAAGGCTGACTCCCATGCAGTATCAGTGCACGCAACAAGCTGCGACCGAAAGACCGTTTAATAATGCCTATTGGGATAATAAAAAAGAAGGGATCTATGTCGATATCGTCAGTGGTGAACCTCTTTTTAGTTCGACAGATAAGTATGATTCGGGCACCGGTTGGCCCAGCTTCACCAAAGCCATTGATGATAATGCGGTGGTGACTAAGCCCGATCATGAAATGTCTGTGGAAAGAACAGAGCTTCGTTCCAAAGGCGCAGACTCTCACTTAGGACATCTATTTGACGACGGCCCTGCGGATAAAGGCGGCAAACGCTATTGCATTAATTCTGCCGCCCTAAAATTTATCCCGAAAGAGGAAATGGAAGCTAAAGGATATGGCCGCTATCTAAAACTCTTTCCTAAAAAGTCCAAATAGATCAAAAAAACGTCAGTGAACTTTTGCTGTCTTTGTGGCAACACTGGTGAGAGTCGCTGACGTGCTTGCCTCAATCAATTTCACATCGAAATGTTTTTCCACCAAAATTTGTCGCAACTCTGCTTCGGAATAGAAGTGTGTTGTACCGGCACTGGTTGTCACTTCGCCGGCCCCCAGGGGAAGACTTAAAAATAAGGCTCCTTCTTCCGGCAGCATCAAGTGAATCAGTTCCAGATTGTGTTCTAATTGATCCTCGGGCATGTGTTCAAAGGCGGCTCCGCCCCAAATTCCTTGCAGGTTTTTTGGGACTTTGAGGGATGCGAGGTTTTTGACTGTGCCCTCGATCATTTCAATGCCTTCTTGTTTCCACTTTTTAACAAGGTCCGCATTTTCTTCGATGCAAACGACATTGAATCCATTCGTCTTAAATTTGCTTAAAAGCTCGGTTGCACCAGCTCCCAGAATCAATACTGTCGAGGCCGGTTCAAGTAGCGATAAAAATGTGGTCACGCTGTTTAGATACTCCGGCGGAATGATCGCGTTACTTACGAGTTCCATAGGTCCTCCGGCACCAGACGAACTTTTCCGTGATAGTTGCTTTCATATTTGATTTTTCTTTTCGGAAGTTCGATGGGCTTTTCTTTAATGTTTTTATAATCAATCTGACTCAGAATATGTTTGATGATATTCAGCCGAACGCTTTTTTTGTCCTCGGAAATCGCAAAATACCAAGGGGCCCAGGTGGAGTTGGTCTTTTTAAACATTTCATCGCGGGCTTTGGTATAATCATCCCACCGATCATAGGATTTCAAATCCATTTCGGAAAGCTTCCAGGTTTTTCGGCCGTCTTTAATTCGGTCCTTTAAACGGCGCTCTTGTTCCTTGGGGCTTACCTCCAACCAGTATTTCAGTAAAATGATCCCCGAATCCACCATGGTTTTTTCTAGTAGGGGAGCATTCTGTAAAAACACTTCCACTTGTTCCTCGGGGCACCAACCCATGACTCGTTCCACGCCGGCGCGGTTGTACCAGCTTCGGTCAAAGATCACGATCTCGCCAGCCGCCGGGAAGTGCGGAACATAGCGCTGCAGGTACATCTGACTTTTTTCCCTCTCCGTCGGAGCGGGCAGGGCAACGACGCGAAAGACTCGCGGGTTGACTCTCTCCGTAAGAGCTTTAATGGTACCTCCCTTTCCTGCGCCATCGCGGCCTTCAAAGACGATGCAGATCCGGAGGCCCTTGTGCACCACCCAACGTTGCAGTTTTACAAGCTCGACGTGTAATTTCCTAATTTCGGCCTTAAAGACTTTAGAGGTGAGAGGTTCTGAAGGGTGTTTGTTCAGAGCGGTCACATTTCGTTTTTTAGTCATTTACTTCTCCGAAGGTCAGTATTTTTAAGTTTAGGAATGATCCCGTTTGATGAAAACAAGGGAAGACCTTTTCTGCCAAGAATCGTCACTCGTCTGAAACTTACACTGGACTCCGCCTGTGAAGAGACACTTGATTTGAGTTCAGTCCGGTATGAAACTCGCATTTTTCCGAAGAAACTCTTCAGGAGAAATTCCAGTGTCTAATAATCATTCAGCACGTTTGTTGATTGGTGCCGCGCTTGTGGCCGGGGCAAGCCTTCTCGGCAACCCAGCCCGGGCGGCTCGCCGCTCTTGCATTGAAAGCCAGGCATTGGATAAAGTTTTGACGAATTTCATGTTTGTCCAAAATGATGACGAGCAAACGCCAATAAAGCGTTATTCCGCAAAAGATGCCTGTGATACGCGTGACTTTCGTGGTGTTGTCGATGCGATTCTTTTCATGAAGAATCTGCCTGCCTTTAAAAGTATTCCTGAAAAATTCAAAACTGTCCTCAGTGAACAAGGCCCCACAAGATTTTTGAAAACGCGAATTGAAAATATCGTTCTCGAGACCGAAAACAATCAAGTCTGTGCGGGTGGGGCTGGGGCCTATGTTAATCAAAGTGAACATGATACTAAAATTATGCACGTGTGCCCGGTGCTGGTTTCGGATCGATCGACACCTTTGATGGCGGCGGCTGGTCTTTTACATGAAGCTCGTCATATTGATGGATTTGAACATGTGGACTGTGACCACGGCGAATTTTTGGGCACGGCCTATCCCGCTTGCGACACCACCTTCGAAGAGCAGGGGTCCTATGGAATCGGTACGGCCTTTCATTTGTATGTCTATCTTGGCACTAAGAACGAGGCCCTACGAGATGAGGCTCGCGCCAATGTGGCGATCGAGTTGGTTAGACGCTTTAATAAGGCTCCGCTTGGAATCAAACAAGGTGCCCTGATTCAGTCGAATGATAATAAAATTTCATTTTATGATGGGACAAAAGTTTCCTTGCTGGTGGAGTTGCGCTTAGACGTCGCAGCTTCCACGGTGAAAAGGGGATTTCCCTATTTTTTCTTTAAAAATGGGCAAGTTGCGAAATACGATTTCACTTCCGACTGGCCGATGGTGGAAGGTCCCTTAGTGGATACCTATAATAAACTGAGTGAAGACGAAATAGCCGACGTTCGTGATATCACCGTGGGCTCGGTCTATTGTATTTTGCTTTCCAAAAGAGTCACCTGCTATGAAAAGGGTGGCATGTTTGGATTTAGGTTGTATCAAGTGAATCCCGTGAATTTTTATCTAAGGCCCGAGTGGGGGCCTGACTGGATCGCTGTTCGTGGCAGTGATGGAAAGATCAGTCGCTTGCCGGATGACCCATCGGAGTTTGCAAATACCAGTGAGGCAGATTTGGAAACCATTGAAAATCCTTATCCTGCTGTCAGTTCCTTCGCAAAGCTTGCAGGGAAGGTTGTAGGAGTCTCTCCGAAGGGCAACATCGTGGAATCCACGGACGGGACCAACTGGAGTCAAGTGAAACCGTACACTGGATTTAAGTTCAAAAAACTTTATCCATTCTATTGGTCAAAAAAACTGGAAGATTTATAGACTAAAAAAGCGCAGTCAGAAAACTGCGCTTTTTAGTTTTAGGCGGCCTTGTTCGATCCCGCTGAATCCTTCATCGAGCTTACCAGCTCTGTCAAAATCTGAGCATCTGACAAAAGCTGCGCGGAAGTTTCATTTAGGTTTTGGGCATAACCAGTGTTCTGTGCAGTCAGTGCTTCCACAGAATGAATCGTCTGAGTTACATTGCCGAGCTCTTGACCTTGGGCCACGCTGGAAGTCGCGATCTCTTTATTCAAAGTTTGCACTCGCTCAATGGAACTTAGGATTTCGCTTAAAGACTTATTGCTAAGGTCCGCGCTCTTTTCTCCGGCCTTAATCGTATCGACATTTCCTTTAACCAAAATCGAAATATCTTTGGCAGAGCTGGAACAACGTTGTGCCAGTGTACGCACTGCTTCTGCAACCACGCCGAAACCACGACCGTGCTCGCCAGCACGTGCCGCTTCTACGGAAGCATTCAAAGCCAGTAAGTTTGTTTGAAAAGCAATGTCTTCAATTACCGTCACGATGTTATTAATCTCGTTGGCACTTGAAGAGATCTTTTTAATTGAGTCGATAAGTTCCCGGATGTGTTTTGCACCATCGGTCGCAACTTCACGAGAAGTCGTGGAAAGCGACTCAGCTTCCTTCGCAGATGTCGTATTTAATGTCACCTGTGACGTCAGGTCTTGAAGCATTTTCAGAGAGTTTTCCAGACCACGACTGACACTGCCAGCGGACTCATCCAATTTTTTACCGGTGTCTTCAATGGTCGTACAGCCTTCAAAGTTTTTTCCGGAAATATTGGTTAACTGGGCGATCGTTGTATCTTGCAAAGAAATGAAGGCGCCGTAACGGCGAGCAATCAACATCAACGGAATTGCTTCCAGAATCACGAAAGTCGCATGCAAAAGCACGATGCCGAAGCCGGCTTCGTAATTAAAGACACTCTTAGGCAACCACATAAAGAAGGCCAAATGGTGAACTGCAATTGTTGCTGCCGCTGTTAGAATCGCACTCATCATACCAAAACTTAAACAGAAGGCCAGGGCGACAAATACGTGAAAGTGCATTTCAATCATGCCATTACCCAGATGGATCAACATTCCCGAAAAACACATGATCGTCATCGCCAGCAAATTTGGCAGAAGGGCAGAGGCATTACCCATTAAGTAAAGCGCCGTCGGCACAGATAAAATAAAAAGACTGCCACCCCAAGCAAGCCACTGACTGTGTCCATTGGTTGCAGCTAAGTACGAAAACACCGGAAGGTGCAAGTACAAGCTTATTAAAAACATCCATGAGCGACTGCGGGTAAATGATTGTCTAAAGTTCATCTTTAACCTGACCTGTGTATTTCATCGAAAAAGGATCAACAATTTTTTGAAGTTTACGGCTGACAGCGCATCCAAAAATTGGAAAGTTTGCAACGGTTCCCGTGCCTTGCAAACTGCGCAGAATTTCCAAGTCCCTGATGGGGCTGCCATCTTGAACTGATTTTTCGGAGTAACCACCGGCATAGACGGTGTCTCCTTTGGGAGTCGTAATTAATAAGAAGGGCACTCCCAATTTAGAAATGTCTTCTTTTAAATCATCGGGTTCCAGCGTACGGGTTTTAAAACCTTTTTGATGCAGCTCCGTGATTTGCGGAGGATGACCGATCACCAGAATTTCTTCGTTCACGTCTTTTTCGGGTCCACGCGCTACCAAATATTCCACAACTTTTGCGGAGCATTTGCAGGACTCACTTACGACGTGAGTCAGTGTCCACTGGCCGCCCTGACTCTGGGCCAAGGACGGGAGCGCAGAGAAGCTCATCAAGTGCCAGCCATAAAACTGCGACACCATGAAGAGGCTTCCTGTAGCCCAGAACATTAAAATGGAGGTCAAAAAAAACTTTTTGATCATTAAGGAGTGCTTCGGGTTTTCTTCACCATATTTTGATAAGTGCGAGGTCACGTTTTCATGAATTCTCAGCGAATTAGACAATGATCCTGCCGCGAAAGACCGGAAAACTGCGATAATAAGATAGCAATTCATTTATTAAAGGAGTTTTTATGCAAATCTCCCAACAGAAAAGCAACTCTCCCTCAGTTCATAAGCATTCCACCCCACAATCCAGACTCTTGATGCTGGATCGTGCGTTTGATGTTCCCGTCGCAGAACTATTTAAGGCTTTTAGCACCTCTGAAGCTTTAAAAGCCTGGTGGTGGCCTCAAGGCTTGTATGCAGATCGTGTTGATATTGATTTCCGCGTCGGCGGCCGGGTTTTCATTAACATGAAAGGGTACGAGAAAGGCGGCGGAGGAATGACCAGCACCTACGAAGAAATCGTCGAAAACAAACGCATCGTTATGACGGACCAGTTCGCAGATGAAACTGGGAAAGCCATTACTCCTCAAGAAGCGCAAATGCCGGGGGAATGGCCAGAAATGGGTTACATCACGCTGGAATTTTTAGCGGAAGGCGCAGATGACAGTCGCTTGGCCCTTTATCAAGAAGGTATGCCAAACGAACTACAAGAGGACTGCGTGCAGGGCTGGATGCAATCCTTCGATAAGCTCGAAAAATTCCTGCACGAGAAAAAACATTAGTGAAGGTTGCAGTATAAATCTGCAGTGGACTTACCGCCCTCGGCATCAGTCAGAACCAATTTGCTGTTGCCGTAGGATTGGTTCACCACCAGATAAAACTCATGATCAGCGCTTTCATAAGCCGTGTATCCATTGGCGTAAACGGAATGAACTTCTTTATCAGATTCGATGCGGTTGCCGCGACTGTCTGTGATGATGGTGTGCGCTGTTCGGGTGCCATCGTCAGTAATTGAAACTTGTAACCTTTTACTGCCATTTTGTGGGGAGCAGGTCACAAGAGTCGTGTCGGCGAAGGCGGGCAAAGTCATAGATACCAAAGCGATGGATAATAGGAATTTCATAAATTCTCCCGAAGAAGTTTCTGGATTTGCAGACGGGTATAGCAAAAACTCCGTCTTTTGTGAATGTCTTGAGCTTTAATAATCCGTAATGCATAACTTTTCAAAGTGATGATGCGGGCTGCATATCATCGGCTGGAACATAATGCGGCATCGTGCCTATATATAGAATTCAGGGGCTAGACTTGAATTATTTGAATGTGGAGCTTTGAAACACGACCTTGTACTTAAATTTTCTCCTTTTCTTGAGTCTGAATGCCATCGATTACAAAATGACGACTCAAGCAACTAAGGAGAAACACCATGCAAAAATATATCGTGGGCCTTTCAGCGGCTCTATTGGTTACAGGTTGTGTAACAAAATCTAAATACACAGCAGACATCAACGCGCGCGATGGCGCTTTGGCTCAAGAAAAAGCTGCGGTGACAGCTTTAACAACAGAAAAGCAACAACTGACAGGCGAAAAGCAACAGCTTGAACAAAAATTGATCGTGGTCACAAAAGACCGTGGTCAGTTGAAAACTTCTTTGGACGAAATGAAGCAGGCGATGGCTGAAATGAGAGCTCGCCAGGCTGAAGAAAGAAAACGTCTTAAAGAATTCGAAGACCTGACAAAGCGTTTCCAAAAGTTGGTCGACACAGGAAATATCTCGGTTAAAGTTATCGATGGCAAAATGGTTGTGAGCTTGGGCTCTGACGTTTTGTTCGGTTCTGGCTCTGCGAAACTTTCACCAGCAGGTTTGGAAGCGATCAAAGAAGTTACCAACCAACTTAAAACGATCCCAGGCAAGTCTTACCAAGTTGAAGGTCACACAGACAACTTGAAAATCGCGACAGCCGTTTTCCCTTCTAACTGGGAATTGGCTTCGGCTCGTGCCTTGAACGTAACTCGTGCGATGATCGACGCGGGAATGCCTGCTGCGAACGTCAGTGCGGCAAGCTTCGGTGATACTCACCCGGTGCAATCGAATGACACTCCAGAAGGTAAAGCAGCGAATCGTCGTATTGCGATCGTGGTCGTACCGGATCTTTCGACAATGCCAGGTTATGAAGAGCTTAATAAAATGAGCTCTAAACAAGAAGCGGCAGCAGCTGCTCCGGCGAAATAATCTGATCTGATTCAGAATCTAAAAAGGGAGCCCCTAGGCTCCCTTTTTTTAAGCTTCTTCTTGATTCAAAGCTTCCAGTAAGTTTGCGAAGCAACCACGAAGTTCGTCTTCAGAGTGCTGTTGACGGATCAATTCACTCAATATCACGTCGCTGTTCAGAGCTTCTTGCAGGGCGCTTTTAAATTTTTCAACGGAATGATTGCCTGGATTCAAAAGTTGTTTATCCATGACTTTGACTAGAACCGCCGTGCTTTTAGGGCTGGAGGGTTTTTTATGTTGTTTCACGAGTTCGATCAGACGAAGCACCAGGGGATTAGCAGTTGTACTCACAGGGTTCCTTTACGGGTTAAATAAAAAAATTAAGCAAATGCTCCGGCATCAGCTAAGGTTTGCAAGGACTTCAGATCCTGCTTCAGCGTTGCGCCTTTTAAGTAGCTGCTCACTGTACATGTCTTTCCATCATTGATTGCCTTGACCAATTTTAAAAGGCCGGCAGGCTTTGAAGTTTCAACTAAAGCGCCACCAAAGCTAAAATAGTATTTATCTTTGGCAGTCTGACTTTGTTGCCACAGGATGAGTGCGTTTGGATTGCGTAATTGAATACGAGACTTTGCAGACAATTTGAAATCAATCTGCGGAATGGATTTAAAGCCCTGCAATGAAATATGCTGCATCCAGGATTTCAAGAATGTCTCTTGAATTTCCGCAGCCGAAAGTTTCTGCAAAGATGCAATCGATTGCTGGTATGCTTCGGGAAGCTCACTCACTTCACCAGTCTTGCTGTGCAAAGTTTTAAACTTTGTCGTTGGCGCAGAAGCCAAGGCTCCACCCTTAGAATCCAAAAGATCTTTCAAAGAGTCCGAGAAAAGCTGTTTGTGGGGTTGATCTACCCACACACCCAAGCTCCAGGTGGCACTAAAGGATCCATCAGACTCCGCGATATGCCAATCGGCCGAGGGCCAATAAGTCATGTCGCCGGGACCCGCCTCAAGCAGGACAGAGGCTTTTTTGTGCTTATCGTATTTGAAAGCTCGATCCAAAGAGGGGTTCTTACGAACATAGTCCTGACTCCACAGGCGGAATTTTTTTATGCCCGCCACGGGAAAGCTAAAGACACCACAGGAATCCACGTGAACGCCAAATGGCGTCTTACGGTAGTTCCCAAGATAAAGTCCCATTTCAGAAAAGCGATTGGGGAAGCCCACGTGACGATACAGTTCGTCCGTAAAGTCGGTCAGCAGATGCTGCTTTTTAAGGTTCACTTTCAAAAGTTCATCGCAAACCAGGCAGTAATCGGGGAAGAGCTTTTTCATACGCTCATGATACCCCAGCAAAGACTGGTCCCTTTTTTCAGGTAAAACCTGCAGAACGTCTTCGGCATCCGCTTTAAAGCCATCGATATAGAATTTAAACCCGTCAGGATTGTTCAATTGTCGGCAGCGATCGCTATAAAGCACCAAAAGATCAAAGATCTCAGCAGCGCTGATTTCCTGTAAAGATGATTGGACGTTTTTCAGGGACAGGGCCTTTTTTTCCCAATGGTTTTTGGCGAAGTTTTTCCAAAACTTTTGATCGAGTTTTACGGGTGTCGCCAAGGAAGCTCCAATATTAGTAGATGCAGGAAATCAGGTTCCCGCAAGATTCGTTTAGAAACCATTTTGAGTCAAATAAACCACTCTAAAAACTGTCTGGGATCCGAGGGGCTTGTAAATTTATCAACGAGATCTGAAGGGGTGCATAAGGCCTTGTGGGCTATCGGGAATTAGCTTAAAAAAGACCATCTCTGGAGACCCTTAAATGAACCTAGCCGCCGTCACATTTCAAGATGAAATCAAAACTATTGAGCTTAAACGTGACGTGACCAAGCACATGAAGCAGGGGCACCGCTGGCTCTTTGCCAACTGCTTTGACGACGCCAAATCCATCAAATCAGGCATTCATCTTTTGAACTTTAAGGGCGAAACTTTGGCCCTGGGTATCTGGCAGGCTGATACTCAGCTGCGCTTCCGCGTGTTGGTTTTAGCAGACGAGCCTATTTTTCGTCGCAATAACATGAAACGCACATTAGAGCTTTATTTTGAAAGCCAGTGGCGTAAGGCCGTTGAAATCCGCAGAACCTTCGATTTGTCAGTTACGAACTCCTTTCGTTTGATCAACGGGGAGGGCGATGGTTTGCCAGGTTTGATCGTGGATATTTACAACGACACGGCGGTTATTAAGCATGACCACGCGATCATGGAAAAGACTTGGAATGCTCCTGTGATCGCTCAAAAAATCCAGGAGGCATTTCCGCAAATTAAATGCGTGTATCTAAAGCGCCGTAATGATGCTGAAGAGAAGGGGACCAACATCGTTGGAACATTGGCGCCTGAGACTCAGTTCTTGGAAAATGGCGTTCTTTTTGCCTCGAACATCCGTGATGCTGCAAAGACCGGGTTCTTTCTGGATCAACGTGATAACCGTAAGATGATCCAAAACTTTGCCGAAGGAAAAACAGTCCTCAATCTTTTTAGTTACACGGGTGGTTTTTCTATTTTCGCCGCTAAAGGTGGTGCGACAGAAGTGACCAGCGTAGATATCGCCAAAGTCGCTATTCAAGCCGTTGCTCGTAATTTCGAGATCAATGACCTAGCGACGATCCACCACGATGTGGCCACGGATGCCTTTGCCTATCTTGAGCAACTGAATGCTGAAAAGAAAAAATACGACATCGTGATCACCGATCCTCCAAGCTTTGCACCGAATGAAAAGTCCGTGGAGCAGGCGAAAGCGGCATATACCAAGGTCTTTTCGAATTCGATTAAACTGGTAAACCCTGAAGGACTTTTTGCTGCGAGCTCGTGTTCAAGCCATATTTCCACGAAAGAATTCATGGATATTTGCCAGGAGGCTTTTTCTCGCGCACGTAAAAAGGCGACATTGGTTTACATCGGTGGACAGCCGGTTGACCATCCTTATCCCTTGGCAATGGAAGAGCTTCGTTATCTGAAGTTCGCCCTGTTCCGTTTGGATTAGTCTTTAAAAGGATCAGAAATGAAAACAATTGCCAGCCTTCGCCAGGAAATTGATCAGGTTCATAAAGAGCTCCATGCACTGTTATTGCGTCGTCGTGAGTTGACCATGGCAGTTTGGGAGATCAAAAAGCAAGAAGGGCAGCCATTTTTTAATGCCGCTCGTGAAGAACAAATTCTCCATGACTTCTTAAACATGGATGGCAAGCAAGGACAAGATCCCCAATTTGATGAGCTTTTAAAAGGGGTGATGAGTTCGGTCTTGCGAGAGTACGAGAAATATTTGAAATTTCATTACGATAAATAAATAAAAACCGGCTCCAGGCCGGTTTTTATGACTTCCCCTCAACTCCGTCCAGTTAGCCAATTAAGAGTCGGTAAGGTAAGCAACAATTCAAAGTTTAGCCCTATAAGGAAACGCTGAGGCACCCGTTACATATGGTGTATCCAGAGATTAGTGTTTTAAATTTAGAGGTAACTATGACTATTGGGCGTAAATTGGTGAGTCTAGGAATCGGGATGAGTTTGGTGTCTGTCTGCGTGGCTGCTTTTGCATATTGGGGACAGGCCCGCACCCAGGACAAATATGAGAATGTGGCCCGGGGAGTTTTAGATGATGTCATTACCACGGACTCAGTCTTTTTGGGCTTTAAACAAGTTCGAATTTCGATCAGGACTTTAGGCCTTGAAGGCATTACCCCAGCTCAGGAAGAGCAAGCCATTAAAGAAACGATGGCCGCCATTAAAGATGTCGACACCGAATTAGCAAAGTTTGAAAGATCTAATCTTCTTCCGGGAGAGAAAGAACTTGTCACTCCGCTGTTGGCAAGATGGAAGGAATTCAAAGCCATTGGTGGTAACATTTTAAATTTCCAAAAGATAGGAACCGCAGAAGGTCGCAAGAATATGACGGCGATCTTCTATAAAGAGTGTCCCGAAAGTGCACAAGCGTTTATGAGCGCGGCGATTGAACTCAGGGCATTTCTAACTCATCAACAAAAGGTATGGGTGGATGACGCGCGCGAAACGGCCAAGGCAAACAACGTTATGCTGATGGTTATTTCGGCTGTGGGAATTTTTCTGGGTCTTGCGGTAAGTATTGGTTTCTCATCTAAACTTTCTAAAGATCTTTTGAGTGTCAGCGATGACCTGGCACAGGGATCTTCGCAAGTTTCTTCCGCGTCTCAACAAATCGCACAAACCGCAGCAACTTTATCCGAGGCTTCCAGTAAGCAAGCCGCCTCTTTAGAGGAGACCGTTGCGACAGTTGAGGAATTGACCTCGATGGTTCGTTTAAACATGGACAATGCGAAGCAAGCCGCAGCACTGGCCGGTTCAACTCGAGATATTGCCATCAAAGGCGAGCAAGAAATTAAGACTCTGATTTCCTCTATTCAAAGTATTACCGCGGATTCCAAAAAGATCGCAGAAATTACAACAGTCATTGATGATATCGCATTTCAGACGAATCTTTTGGCTTTGAACGCTGCGGTCGAAGCCGCCCGCGCGGGAGAGCAAGGTAAGGGATTCGCTGTTGTTGCAGAGGCAGTTCGTAACTTGGCACAACGAAGTTCGGAATCTGCCAAAGGAATTACGACACTTATTAGTGAAAGTGTTGAAAAAATAGAGCGCAGTTCTAAACAGGCTTCAATCGGAGGCAGTGTGCTGGCTGAAATCGTCTTGTCGGTGCGTAAGGTCTCGGAAATTAATGATGAGATCGCGCACGCAAGCGAAGAGCAGTCTTCTGGTATCGTGCAAATAGGTCAAGTGATGAACCAGTTGGATCAAGTGACTCAACAGAATGCGGCCTCTTCGGAAGAAGCAGCCGCTTCCGCCGAAGAGCTGTCTGCTCAATCAAAATCGCTGATGAGTGGAGTCGGCAATTTGACGGGGATGGTGTCGGGTAAACAGCAGGGTGACAGCGTTAAAGTTGCAGCCTAAAACGGATTAAATTTCGAATGGCTGTCCCGTGTTTCGGGGGACAGCTATTTTTTACGACTTTGATATTCTTTTTCTCTGCCGAAATGGCTTTCAGAAAGACCATAGCTTTCGACATTACCCAGGTCTTTAATCAAAGAGTCCAGATCTGTTTTCCCCTGGATGAAATCAAGATGTGCTTTGATCTTGGTGATCAATTCAGAACCGCGTTCTTTTAAAGCCTCGTAACGAATAAAGCCCAGACCGTGAGATTCCCATTCTTTGACGTAACGAGCAGCTGATTGAGATTTACCATTGTACATCGTATTACGGCACTCTTGATCTGGCTTGATTTGGTGCCAGTTGCCAAATTGGTCTTTCAATTTCACATCGTGCTTCTCACAAGGCTTGCCGCAGTCTTTAAAGCTCGTACCCTTACTTAGGAACGCAGCGAACACGCAGTGCTCCATGTGGAAACTTGGCATGTATTGATAAGCGGTTACTTCAAAGCGCTCTGCTTGACCAGCTTGAATCAATTCGCTGACCTGAACGTGGTTTAGGTCGTAACCCAAGCACACGCTAGAAAGGCCCTTGTCGAGCAAGTATTGCGCTGTCAAATGATTGGCAACGTTCAAGCTGAAATCACCCAGGATTTGACCTTGGAAGTTATTGGCTTGCAAGTATTGAACAGCCCCCAGGTTGCGAGCCAGGATGGCGTCAGGGTTTAGGTTCAACAAGTGTTTGATGTTACGTTGTTCGTTTGGCTTTAAAATACGAGTTGTGGCAACGCCGACTCTGACATTTTGAGCTCTTAAAACATTCAAGCTGGGTTCGAAATCCAAACCGAATTCAAAATCCAAGATCGCAAGGTTGATATCCGAGGCTTGCAGTTCTCCGTTTTTAACAGCATTCGCAACGTCCTCAACCTGACCCTTGTCACGAAGAAGCAAGTTTAGTTTAAGGCCTTCCACAGTGCGAGATGTGATTTTTTTGCTGGAAATCCATTCCATGACTTGAGCGTCAGGCGTGACAGCCGGAGCTGCGCCATTTTGAATGCGCAAGTCGGTTAATTCTTTGATTAGTTTTTGGCGAAGTTCTTTTACTTGTTTGTTTGGCAAGAACAGGGGAGTTGTTGAATCCAATTCAGATTCAAAACCCTCACCACGGAAAGGGCTTCCCATCAAAGCGAAAAGCTCTTCACGCAAATCAAGAGAGTTAAGTCCCTTGTTTTTTGCGGGCTCACAGATGTTTTCGGAAGTTCCGACCACGGTATACTTGCCATCAGAATATTGAACTTTCAAAGGCTGGCCTAAAGAGGCTTCCGCACGCACAGTCACGGGCAGGCGTTTTTTTCTTTGTTTGTCTTCAACACTCAAGGAGACATCTTTTTTAAGATCTTTATCGTGGTTATAGAAAACACGAGCGCCGTTATAGAAACTTTCCATCGCGATGTCTCTTGAAAACTCCAGCGCAAAACGGCGAGGGGAAAGCGATTTAACCGCGAATACAAAGCCGCCTTTTTCAGCGTCTTGACCATTGCGATCTTTATAAACCCACAAGATTCCGTCACCGGCTTGGATGAAGTCAGCTTTAAGACCCTGTTGAGCATTGTCTTCAGTGATTTCAACTTCCAAAGAGGTCGGGTTCACTTTTATGATTTTACCGAATTCAAAACCGCGATGGGCGCTGAATGTACCTTCAACCAGTTCCTGGTGATTCACACCATGGAACCAGCCGCTGTAAAAACCGCGGGAGAAAGCCGTCGCCATTTGTTTTTTAAGCAGAATCGGATTTTGAAGGGATTGGCCATTTTGTGCCGAAGTGATCGCTTCATCGAAGCTGCGGGCAGCGGTTGCCACGTATTCAGGAGTTTTTAGACGGCCTTCAACTTTGAAACAATCTACACCCGCTTCAAGCAAACTTGGAACTTCGTTGATACCGCAAAGATCTTGTGGAGAAACCAGGAAGGACTTGCCACCCAGGTCACGCTTTTCTCCATCGACATGCATTTCGTAAGTAAAGCGGCAGCTTTGCGCGCACTGACCACGATTGGCAGAACGACCACCGATACCTTCAGAAGTAAAGCATTGGCCCGAATAGCTTACGCACAAAGCACCATGCACGAAGACCTCAATTTCTTTCTTCGTGTTTTGTTTGATGGCGTGAATTTCTTTAAGAGAGTTTTCGCGGGCTAGAACAAAACGTTGAATGCCCAAGTCATCAAGCCAGGTGATAGCTTCAGCGTTGGTGACACTCATTTGCGTCGAACCATGTATGCGTTGCTCGGGAGCCATTTGACGAATCAAACGTATCAAACCCAAGTCTTGAACGATGAAAGCATCTGGTTTTAGGGGAAGGATTTTTTGCAGAACTTCAACGGCTCCGCGAAGCTCGTTTTGAAAAATCAGGATGTTGAAAGCCAGGTTTACCTTCACGCCATGAAGGTGGCAAGTATCGATGATGTCTTTGACCTCTTCGATTTGAAAGTCGTGACTTCTGCCGCGGGCATTAAAGCCGGGCACGCCCATAAAAATAGCGTCGGCACCGTTATGGATAGCGGCCAAAGCCATATCCTTTGTACCAACCGGAAGAAGCAGTTCGGGGCGTTTCAAATCTGTTATTTGCATGGGGGCGTTTTTACCAGATTTGGCCTTTTTAGCATAGGGGGGAAGTGCCTTTTGCGCAAAAAAGTACTGCTTCCAGCCCCTTAGAATGTATAGCCAATATGCAGTCGTAGGCCCATTGCCGTCGTATTGGTTACCAGAGGAATATTTACATCCCCCCACCCAGTCACCACCGAGCCCAGGTGAGATTCCCTGGGGCGATGCTTGTGGAATTTGCAGAGGATGTGACAATTTTCTTTAGTCCGACTTGATTTCCATTTGGGGAGCCCAAATTTGTCAGAGCTTCAAAACAATTACAGCACTCTGTTTTCACACTCATCTTTTTTGGTTTCCTGAAATAGGGTCGGCGAAGAAGGAGTTTCAAGATGAAGACGCTGAAGTTTCAATTGCCGACGATTTTCTTTTTATTGATCACATTTGCTTTTCAAACGCGAAGCCTTGCCGTTGTCGAGGGTGTGATTGGAAATGTACCGCTCGAGAAAAACGTCAATCTTGCTCTGCAATTGCCCGCGACCAATGCACCGGAGATTATCATTTCCAGAAAACAATATGTCATTTCATATAACAAACAGAATCGCTCGCTCAATTGGGCCGCTTGGGAATTGGATCCTTCGCGCTTGGGAAATGCCGATCGCACCAATGGCTTTTCTCAAGATTCAGAACTTGAAGCTTTTCTGGAAAAACAAGGCGGCAATTATCGGGCGGTGACTTCGACCGAATATCGCGGCACTTGTTTTGATCGGGGCCACCAGGTGCCCTCTGCCGACAGAACGGATAGTGCCCGGGACAATGAAGCGACATTTGCGATGAGTAATATGATTCCACAAACGGCGTTTTTAAATCGTGTGCTGTGGGAAAATTTGGAGCGCTATACCCGCGATCTTGTTTCCCTCAAAAAGAAAAAGGCCTACATCATGGCGGGTCCTATTTATGATCAAAATTTTGGCTCGATCGGACCGAATAATGACATTCCCGTGCCGTCTAAAAATTTTAAAATCATATTTTTATTGGAGCCTCACGAGACGGCGAAAGATATCACGAAAAACACACCGGCTTTGGCGGTAATTTTACCCAACACTCTTCCAGATGGAAGTGCCGCCCCTGTCGGGGAGTCGACTGATTGTGCAAAGGCCTCTGACATTTCTTCAGACAACGCGGATTGGAATCAGTACCGCTCGACTATTGATCAGGTAGAACACCTCACTGGACTTCGTATTCTTTAAATCACAAAGATGGAAACTACGGGTTTATGTGAGAATACTCTGAAATTTTATGAGTTAATTCATACTGTTAAATTGTGCTTAAGAATCTGTGGAAGAATCACGATACTCTATTACTCAAGAAATTTTGATGGAGATCTAGATGAATATTGCAATTTGGTTTAAAGGCATACGCGGACGCCTCTTATTTTCAACGATGCTGCCGGTATTGGCAGTAGGTATAATGACTTGGATCGGTTTTTCAGTGACGGACAATCTGGGTAAGAGATTGGATTCTGCGTATGAAAACACGATTCCAAATATGGATGCACTGAGTATCGCAATGGAAGCTCGCGCGAGCATGGGTTACCGAATCTGGATGGTCCTTGGGGTCGATTTGGCAGACACTGAATTCAGAAATACAAATATTCAGAACTTGGAAGGCCACTTAAAAGAATTCCGCGAAGGTCTAAAAAGATACGAAGCGGCTCCATTCTCTCCTGGTGAAATGGAACTTTATGCTCCGTTTAAAGAGAAAAGCGAAGCCTACTTTTCAATCAACGAGCAAATTATCAAAGACCTCAAGTTGGGGACGAAGGAAGGCAATGAACGCGTCATGAAGCAAATGCGTGGAGGCGAATGGCAAACCATAGGTGCTATCGCTAGAAAGTCTTTTGATAAAATCACAGATTTTTACTCAGAAAATAGCGCCAAGTTCAATGCTCAGCAAAAGCAGGAGCGCGCGGATGCTCGCATGTGGACTGGTATTGTGGGGGCGTCATCTTGCGGACTTTTATTCTTCGTGTTGATGTTTATTGCTCATAAGCTTGCTAGCTCCGTTGGTAGTATCTCAGGCAAAATCAGCGAAGCAGGTGCTCAAGTGACTGCGGCTATTGAACAGCTTTCAGCAGCGGGTCAATCTTTGTCTCAATCTTCAACTGAAGCTGCGGCAAGTTTAGAAGAAACAGTGGCAAGTCTTGAAGAAATGACTTCGATGGTGAATTTGAATGCTGATAACGCGAAACAAGCCGCAGGTCTTTCTACGGTTTCTCGCGAATCGGCAGAACGTGGCCAATCAGAAATTCATGTTCTGGTCAGCTCAATGTCTGATATCTCTGCGTCTTCCCGCAAGATCGAAGAAATTATTAACGTTATTGACGATATTGCATTCCAAACAAATCTTTTGGCCCTGAATGCGGCAGTTGAAGCTGCTCGTGCGGGTGAACAAGGTAAGGGATTTGCGGTTGTGGCCGAGGCAGTTCGTACTCTGGCACAAAGATCTGCTGAAGCGGCGAAAGATATCACAGGTCTGATCAAAGACTCTGTGGATAAAATTGAACGCGGAACTCAAGTTGCCGATAAATCTGGTGCCGTAATGGCGGATATCGTCACCTCGGTTAAAAAGGTTTCTGATCTGGCGGCAGAAATTTCTTCTGGTTCCGGTGAACAATCGACAGGTATTCAGCAGATTTCCAAAGCCATGAATCAACTGGATTCAAGTTCCCAGTCGAATGCGGCTTCATCTGAAGAAATCGCATCCACGGCAGAGGAAATTTCCGCTCAATCAACACAAATGCAAAGAATGATGGAAGACTTAAGCTTCTTGATTTCAGGTGAGCGTGCGGTGCCGGTTGCGGCCCCTGCAGCAACAGCAGTGGTTAAAAAAATCCACAGTTTGAAGCGCGGCCCATCAAAGTCCAAAGCCCAGGCTTCTGCAGAATTTCTGCCACTGGATGAAAATGAAGAAAGCGGACGCGGTACCCTGGGTAAAGCGTCAAGTTTCTAACAGTCAGGTAGCACATTGAATAGAACCCTGATCACTGAAAGTGACCGGGTTTTTTTATTTTCTCGCCGAGCGAGATTTTGGTTTTGGTGCTGATTTGGTCATCGGCTTTCCAGGTCGACTGCCTGGTTTGCTGAGCTTGTTGCCACCCGTTTTTTTCACAGAAGCTTTCACCGGCGGTTTCGCACGGGAATTGAATTTAGTTTTATCCCGGTCTTCCGGAAGTTTTCTGCCTTCAAGATCTGCGATAAAGCGTTCGTCACGTTCCGTCACAAAGTTAATCACCACACCTTTACGACCGGCACGGGCGGTGCGGCCTGCGCGGTGCAGATAATTTTCTTTTTGCTTCGGCAGATGATAGTTGATCACGCGATCCACATTTGGAATATCCAAACCCCGACCGGCTAGATCTGTTGCCACCAACAGCTTCACTTTGCCGTCAGTGAATTTTTTTAGATTCGAACGGCGTTCGGCCTTTTCCATTTCCCCGCGATAAATCACAGCGGCATAACCGTTATCAGAAAGCTCTTGGGCCAGTTTGTCGCATTGCTCACGAGTGTTGGCGAACAGAATCGTTCCGCCTTCAGCAGGTTCTTTCAAAATCTTTTCTAATAGAGGCCAGCGACGGCCGTCTTTCACAATACGATTTTGTGTCACTAAAGTTTTGACCGT
Organism: Bdellovibrio sp. KM01; assembly: GCF_013752535.1. NCBI lineage: Bacteria > Pseudomonadati > Bdellovibrionota > Bdellovibrionia > Bdellovibrionales > Pseudobdellovibrionaceae > Bdellovibrio > Bdellovibrio sp. KM01. The sequence goes on from NZ_CP058348.1 coordinate 1,363,136, forward strand.
TTTTCCGGCGCCCGCACTGCGGTAAAGTTCAGCTTTCGCGAACATCCCGTTAATCAGTTCTTGGACGGCGGGGGAGACAGTCGCTGAAAACAGAGCTAATTGAACCTCGGTCGGGCAGGCATAATAGATATTATTTGAGTCAGAAATAAATCCTTTATCCAGCATTTGATCGGCTTCGTCAAACACCAGCATGCGTACATCCGTCAAATCAATGTATTTAAGATTCATCATTTGAATCAGACGACCGGGAGTTGCAAGCAAGATCTCAAAGGGGCCGGAGGTGTTACGACGAGCTTGCTCCATCGCCATACCACCCAAAGCAGGGCGGACGCGCAAGCGAGTATCATGGGTCAAAGTTTTAAAAACTTTGGAAACCTGCTCCCCCAGTTCGCGCGTTGGGACCATTACTACGGCGCGCGGACGGGAGTTTTCTGTCACCTCTTGGCCTGCGTCCTCAAGGGACTTCAATGCGTGTAGCAAAGGCAGTGCATAAGCCAAGGTTTTACCGCTTCCAGTTTCGGCAACACCCACCACAGATTGTCCCCCCATCAAGGTGGGAATCGCGTTGCTTTGAATTTCCGTGGGATTCGTAATTTGATTCGATTTTAATGTCTTAACCAATGAGCCTAAGAGGCCATAATCAGAGAATTTCGCCATGGTGTTTGTCCTTATTGACAGCGTTGTTGAATGATAGATTTGATCACACGAAGTTTTTCAGTTGGATTTTTGACGTCCCAGATCCACTTGAAATCGCGACAGTCTTGCCAGCCTGGGAAAACCATCTTACCAAAAGTTTCGTCGCCATCATCCTTCATTAATCTCTTATAGACAATGTCTTGAATCTGCAAATATGAACTTTTTGGCAAGATATTGCGCGAGATCAAATCAATAACAACTTCAACACTCGTCACAAAACCGATTTGCCCTGGCATCGTAGGATGTTTGGATTCGCCACGACTGGAGTAAGCCTCACGAATGTAAGTAAGTGCAGGAATACGACTGAATTCTTTCGCCATCTGATCATAGACGATGGCGTCGAATTGACCGTTGTCGCCGAAGTATAAAACCAGCTCCGGCTTTTTATCCAATAAGAGCCGACGAATTACTTTTTGTTTTAATTCGGGGTCTTGCTTGATGCCCTTATTCATATGAAGTTCAGTGACCGGAAAGTGGTTTTCCTCGAGGAAATCTTCGTGCTGCTCGCCCATCAAAACCTGGGGAGCCAGGCTTACATAATGAAATTCTATATCACTATGTGAGGACTCAAGATCCTGAAAGATCTCGGCCATACCCACGAACTTACTGTCATCGTCAAAAGCGGAAGTTGCGGAGCCTAATTTAGACAGAATGTGGGAGACCTTTAAGGTGTCATCGATATCGGAAATAACCAGGATTTTGGCCTCTGACGTCGCTGTCAAAAACAGTACTAGGATCATTCCCATCAGATTTTTCATACATCACTCCTCGAAAGACACCACCGTCTAAAACATAAACAAGGCTGTAAAATTGCCCTGAAGTCCGAATTCAGCACTCATATGTTTAGTGTCAGTAAGTTCCTTCAGGAAATAGCAACATAGATGCCATGGTCTTGCCTGAGATATAACAAACCCGTCGCAAATCGCTTCACCCAATCCGTTCTCCAGAAAAGAATATTTTCTACAAGGAGAACTTATGAGCAGAAACCGAGCAACCTGGGACGCCAGCGAGTGTGCCCTTATATTGATTGATTATCAACCTGAGATGTTTAAAGGTATTGGTTCCAGCGATCCACATATGGTTGAAACTAATGTCTGTGCTCTTACAAAGGCCGCTGTGGCGTTTGATATTCCGGTGATACTAAGCACAGTGGGCGTAAAAATGGGAGTCAATCAACCGACTATCAAATCATTGCGCGCAGAACTTCCTGAGTTGCAAGAGATCGATCGCTCCAGCATGAATGCCTGGGAAGACGAATCTTTTCTGAAAGCAGTGAAAACCACGGGTCGCAAAAGACTGGTGTTTTGTGCCCTGTGGACTGAAATCTGTCTGGCTTACCCAGTTCTTGAAGCTTTGCGAGACGAGTATGAGGTGACTTTTGTTGCAGATGCTGTCGCTGGACAATCCAAAGAAGAACATGAAATGGCCATTGAGCGCATGATTCAAGCCGGAGCCATTCCAAATACTACGATTGCCATGGTCGCAGAGTGGTTCCGTGACTGGAAGTCACCGCTGGCAGCAAAAGGCCGCGAAGTGTTTTCGTCCCTGATTCGCGAGCATCGCGCGACTCACGCAAATTCTCGCTATCAGCCGGCACCAGATTCCTATTCCAGTCAGTCCGAAATGATGTAGTTCGAAAGCGAAAGTTGTCCAATATCGTGATTGAGGTCGCCGCGTGGGACAACTTTCTTATTTTAGTCACGGATATTCGCGGAATTATTTGCGCGAGAGTTGTCATTGCAGTTTGTGGAATTTGCAAAGCAGCCTCTGTACTCGAATCTGGTACCAGTACAGAATGAAAACGACAATTCACGCTGCGTTTTAAAAATAAATTTAGTGCCGCAGGAAAAAATCCCCACTCAAAAAAAACGGCGCTATAAAGCCACCACCAAAGCGAGTTTGGTAAAACAAATTCGAAAAACTAAATTTGGAAAAGGTGGTAATTATGAATTCCGTAAAATCTTTATCAGTGATCGCAGCAATCTCTTTCGCACTCGCTGCTTGTAGCTCTAGCAAAAGTGAAGATAAAAACAGTGAAGCCGTTGCCCAGGCAGAATCTTTGAACGGTGAAAACATTCACTGTGAAAACGTGGAGGTTATTTCCATTCCGGAAACCAAAGAGACTCCAGCAGTGAAGATGAAATATGAAACAATCATCGACTCTGTTCGTTCTGCCTCTAAAGACGGCGTGGTCGAAAAGATCTCCGATAAAGGTACGAAAGTATTCAAAGTCTATATGCAAAACAAGAACGGTGAATACGAATTGAGTTCTTCTCAAGACAGTACTTTCGAATCCGATGAAGCAAAAACTGTGACGACCTTGGAAAATGGTGATGTTAAGGAAGTTGGTACTTTGAAAGTATCTAGCGCTTCCGGGAGTGAACCCCAGCTCTCTGAAAATTCCTACGACCAGATCTCAAGATCAAAAGATGGCGTTAAGAAGATTGTTTATAAACTAGTAAACGGTGTTGAAGTTCCTGTTTATGACTTCGAAACGACTGAACAGGAAGTCGATGGCGTAAAAACGATCACGACTCTTTTGAAAACTCCTTATATTCAAGAATCTAATGGAGTTAAGTCCTCAATTGAAAGCTCCCAAAGCACTTGCACGATTTCCAAAAAATAGTTCTCCCCAGAACAAGCCGTGCAAACCCATAGTCCCTTGGGCATCCTCTGCGGAGGATGCCCATCTTTTATTTAAGCGCGAGCGACGGAGACCACGCGAATGCGTTTAACTTTACCGTCTGCCAACGGCCAGTCGATAGTTTGTCCCACACGAAGTCCGATCAGGGCCGCACCCACGGGGGCCAGGATCGAAACTTTGCCCATTTCCATGTTGGCATCATGGGGATAACTTAACGTCAAGGCCTGTTCCTTGCCGGAATCCAAATCAGTAAAGGTCACTGTGGAATTCATCGCTACAACATCGTTTTCAAGTTGGTCAGCCGAAACAAGTTGGGCACGGCCTAATTCTTCTTCCAGAAGTTCTGCCACTTCAATTTTTGCAAATGAAAGAATGGCGGATATTTTTTCGTAGTCCTCGCGTGAAATGACTAATGATGGAAGTTTCTCCATAAACGGTCTCCTTTAGTAAGGGTGTATTTAATTTTTATATTTTAAATGCGACTAGATAGCGATAGCAGCCACAGAGCAGACTCTGCGGCTTAAGAAATAAACTTCAAAACCAAACCACACTGAGGTGGCAGCATTTTGGAAAAAGAATGGCTGCTAATGATCGTAAATATCATGATTCCGGCAGGGTATCATAAGTTACAGATAAGTGCTACTGAGTTTTGCTTTCTGACATAGGCGCCTTTGATTTTAAGCATGCAAGTCAATCTTCATTCGAGATTTTCTCTTTTAGAGATTCAAATCATCACTCAGACGTAAGTCGAGAGAACGAGGATCATTCATAAACTGAAAGGAAACTACTATGGATCGTCATTTGGCGAAGCGAGTGTTAACGTCCGCGCTGCTACTGCAAGTTCCCATGCTGGCAAAAGCAGAAACATCAATCTTTAATTCATTTGAAAAGGTCTCTGTGTTAGCGACACAGAACAAATTCGAAGGAGCTGTTCGTATCAACGATATCTCCCGTAAAAACGGGGGAGACCTTTATGCTCTGGATTTAGCAAAACCCCTCCCACTGACTTTCATTAAAGCGAAACCAAAATCTGGCAAAGTGAAAATCATCAGCGTGAATCTGATCACGGATAAGAGCGAACGCATCATCGTAAAAGCTTTTAATGGCGTTACTATCAGTGACAATGACAAAGAGTTGTCCTCCGAAAATCTGAATTCCGCTTCTCTGATCTCAGCTATCGAAATTCAAGCCGAAGCCATGGGCGGAAGTGCCGTATTGGATTTCAATGCGATCTCCACTCAAGAAGCACCAAAGCTGGCACTGCGTGAAAGTGGTAACAGCCCTGTTCCTCCAGGTAACGACAACGGAAGCTCTTGTAATAAGAAATTCGATGCTGTTTTGAAAGAGAAACTGGATATCGTACAGCTTTGGGCTTCTCGTGCTGAAGGCAGTACGCAGGGATCTTGGCAGGAAAAATATGCGACGAAGGAGTTTAATAAATTCGTTGCTGATTTTATTGTGACATTGAAAGCTGATAAAACAACTTTCGCTTCGACTGATTATACTCTGACACTTTTGAATTTCTTTGCTGAGCGTCACAATTCCAGTCGTGCAGATGGGGCATTGGAGCAAGGGTATAAATTGATGGCAGACGAAACATTCGATGTGTTTATGCTATCTTTGCAAAGTGATCAAATCTGCCGTCCTGTGACGAGTGAATCTTTGATCAAGATTGCGTTGGATTTCCAAAAACGTCAGGAGGCCAACAAACCTGATAGCCGTGCGAGAAAGCTTTATGAGTCAATGATTGCCAAAATCGGTAAGCTGATTCCAACTCACTACCGCAGAGAATTGACAGCGAAAAATCTGTCTTTCCGCGCAGCCGACTCAGAAGGTTATAAAAATCACAAACTTTTCGTAACTAGCAAAGCCGAAAGCTTCCTAAAAGGAACTTACCAGGAAATGAGCTTGAGCGCTTATGGTATTGCAGAGCAGGCTTTGTTGCGTGAAGTGAAAGACCTCAATAACGAACAGACTTATCAGCTGATCGTGGAGTTCCAGACAAAGTACAATGATACGGCAAACTATCCTCAGGAAGTGATGCTGAAGTATCTAACGATTCTCTCAGAGCACAGCAATTTCTTGAAATTGAACCAACGAATGTAGTGATAAAAAAAAGCCAGTGGGAGTTAACTCACTGGCTTTTTGCTTTTTAGAATCCCACACCGGCCGAGATGGTATTTTGGACGTCGCTTTTATCCCAATCGTTGTCGCGAAAGACAACCGTCGAGCTCAAGTTAATAGAAACCGGTCCGAAGTTAACCCCGATGGAAGCACCCGCATAGGGATTGTATTGAATCGGGCGCTTATCTGTCGTCATCACACCACCGGACGTGGTTTCACGAATCGTTTGCGTGGCTTGCGCACCGGCGCGACCCGTCATATGAAACCATTCCACACGGTAGGTGGAGGAAATCCCGAGCTTTAAACGCTCATCATCGGTTTTAACTTTTTCAGGAGCTGTCGAGTAGTCTTCGGTATCAGAGGCTTTGGAGTATTCTGTTTCTAAAGAAAGCAAATCCACACCCAGGCTAAGTCGAAGACCGTACATGGATCTTGTTTGCAAATGGGCTGTAGGATAATCGCGGTAAACTGTTTCAATACCATAGACAGGCTCGATGCGATAACCCGTACCTTGAGCCAGAGTAAATCGTGCGGCCAGAGCTGAGTTAGTACCTATGCAAGTGCCAAGTACTACGATCCACTTCAGTGTAGATAACTTCATTAGTCCTCCATGAACCTTGTTAGTTTACACAAAAAATAAGGGGGATACCCAGGCCTTTTTAAAAAAAGAGATGTTTTGGACTAGTTTGAGTCATTGCTGCTATACTGATGTTATGAAAACTACAAAATCTGCTTTGACACTCTGGACCCTTATAACCTTTCTGGCATTTGGCGCTTTTGCAAAAACGGCAGAAAAAGCAAAGCCCAAGGCGAATGCTCCAACTGAAGTTTCCTACCTTGCCGGAGGATGTTTTTGGGGGATGGAAGAGTTGCTTCGCAAACTCCCGGGTGTGACACATATTGAAGTGGGTTACATGGGAGGTAAGATTCCGAATGCGAATTACAATATTGTGCATACGGGTACTTCCAATCATGCAGAGACCGTGAAAGTCGAATTCAATCCACAGCAGTTGAGTTATGAAAATTTGCTGCTTTATTTTTTCAAAATTCACGATCCCACCACTTTAAATCGTCAAGGCAATGACATCGGCACTCAGTATCGCAGCGCGATTTTTTACACGTCTGATCAGCAGAAAGAAACTGCTCACAAAGTGATCGCTCGGGTCGATAAATCCAAAGCGTGGGGTAAACCTGTCACCACGGTTCTGGAAAAAGCCGGGGAATTTTGGAAGGCCGAAGAAGAACACCAAGATTATCTGCAGAAAAATCCCGAAGGTTATACTTGTCACTTTGTGCGTAAGGTGGATTTCTAACGCCGCGTCCGGTGCAAAGTGTTTCTAAAATCTTCGGCACAGCAATTGCTATCTTTCTTCCTCAAGGAAGGTGAATGCCATGATTACTTCAGCACGGGTTAAGCAACGTCACATCGCATCTTTTTTCATTCTAACCGTTCTCTTGGGAGCTCACTCCGCCGAGGCGAAGTCCTGCGGTTCCCGTCAGAAAGTCGTCTGCTCGGGGATTGTGACAGGGGAGAGTTCCAGTGGGAATATAACCTATGTTTTAAATCGCGTGGTTTATAATTCTTGTGGCAAAGTGGTGTCAGATAAATTCCACCGGTTGATGGGTTCTCCTGCAGACGTGGAAAATGAACTGCGCAAAGCCCGTTGTCCTGCAGACAGTTTCTAAAGAAAAATTCCCCCTTTTTTAGGGGAGTTTTGGGACATTGCTTTCGTGTTTTGGCAACTTCTCGCTAATTCCGAACATATATGCTAGTGTTTTTAGGAAAGCCGGTTTTGCCGGCTTTTCCATTTAAGTGGCAAAGGTGGGCTAGTGCTCTATCGCTTTCAAATTGAACTTTCCGACATTGATCGTGGTGTGTACGAGTCCTTGGATTTTCGCGTGGCCCAGCATCCTTCGGAAACATATCCCTATATGTTAAGCCGGGTTCTGGCGTACTGCCTGTCCTATGAAGAACGTTTGGAGTTTACTCCAGGGGGCTTGGCCGATCCTGAAGCTCCCGCCTTGCGTAAGCTGGGACTTCAAAACTCTGTGAACCTGTGGATTGAAATTGGGAATCCTTCAGCACGCAAGCTGCATAAGGCTTCGAAAGTTGCAAAGCTTGTCAAAGTATATACTTATAAAAATCCCGAAGTTCTTTTGACGGAAGTTCGTGGCGGAGAAGTTCATCGCGCCCAGGAACTTGAAATGTTTGCCTTTGATCCTAAGTTTTTGGAAGCGGCCGCTGAAAAAATTGAAAAGAACAATCGTTGGACATTGTTGGTTCAACAGGGGACTTTAGATTTAACCATCGGTCAGGAAACTCTGACCGGTGAAGTAAAGCCCGCGATTTTATAGGTTCTCGGGATACTGTAGGCGCGGGAATGATTTCACAGCGCTTCCGCTAAAGCCATCATCGCAATTATACACGTTGTAGGTCGTCTGCAGGTCGCCACCGTCAACCAGTGACAAAGCGAATTGCTTGTGTGCGCATAGTCCATGCTCTTTGATTTTTACGTAACCTTCATAATTTAAACTAAAGATCACACTGTCAACCGTGGCTTTCGCTGTTTGACAGCGTTCTTTCGTGCAAACGGGGGATCCATCAAATTGAAAGACTTGTTTTTCCGGAGAGATCACGATCTCGCCCTTTTTGGTTGTAAAACCATTCCAGCGAATCAAACGAGTGCACTCATCACTTTGAAATTGAACCACAGCTCCCTCAGCCATTTGATAGAGACCTGTCAAATCAGGGCAATTGTTAGCAAAAGCAGTAGTGGAAGTCAGAAGTCCGAAGGTGAAAATTATATTTCGCATCATGAGTCCTCCGTTTAAGCCTGACACAGTGGAAATTCGCTGGCTACACTTATTATTTTAAGAAATGGGGGAGTCATGCGAAATATCTTGGTGTTAGCGGCATTGCTTTTCGTCGATGGAGCTGCAGAAGCTTGCGTTGGCTTTACGGGATCCTATTCCATGTTTCGTCCTGTTGCCGGGAAATATCATGTCTTGGTGCTTGATCAAAATGATTGCAAGGCGGTGGCGGCGGGTTCTTTTCAGTTAGACGAAAAAACCAGTGCCGTTACCGACGAAGTCGAACCCAAAGTATTTTATGTCGAAAAAAACCATACCAAGCTGTGTGAACTATCGGCTTGTCGAGTATTTACAACAACAGCAAGTGGTTTGGAGTTTGCGGAAAGCGCTTCGATATATATCGATGGAATAACGTGCCGATATGATCGTGTTTCCTGGTCGCGCCAAGATACTTGGGATTTAAAGGTCACTTACCGAATTACAGACTCCTCGTCAGCTTGTCGCAAATACCGGGGCGCTGCGAGTGTCATTCTAAAAGATATCAAACACTAGTTGAGCGGCAGATTTTTTAAGTTTGCAGAAATATTTTCGTAAAGCTTTGGCACCCAGGGTTTAAAAATTTTGGGTTCCGGCGCCGTTGTGACCTTTCTGAAGTCCACGGGCGATAAGATCACCTTCCAGTTTTTATAGTTACTTTGTGCCGCCAGAACGAAAAGTTCTTCGATGGCTTCATCACCTATTGCGATACATCCAATCGAAACACTTTTCCCATGGATCATAATGTCAGAACCAAGCTTTTTTCGACCTTCCTCTTTGGCCATCTGTTTATCGAAATCTGTCGGGTAGTTAATTCGCAATGCCAGGTGATAGGCGCTATTGGGGTTGAGACTTTCAATTCCATAAAGGCCTTCAGGAACTTGGTTATCGCCTTCCTGTAGTTTTGGTCCGGATTTTCCGCTGGCAGCATACACGGGATAGCTTTTAATGAATTTTGGATTTCCATTTTGATCGGTTGAAAATAAGGATAAATTTTTTTGCGCTTTAATATAAAGCAGAGTGATATCTTTGGGTGGGTAGATCACTCCCTTTGCGAGGAATAAAGGTTTCAGGTTCGCATTTACTTTGGGGCCGTATTCTTTTAGTCGTTTTTGCACGGTGGATTTGCCGAGCAGTTGGAGTTTGATGCTATTGAAGAGCGGCAATTCCAGCGTGATATAAGCGACGGTCAGCAAAGCGCAGCCGTAGAAAAGTCCCTTTGCGACATTCATTATTGAGACTTTTAAATTGAATTTCATGAAGCTCCCACCCCAATTCATTGTATAGACTCACATTAGGATTGGCGAGAGTAAATCAATGCGAACAATTGCTCGGGATCTGTTCCGCAATTTTTTTGGAGTCACTGCGCTCGTGAATACTCTGAATAAACCGCAAATGGTCGTTCATACTCCAAATGAAAGTCTTGAACTTCGAAAACGGATTAAAAGCTTATTGCGACCAATGTATTCGAATACAGGAATCGCAAGATCAAGGTAGTGCCTTTTCGATCTCTTAATGTCTTTTCGAGACAGCCGTAAAAGGCCGAGGAAAATTCCACATTTTGGATTCAATAATTGCTCAGCTTCTATCGCGAAATTTACTCCTAGGGCCGATAGGAAAGGCATGGGAACGCACGTACGTACTGGAAAACCATCGCTACTGCGCGCACGATCAAATACATGGATCGTGGCGATTTCCCTATTTCTATCCGCATGTTCTATGGATGCGGTGATTGGTGATTTCAATAAGATCTCCACCAACAGTATCACGGGTTACATCGCGAACTATTCTGCAAATTCCAGCCAAGCGTCGGCGCAAAGTCTAACGACTTGTACAACGCCCGTTGTGAATCTTTATAAATTGGATTCGAATGGGGAGAGAATTCAACCTGCCGCTGCCTCCACGGGAGTAGATGCATCCGGTGCCTATACAATTAATCTTCAAAGTGCGGGTTTTGAAACCGAGGCGTTAAAGTCAAATCCGATGCTTATTGAAGTGAATGGATGTGCGGCGGGAGTTTTCTTTAGACCCATCACGGGATACTCCGAGCAAAACGTCAATATGTCGTCGTCCCTGTTAGGCTTCATGGTTAACACGGATTACAAAGCAAAGCTTTCAGCTGCACTTCAGGATAATGCCGCTGATTTGCAATCGTTGATGCTGATTTTAGGTTCGCCAGATACAATGCAGAAGTCCTATGACATCTTGGTGGCGAACACCGAGGCCACTGATAAATTTACGCAGATCTTTGGCGTGGGGCCTGAGGCCTTGTTGGATGCCTCACCTGAAGTGACTTATGTGAATGTGCCATCTTTGCTGCAGGAGCGTGTCTCCTATCAGCTGGAAGCAGATTCGTCGCATTGGTCGCAAACGTATACCACGATATATGAATGGAAAAGGAATGCTTCAGTCCTTGGGGCCGGGAAGTCCTTTTCTTTTGCTCCGGGTGGAAATGCGCAAGGAAACCATACGGTGACATTGTTAGTGGGGCAGGATGATGGTTCCGGTCATGTGAATACGGCAAAGCCAAACAAAGTCTTTACTGTTCCACTGGAGATTACGAACAACATTCCTCCGCAGCCACCGAACTTTACGGTGACGTCTCCGTCGATCGCAGGTGGGCAACCTGTGAATACGCGCAATTTGGTGATTGGTATTCAAACGGGCGCTTCCCTTGCAAACTGCGATACTTTTAGTTCCTTGTTAATGACTGAAAGTTCAGCGATGCCAAGTGAATCTACGAACTTCCCGATTGTGTGTACTCAAAATGTCACGCAAAGTTTGAATTTTACTCTGTCCGCTGGTGAAGGTACAAAAACACTTTATTTATGGGCAAAAGACGCTTCAGGATTGATTTCGACAGTTCCAACCACATTGACGGGTGTTCTGGATACGGTAGCACCGACGGTTGCGATTTCAACTCAACCCTTGACGCAAAGTAAATCCAGCTCTCAAGTCTTTGCTTTCACGGGCAATGATGGCAGCGGCTCAATCGATCACTTTGAGTGCAAGCTCGATGCAGATGTCTGGGCTTCATGTTCAAGTCCTTTGTCGCTTGCGGGTTTAACGGAAGGCGATCACACCTTTAATGTCAGAGCGGTCGATACGGCGGGGAATATTTCCACTCCGGATTCTAAAACGTGGCATATCGATTTAACGGCACCGACTTTGATGCTGGCAGGACCTTCGGCAATTACTAATTCTTTGTCCTCGGTTTTCACTCTGACAGGAGTGGATACGGGGGGCTCTGGCATGGGCGGCTATCAATGCAGTTTGGATTCTGGTGCCTATGCAAGCTGTACTGCCGTGATTAACTATGTCTTGGCAGCAGGCAGTCACACGTTTAAAGCGCGAGCCTATGATGTCGCCGGAAATGTTTCTAACATTCTGACTCACTCGTGGACTATCGATACAACTCCACCGACTGTGACTATTACTTCGAAACCTTCAGCGACGACCAATGCCACAACGGCGGTTTTTGGTTTTGTCGGTACGGATTCGGGTGGTGCAAGTATATCGGGTTACGAGTGTGAACTTGATGCCGCGGGCTTTACAGCTTGTACAACAGGTAAAACTTATTCCGCATTGGCTGATGGCAGCCATACGTTTAAAGTTCGTGCAACAGACACTGCGGGAAATATGAGTGCTGTCACGACATATACGTGGGTAATTAATACTGTCACTCCGATGGCTTCCATTACGTCATCACCAGACAGTATTACGAATCAAACTTCAGCGACTTTCGCCTTCTTTGCCACTCCGCCATCGGGCGGTTCGATCGCAAGTTATCAGTGTAAATTGGATGGTGGTGCCTTCAGTGCTTGTACTTCTCCACACACTTATAATGGATTGGTGCAGGGAACTCATACCTTCACGGTTCACTCCGTGGATAATCTGGGTAATGACAGTGATGATACATCCTATACTTGGGTTATCGATACCACGAATCCGACTTTAACTATTACCGATCAACCTGCTTCAAGTACAAACTCTGCGACGGCGCAGTTTAAATTTACGGGTGTCGATACGGGTGGCGGCGCCATTGAGAAGTACTACTGTGATATCGATGGTGGTGGCTTTGCAGAATGCGCAAGCCCTAAGAATTTGACGTCATTGACTGAGGGCTCCCATACGTTCCAAGTGAAAGTCATGGATACGGCGGGTAATACGTCGGCAGTGGCAAGTTATACGTGGTCGGTGGATTTAACTCCGCCGACACTGACGCTGCTTACGAAACCAACCAGTTTAACGAATCAAACGACCGCGGCGTTTACGTTCAGTGGCGCTGATGCCGGAACTATTGCAGGCTATGAATGTAAAATTGACGGTGGAGCGGCGAGCTCATGCGTATCGGGTGTATCTTATTCTTCTTTGACCGCCGGCGCACACAGTTTTGAAGTGGTTGCGATTGATGATGCCGGAAATTATTCGTCTTCGATTTCCTATTCTTGGACGATTGACTTAACTCCACCGACAGTGACGATCACAGCGAAACCCGCAACTAATTCGAACTCGTCGACCGCGACATTCAGCTTCACGGGTATGGATACGGGTGGTGGTGCAGTTGCCGGCTTTAAATGTAAACTTGATGGTGGGGCTTATTCGTCTTGTCTGTCGGGTGGATCATACAACTCGCTTTCTGAAGGCAGCCATACTGTTTATATTTATGCGACAGACACTGCTGGTAACGACGGTACGCCACTTTCTTACACGTTCACGGTAGATACCGTTGTTCCGACGTTGACGATTACGACACCCGCAAGCAATGGCTATGTGATTCCGGTTGGAAATATTTCTGCTGTTACTTTCAGTGGTGCTTGTTCTGAAGAAGGACTTGCAGTTACTTTGACTGGCGTCAGTGTGGTCCCAGTTTTGTGCTCTGGTGGCGCCTACACGATTGTTGCCAATATGTCTTCGCTGCCAGATGGTACTTATACGATCGCCGCAGTCCAAGTCGATGCCGCTGGAAATAGTGGTGCATCTTCCAGCCGTACTGTTATCAAAGATGCGACAGCACCCACGATCACGGTGACAACTCCGAGTGTGGTTAAAGGCGGGGGAGTCATCTCTGCAACTTGGACGAACACAGAAGCGAATGTGGCTAGTGGTTCTTCGTTCACAGTGGAACTTTATGATGGCACCACATGGACAAGTGTGGGGACTAAAACTGCGACAGCAGGGGCAAACAGCTCTGTGAGCTATTCGCTGTCGGGAATTGTGGTTCCCGTTGTCAATACGGGTGTGGCAAAAATTCGTGTTTCTTTAACGGATGCTGCGGGCAATTCAAAAACTTCGACTTCGGGTTCTTTTGCTATCGACAGCAGTGCACCCACGCTTTCAAGTTTCACTGTAAACGGTGGGGCCGCATCAACAAGTAATAACAACGTCTTGATCGGTTTTAATGGTACGGACAGCTACAGTAATATCTCAAAAATCTGTATGCAAATATCTGCAACGGCGCCGACGGCCTCCAGCAGTTGCTGGATCCCGGTGAGCTCTTATGGTCTGACGGCAGCGAAAAGTCTGGTGACCTCTTCGATTTACTATAACGTGGGTTTAGTTTCTGGAACATATACCATCTATATCTGGTTAATGGATGCCGTAGGCAATATGTCGACGAATGCTTCCACCGCTGGTGTCGACAAGGGCACAGTGGTTTATAACTCACCAAACCCTCCGTCGATCAGTGCGATTCAATTAACTTCGACCGATACACCTAATTCACCTCCGTCAGGAGCTGATCTGGTAGTGGGTTCGGGTCAGGCAATTTACTTGAAATGGAATATTACAAGTACAACAGGACTCGCCACGAATCCAATCAAAGTGACTTATACTACGGACGACGCCACAGAGGGTGGAGTGCTTTCTTCAGGGCTGGCAAATGCCGGCAACGGTGGTTGTAACGTCACTGCAGGTTACACAGGTTGTGCTGTGTTCACTGCTCCGGTGGGTACATACTTCCGTTTAAAAATTCAGGCGACGGATTCTCAAGGTTTCTTTACGACGATTGCAAGCAATCCGCTGAATTCCGGTAAGATTAATTTCTTAGCGGGCAATACAGATTTGGGCCTTAACTCCAGTGCGAAATCCGCAATTATCAAGCCAACAGGGACTTTCTCTCTGGCAGTTCTTGATGATGGTCGCATCTTTGTGATCGATACACGCGGTCTTGCATGGGTAAATCCGACGACGGGTGTGTATGAGATTTTGGCGACGACGGCAGCCTCGTCTTCGGGTGACGGTGGTGCCTTGACCAGTGCCAAGTTCAAATCTCTGAATGGTATCTGGGTTGATAATAACAATGACGTGCTTGTTGCAGATAATAACTACATCAGAAAGATAAACACCAAAGTGAGTCCAATGACGATCTCTCGCTTTATCGGGGGCGGAACTGATACAAGTTCCTATGTCGCGGTGGCGACAAACTATAAAGCGAGTGTGATGAGACATCTGACCGTGGCTTCGAATGGTGATATCTATTTCACCGGTGAAAATGGCTTGAAAGTGCGCAAGTACACGGCGGCCACAGGTGCGATCAGTCTGATCACTCTGTCCGGTACTGGTAATAGCAGTTCCTCCACTCAGAATAATGCCCTTTGTACTTTCAGTAATTACTTTGTGAGTTTCGATTCTTCCGGTATTGCGGAAAGAATGGGTTGGTCAATGGCTTCGGGTAATGCCTCTTCATCTTGTCCATTGGGTTCAA
Organism: Bdellovibrio sp. KM01; assembly: GCF_013752535.1. Taxonomy (NCBI): domain Bacteria; kingdom Pseudomonadati; phylum Bdellovibrionota; class Bdellovibrionia; order Bdellovibrionales; family Pseudobdellovibrionaceae; genus Bdellovibrio; species Bdellovibrio sp. KM01. The sequence continues at coordinate 1,378,153 of NZ_CP058348.1, forward strand.
CATCAGAAACAAGAGCCTACGCCCAAGTGGACCCAACGACAGGTGTGTCGCAGCTGCCAGCCCCATCCCGCGTGAACTCTTCAACGGGTTACCGCGAGTATGTTGACTTCTATAATGATAAGAGCGGCAACCTGTATACCGGCTACTCCAATTCGACCAATGCGCAGGGCATTTTTAAGTTTGAGCCTGTTTCAATGACATGGACTCGTATCTATGGCAGCACCAATTTCGGAACTTGTGCTGATGGGACCGCTCATGAAAATTGTGGTATCGTAGCGGCTTCTATCGCCTTTAACAGTCAAGGACAGCTATTCTACATCGATGGTAAATCTAATGCGGTTCGGACTATTGACTATGAAGGCAAGGTCAGAACTCTGGTGGGGGACCGTCTGGGATCTGATGACGGAAAAAATGCCTTAGTCAGCCGTTTTGCAAATTTGACGGATGTGAAGGGTTGGACGTCATCTGGTACGAACTATATTACGATGTATGACTTTGATGACGTGCGCATCCGCGAGTTCACTCCTGGTGGATCTTTAACGACGCTTGCGGGCCTGCAGTATTCAAAAATGCCGACCAATGGATCGACCGCAGCCACGAATCCGCTAACGAATGTGTATGATGCCGCTCCGACGCGATTTGTGTTAGGCGCGAACGGAGACATTTACATGCCGAGAACCGCTGCGACTATCGCGAAGATTTCGCGTGCCACCGGTAATTGGGAAGACATCAATACGAATGGAGTTTACGGACCGGGTCCTGTGGCTCTGAGCGGAAACAAACTTCTGGTATCGACGTTTTCTTATAACGGAACTCTAAATGCCCTGGTGGATTCGCGTTTAAGTATCGTGGATACCGTTGCGAAAACAATTGGTCGTGCTGCTTATGACGGCAGTACAACGATTGGAAATACGATTTGCGCCGATGGTTCCCTTGTAAAGGGCGGATGTGCTGTTACCGGGCTTGCGAACGATAACGGTTATCAGGGCGCTTTCGACGTGGCCACGAACAGCTGGGTCGTCGCGGATACCAATGGCTACCGTATTGCCAGTTTTGCCTTAGATGCTTCAGGCAATATGGGCACCCTGTTTACGGCTCCGCGCGCGTTCTCCAAATTTGCGATCAACCGCACCTCCAACTTGTCTGTGAATCACGTCTATATCTGCTCTGGCGGTTCACTATATAAATACGACTTGAATAATGCCGGAGCCGAGACGTTGTTGGCACTGCCAAATTCGACATTTACCTGTGATGGACCGATCTCTTACGATAGCAACCGCAATAGCTTGCTTTTCGTCTATAAGCAAAATGGCCTTCAGGGTGTGGCTGAAGTCGTAAGCCCTTAGATCATTTTCTAAAGCGTAATTTTCTCGACTGAATCAGTACTTTTCAATGGCGCCTCTGGGGGTAGACTTAAGCTGCATCCATGTAAGGAGGTCTTATGAATGCCCAAGCACAACAGGACACCTTAGCTGTCGGTAAGAAACTCGTCGATTACTGTAAACGCAATAAAGTGGTCGAAGCCATTAACGACCTTTATGGAAAAGACATTGAAAGCCGGGAAGCATTCGAAACACCTGGCATGCCCGCGGAATCCCGAGGGATAGAAAATGCGCTTAAAAAAAACAAACAGTGGGAAGAAACTATGGAGGTTCATTCCTCCCAAATTGATGGGCCATTTCCTTTAGATGATCGATTCGCAGTCCATTTTAAATATGATGTTACAGATAAAAAAACTCAAAAAAAATGGGCAATGGAAGAAGTGGGAGTCTATACAGTGAAAGACGGAAAAATTGTGAAAGAGGAATTCTTTTACTCAATGTAGGTTTCTGATATTTAGAAATAAAAAAGGCTGCATTGAAAGGCAGCCTTTTTTTATTTCAAATTTTTCTTTGATTAATGGTGGTCAAGTCCACCCAGTTGAGTCGGCGTGTGAGTTTCTTCGCGAACGGTGCAATTTGAATAAAACAAGCAAATGAAGAGATAAATTGCAGATAGAGTTAGAAAACCTTTTACTCGGATTTTAGCCATTCCATAATCTCCCATGCGGCCAGTTCTTTAATATTCTCGTCTTTTTTGCGTCATTTAACGATAGCTAAAGATGCAAAACTGCTCCGTATTCTCAAACTGAAACGTACGAGTGTTAAATGCGATTTGCTTTCGAATTTCATTTAAGCAATTTCGCGTAGATAGAAAATACTTACGTGTCACAAAATTTTAGCAACGACGATTCGTGATGAGAATGCTTAGTGACATATTCCAGAGCAAGGTCCAGTTAATTTTTAGGAAAATGACGACGAATTTTACAGCTTCTTCATGAGAGCTGCGCGGGGAGCTGAAAAGCTGTCGGATGTTGCGTGTAACGAAATAAAAAAAAGCCGAGTGCAGGGACTCGGCTTTTTTATCTATTTATGGGGATAGAACAAAGTCTAGCGGCAGATCATTTTGGAAACAGTGTTGCTGTATTCGTAACCAGAGTCGTTCTCGTCGTACTCTAGAGTCGAATTAGCTTTTCCCAAATCGCCCAGAGAAAGTTTCGCCCATTTCTCGGCACGTGAACCTAAAGAACCCGTGATAGATTTGTCACCAGAAGATTCGCCCAGGTTGTAGGAGCCAACATCGGCAGTCCACACATCAGTGTAGTCTTCAGAATTTTTGGACTTCGTTTTCTCTGTTTTATAGTCGAAGGACACGCCGTTGTTTAAAGAAACTTGTACATTCACTTTGCTGCCATTTTTATCGATTCCCGTGCAAGAAATTGTTCTGGCTTGGGAAGTCGCTACGGCAAGGAGAGTTGTGGCAACTAAAAGAGATTTCATTTTCATATACACCTCGAAGAATAAGTTCGAAAAAGATGCGTTGTTATACTGCGAATTAAAAAAAAAGTGGGGGACGATAAGTGCCAAGTGAAAAACTGGTAGGAGTGTCGCAAAAATTGACACCTTTTCAGGGTGATCCCTAAGGCCTTATTAGTCCTATTTCTAGAAACGCCCTTTTTGGATCAGAACAAGACTCGACACTCACATCAGTAGTAAATAGCGTCTTGTTAAAGCACAATTGTTAATAGGGGATGCACACATATGAAATCTATCTGGAAAAAACGCCAACGTATAATGTCGTATACGGCACTTCTTGCGCTGATGCTCCTGTTCCAAAACTGCTCCAGTACAGGTTTCGAAACACCGGCTAGCACCACAGGCAGCCAATCAACGCCAGGGACAACTCCCAGCCCCTCTCCTACCGTAACCCCTTCGCCGACGGCAAGTGCTTCGCCAACGGTTTCTCCTACAGTAAGTCCTACTGTCAGCCCGACAGTGTCGCCAACCGTGAGTCCGTCACCAACGACAACACCGCTTCCAGCTGCCGATGTGACCTTTAATATTGATGTGAACTTAAATCGTCACACGATTTCTCCTTATATCTATGGTTCAAATTATGAAACCAGCTTGTTCAATAATATTGGTTCCTTCCGCATGGGGGGGAATCGATGGACGACTTATAACTGGGAGAATAACGCGACCAATGGTGGTACCGACTATAACAACTCCAGCGGTAACCGCGTTTGTGAACTTGTGAACTGCGGTAATAACAGTGAGGTTCCGGGTGAGGCTGTGCGCCTGGGTGTTTTGTTGGCCTATAAATATGGAGCCGCTCCGGTTGTGACGATTCCGATCGTTGACTATGTGGCTGCGGATAAAAATGGGACGATCACAGCGCCAGCCTCGGATACGAATACACGCTTTAGAAGAAATCTAGATCGTAAGCCTTCATCGGTGACGACTCCCGTAGCAAGCCTTAATGATAACTTCGTTTATCAAGACGAGGCCGTGACCTACTTTCAGAATGCTTTTAAAGCGGAGCTAGCGGCGGGCAAGAAAATCCACTATATGCTCGATAATGAACCGGCAATTTGGAAAACCACTCATCCGTTGATTCATCCGCAAAAAACTTCCTATGCGGAGATGAAAGAAAAGACGATTCGTTTTGCTAGCATGATTAAAGAAAAAGCCCCGAACGCGATGGTGTTTGGTCCTGTGGCTTATGGCTTTAACGAAATGATGAGCTTGCAAGACGCCGACGATCGCAGCAATGGCGAATACATGTCCTGGTACTTGCAACAATTGGCAGCAGCAGAGAAAACTTACGGCAAACGCCTGGTGGATGTTTTGGATATGCACTGGGGTTCTGAGGCTCGCGGTGATGGCAATCGAGTGCTTGATGAGACGGTCGCGCAGACGGCGGGCTTGATTGCGGCACGCTTGCAGGCTCCGCGTTCTTTGTGGGATCCCAACTATAAAGAGACTTCCTGGATTGTAGATGACTATTTAAAGGCGCCTCTCAAGTGGATTCCACGCTTAAAAGAGCGTATTGCAACTTATTACCCGGGCACAAAGATTTCTTTTTCTGAATACAATCACGGTGGTGGCGGCATCATCTCTGGTGGTATCGCGGAAGCTGATGTGTTGGGTATCTTTGGTCGTGAAGATGTATATCTTGCGACTCACTGGGACCGGGAAGATTCACCATACATTTACGGTGCGATGAGATTATTCGTGAATTACGACGGAGCGGGTGCCCGCGTTGGTGATATCTCGGTAAAAGCTGTTTCTACAAGTGATGACAAGTCTTCGGTGTATGCGATGCAGTCATCCACAGACAGCAAGAAGCTTTACATTGTGGCGATCAATAAAACATCCGCAGCGCTAAGTACGAATATCAGTATAGCGAACGCCGGCTCCTTTACCAAATACTCGCGCTATATGATCTATGACGGTGTCTCCACTCCTAAGAGCATGGGTGACACGCCAATCAGTGGCAGCGCTTTTAATTATTCGATGCCGGCGATGAGTGTGACGACGATGGTTCTGTCGGCACCGTAAAGACGGGTTTATCTGACATCCCTAAACGCCCGACAAATGGCAACTTCAAAGCCGGTCGGGCAAAGTCGATTCCAAAATTCATTCCTAAAAGATTGATTTCTATTCCCTCGGCGAGTCCCACCGTGGCTCCCAGCATTCCAAATAATGAAAGCTGCACACCCGTACCGGATTCGGTGATGCCCACCGGTTGGGCGCGACCGATCCAGTCCTTGCCAATCGCGTGCGGGGGCAAGTCGGTATAAATGCCCGGAGTATTTCTCATTACATAAGACACAAAGGTGTTGCTGTTGGGGCCGGGATAAACGCGGTAAGAGTCCGGGTAAGGATAGCTTTCCACGGCTTTCAAAATATTCGGAATCATCTCAGTCGCGGCGTCTCCACGGATATCCAAATGCAAAGTCGGCTCATTGCCAAACCATCTTTCGTCAGGTTGACGGTGAGTCAACCGCACCACAGGCCATCCACGATTCGCGTAGTAGCCAATGACCTCATAGATACTCCACTGACGGGCATCTTTTTCTTTATAGGCGATCCACGAGTGGACGGCGAGATTGCCTTTCCATCCATAAGTTCGTGCAGAATAGATCTGCACAACCGCGCGGGATTCTTGTTGTGGAGTCGGAGCTATGCCGATCGAGCTGCGATCTGCAGTACGCCAGTCGCTGGCAGCGGCTAAGAAAGATTTAAAAAACAAAATACTTACTAGTAACAGCGATTTTTTTTTCATGCTGATCAGAATAACTGATAACTGCGGAAAGGGACAGCCATGGAGTGCCATGGGACAGACCAAGGTAGGCTGCGAGATCCGCGCCCACCTTGAAAATCAAGTGATTCTATTGTTCCGGCATTATTCAGGGCGTGGAGTTTTTTGTAAATTGCAACCACCAACGAGTTGGTCATTCCAAACTCCTTCGTACTGATAAACAGTGTCTGACATACCATCACTGCCTTTTTTATTCAGTTGAATGCGAAGCTTCGCCTCTCCATTTATGGATTTGGCAGTTAGGAAATTTCCCATTTTGGTGTGAGTAGACGGCCAAGTCACAAGCTCCTCATTTGGACGAGTCAGAGCCAACTCATGCATCTCGGTGTCGTAAGTGACCTGTTGAAAGGGCTCCGTAAAATTACACCAATATGTGGTCGCAAAAGCTGTTGGTGCAAAGATGATGGTCATAAATCCGGCTAGGATATGCTTCATAGGTTCTCCTTTTTGTATTTGTTGTAGGAGGAGATTAAGGGCAGAGTCCTTGTTTGGTGTACTAACAACTCGGTAATCCGGTCTTTAAGTGCTGAGAATCATAGGGCCTCGTGGGGCATTTAATGGATGGCAAACAGGGGGTGCCTATTTTGTCGTTTGTTTTGGAAAGGATTTCCCGGTTTATGGGGGTGGAAACTGGTCAGCTCGAATTTAGACGGACAAGACCTCTCGGCATAGAAAATGGATAGTGGTCTCTATCAACCTTAATAAGGAACCATTTATGTCTAAACGTTATACAAAAATCTTTGCAGCTTCTGTTTTGATGATGATTATGGGTCTTTCCAATGCGCATGCGGCGATGGATAAAGACAATGCGATCGACGCTCAATCTGATGTTGAAAGCGCTTTTGCAAATCTAGATGAAGCTCAAGGTGGCTTTGATGAATCCGTATCTGAGCTTGGTACTGCGAAAGCTGATTTGGCGGATCGCACTCGTGAACATAAAGACACAACTCAACGCACTCGCCGCGAAATCAAACGCTTGCAAATGGAAGCAGATCGTAACTCCAAACAAACGACTCGTTTGATTAGTGAAGCGATCACTTTGCGTAAGCAAATTGAAAAAATGGACTCCCAAGAAAACGATGCTCGCAATAAATTGGCGCGTATCAATGAAAAATTGAATAAGGCCAAGGCCGATCGCGATCAGTCTCAAGACAGAAAAATGCAGATGACGGCTCAGATCAATGCAACTCGTAACGAAACAGCTCGTACGAATGCGGCTTTGAAAACAGAGCAAGCCAAATTGGCTCGTGCTAAAAATGAAGAGCGTCAATCAGCAGCGATGCTTAAGAAAACGGATGCTGATTTCTTGAAGGCTCGTGCAGCTTATGAACGTGAATCTAAAAAGCTTGAGCAACAAACGATGGCGGCTTTATCAAACGCTGACAAGCACAACAGAAAAGCTCAACAAAACATCGAAAAAAGAAAACAGCTACAAGATAAATTGAATCAAAAACGTCAGAAGTTGAGTGAAGCGAAACAAAAGCAAAAACAAGCTTTGGCCCGCTTAAGCACATTGAACTAAAACAAACTGGCCCCTCACTGTGTGGTGGCCAGACGTCTATTATGCTCCAAAGCATACAGCGCAATATGCCCGGCTAACTCGCCGGGCTTTTTCGTTGTGCACCACGTTTTTCTTATCAATCGATTAATATTTGCCCGCAACATTGCAAACGTATGATTTAGCGAGAATATCGGATCCCACTTTAACTTTTTCAATTCTCCCTGGCCAACTACTGCTCCTCGGCCACCCAAAACAGTTTCGTGTCTCGCATAGGGAAAGAATCTTTTTACATCTGCGGGATATGAAGGATTAGAATCCGATCTTATTACGGCGTATGGATGAACGAATTCTTGCACATCTTGAAAGAGCTTCGCCCTCGCTAGGGGGCGGTGATCCGTTCGAAGGCCGTACTTCTTTTTTGCGTAATGAACGATACGGCCCTTAGGGGGCATTTGGGCAACCTCGAATCCCAAAATTCTGCGCGTGGAATACTCCACTATTAAGGTTACTGAAAGAGGCTTGTACTTCGTGTGTTCGAAGGTTTCAAGATCGTCGAACTCCACCTCTGTGGAAGGCCCGAAATTTTTATTCCAGTTAGCGAGCTCGGTTTTTGCTGTGGCGGTCGCAAAACGAAATTTTCTAACAACCGTTTTCCGATTGATCTTCAGTACTCGCGCGATTTCACGTTGACTCATTTCGCCTGTTAAAAGATCGCGTATGAGCTTATTTAAATGTCGTTTTTTTTGCCATTTTGCTCGGCTCGTTGTAGCTGCAGAAAAGCTTTTGCCGCAGCGAACACACCAGAATCTGGTGAGGTATTGACCGTCGGACTTGCGATAATACTTTCCAAGTTTACGAATCGTCCGAACGGCGTTTTGAGGATCTCTTTGCAGATGGCAATGTGGGCATTTTAGTTTCATGCCTCTTGTCTAAGGCAATTCCAGGGCCACCAGAGAGCATCAACTAGACACAATTTGGTGGGCCAGGTTGATTTTTATTCGTAGTGGTGATATTTTTTGCGGAACTCAGATTCGATTTTTTGATAAGTTCCATTGGCAATGATGGTTTGCATACCCTTTTCAAAGACAGCTGCATATTTAGAACCGTCTTTGTGTTTTTTCGAGAAGTTTACGTACAAGGAATCTCGGGAAACTCTTCCCAAGGCTTTTACTTTCTGCCTTAGTTCTGGGTTCTTTTCCAGAATCGACTCTCCCGTTAAGCCCCACAGGACGGCGTATTGAATGCGACCGGCTGCTACTTTTTGCAGCTGGGATTTTTCATTCGGCCCGTTTTCCGTTTTGATGCTCTTGTTCGCGATAAATTCTGAAGGGTACGTGTAACCAATTGTGGTTCCAACCACTTTACCCTGAAGATCCGAAAGCTTTAAGCCAGCTTTTTCATTTTGGCGGCCATAAATAAGCATATCCGCTTGGAACAAGGGGGTCTCATGAAAGATATAATTATCTTTGGTGTTCTGATTGATAAGAGTGTCAAAGCAGCCAATAGAATTGCCTTTGTCGACTTCCATCATACAGCGAGTAAAAGGCATAGGGCGTATGATTGCCGTCACACCTTGTGACTTAAAAGCTGCACGCACGATGTCGGGAGCAAGGCCCTGAACATCTTTATAATCCTGAGTGGCAGAGGAATATGGTGCCCAGTCGTCTTCGCCCACCAGAGTGATGGTTTCGGCCTGGGAAGGTCCCGAAAAAAGCAATGCAAGAAGAAATATCCAACGAGAAGAGATCATCAAAATAAACTACCTCAAAAATAGAACTAATCATACTAGAATTTGTTCATGTCCAGTTATACGAGACATCATCATCTTTATAACTGATGTACAAGCGGTTGCCTTCGTAATAAGATGCCCCCATGGACACAGACAACTCCCAGAAACGACCGGTTTATATTCCTTATTCAGGAACTTTTCTTTTGGACATTTCTTTACTGAACAAAGGAAGCGCATTTTCTGAAGAAGAAAGAGGTAACCTCAATCTTCATGGACTTTTGCCTGAACACATCGAAACTATTGAAGAGCAGGCAGCTCGTGCTTACAGTCAATTTTCGCTGATCAAAAACAATCTTGATCGCCATGTTTTTCTACGACACTTGCAAGACACTAATGAAACTCTGTTCTATTACTTGGTTGTTAGGCACATCACTGAAATGTTGCCCGTGATTTACACTCCCGTGGTGGGGGAAGCCTGCGAGCACTTTTCAGAAATCTATCGTGCGCACCGCGGTTTATTTATTTCTTACTCACACCGGGATCGTATTGATGAAATGCTTCGCAACGTAACGAAGCAAAAAGTAAAAGTGATCGTGGTCACAGATGGTGAACGAATTTTAGGTCTAGGCGATCAAGGCATCGGCGGAATGGGAATTCCAATTGGAAAGTTATCCCTGTACACGGCGTGCGGCGGAATTAGTCCTGCGTACACTTTGCCTGTGGTTTTAGATGTCGGGACGAACAATCAAACATTAATCAACGATCCACTTTATATGGGTTGGAAACATCCACGTATTTCTGGTGATGAGTATTATCAGTTCGTGGATGAGTTCATTGAAGCCGTCAAACGTCGTTGGCCCGATGTGCTTTTGCAGTTCGAAGATTTCGCGCAGAAAAACGCTTCGCCACTTTTGAAAAGATATCGTGACGAGATTTGCTGCTTTAATGACGACATTCAAGGGACAGCCTCTGTTGTCGTGGGCAGTTTGATTGCTGCCAGTCGCGCAGCCGGTGGTCAACTTCGTGATCAAAAAGTAGTATTCCTGGGTGCCGGTTCCGCGGGATGCGGAATTGCGGAGCAAATCGTGGCACGCATGAAGCAAGAAGGACTTTCTGAACAAGAAGCCCGTGCCCGTGTCTTTATGGTGGATCGTTACGGTCTTTTGACAGACAAAATGCCAAATCTTTTAGAGTTCCAGGCTCCTTTGGTGCAACCAACTGAATCTCTGCAATCCTGGGGGCTTCCTGAGGGCGAGATTTCTTTATTGGAAACTGTACGTCATGCCAAACCGACTGTGTTGATCGGTGCCTCGGCTCAGCCGGGATTATTTACCGAAGAAATCATTCGCTTGATGCACAGTCATTGTGCTCGTCCGATCGTGATGCCTTTGTCGAATCCGACATCTCGTGTGGAGGCTTTGCCAGAAGATATTATTCGTTGGACCGAGGGGGCGGCATTGGTTGCAACCGGCAGTCCTTTTGCGCCAGTGGCTTTTAACGATAAAATCTATCCTATTGCTCAATGTAACAACTCATACATTTTCCCGGGAGTGGGGTTGGGGGTGATCGCTTCGGGGGCTCGTCGTGTGACGGATTCAATGATGATGGCGGCAAGCGAAGCTTTGGCAGATTGCTCTCCGATGGCTATTTCTGGAGAGGGTGTTTTATTGCCTGAACTGAAAGACATTTCTTCTGTTTCAGTTGAGATCGCTTTCCGAGTGGGTAAGGCTGCTCAAACCGATGGCGTTGCCGTTAAAATGACGGATGACGAGCTATTGGCAGCGATCCAGCATAACTTCTGGAAGCCGGAATACCGCATATACCGCCACAGAGCTGCTACTTAAGGGGATCAATTTAAATAGCTGTCTAAAAAATAGTCGAAAAACAGAATTCAGAAATTTCTGATAAGAACGAGTAAACTAAGTTCTATGATTCAGGAACTTTGGCACTCATTCCCCAGAACGTTAGTCGAAAGAATTAATTCCCTGCTGGACGAGGCTGAACCTAGCCAGGCCAAAGCATTTCAGCTCTATAAAAGCTGTCAAGCCGACGGCCTGTGGGACGAGTCGTTTGAAAAGTTTCAGAAAAAACTAAATGCCTTTTACTCACTGCCGAAACACGATCGTCGCAAAAGCGCCATGGATCAGGTCTTGAACGGCCCCCTGCCTTCAGCGACCTTTGCAGATTTTCATCTGAACTTTAGAAATGCCGCCATCGATAATCGTTCTTTGCAAACGCTGGCAAGTTGGACACATCATCTTTTGCGCGTGGGTGGCAAATATACCAGTGTCGTGATTGCCGAAGATATTATTTCCAAGACTTTGAATTATATCACTCAGCCGCCGGCGTTTGAAAAATCCTCGAACATTGATTTCGATGATTTTTGCGAAGCCTGGAGAAAAACGGTTTTTAAAAATTATGGAAAGTCTCATGACGCCGAGCTGACTCGGATTGTGGGGGAGTTGCGTTATTTAAACAGTCAGCTCTTGATTGAAGAACAGCAACGCCGGGACCGTCCGGTGATGATACCCACGATCTATCTGACTCAGACAGAAATCGATTGGACCATGGCCGTGATGGAGGCCGCGGAAGAAAACTTGGAAATGCCCAAGTATCCACTTTCAAAAGGTCCACAGAAGCCGCGTCTGATTGAGCTCTTGCGTGTGGTGCAGCTGTATAAAATCGTCCAAAACACGCAGCTTCCAGAGTTTGTGAAACACCGTGAAAGCATTCGAGCGACGATCCTGGATCGCTGTCAGCGACTGCTTGTCGACAAAGCAAGTTAGCGATTTCAATCCTCTAATCTATCCAATAGCACTTGGTAAACCTCGGGCCGTTGTCGCCTGAAGTCATGCCTATCTCTCCTCTAGAACCTGTGCTCTATTTTTGAGACCTGACTATCAGTTTCTCGAGGGGGAATCGTGACTAAAAAGTCCGCTCGTAAAAAGTTATCGCCACGCACGCAAGCCATTCATGGTGAGGCACTTTCAAAATCCTGGGAGTTCTCGCATCACTTGATTCCGCCAATGACGGCATCAACAACATTCCGCTTGGGTTCTTTAACTCGTGGTGCAGAAGGCTTTAGCACTTTCGCCGGACCACAAAATTCTGATCAGCCTATTTGGATTTACGATCGCCTGGAAGAGCCAACGACCAAAATGCTTGAAGACCAACTCGCTATTTTAGAAAAAGGTGATTGTGCCGTGACGTTTGGTAGCGGCATGGGCGCGATCTCTGCGACCTTGATGACTTTGATGAAAACGGGTCAGAAAGTGGTTTCTCATAAAACTCTTTATGGTTGCACGTACAGTTTGATCACGAACTGGTTGCCACGTTTTGGTATCGAACATTCCTTGATTGATGTGAATAACTTTAAAACTCTGGAACAAGAACTGAAAGATCCAAAAACGCGCGTGGTGTATTTTGAATCTGTTTCGAATCCTATTCTGGAAGTCGCTGATTTGGAAAAAATTGCGGAGCTGGTGAAAGCTGCCAATAAAAAACGGAAGGCCGACGATCGCATCTACACGGTGGTGGATAATACTTTCGCGACGCCGTGGTCTTTGCGTCCCATCGAATGGGGAATTGATTTCGTTATTCAAAGTTTGACTAAAAATATCTCGGGTTTCGGGACCGAGATGGGTGGGGCCGTGATCTGTCCTAAAGCTTTCGATGGCCAACTGCGTGTGGCTCGTAAAGACTTTGGCGCGATCATTCATCCATACTCTGCTTGGCATATCCTGGTTTACGGGATCTCGACGCAAGCGATTCGCTTTGAACAACAACAGGCGACAGCTTTGAAAGTCGCTCAGTTTCTGGAAAAACATCCAAAAGTTGAGAGCGTGACTTATCCGGGCTTAAAGTCTCATCCACAAAGCAAATTGGCTCGTAAATATCTGGTGTCTCCAGAAAACAACTTTGCTCCGGGCACGATGATCTCCTTTAGACTTAAAGGCGATATGAAGCGTTGTCAGAAGTTTGTCGACGATGTTGCGCAAAATTCTTATTCGATTACTTTGGCGGTTTCCTTGGGGCTTACGAAAACTTTGATCGAAGTTCCCGGATTCATGACTCATTCAGCGATTCCGGAAAACAAGCGTGGAGAAAGTAAAATTGACCCGCGTGCGATCCGCCTCAGTATCGGTCTTGAAAGTGTGAAGGATATTATTGGGGACCTTGAAGCCTCGTTGAAACAAGTCTAAGAAATCCTATTGACCTGACTTCCTGATTGCGACATAAAGCTCAGCACAACTAGGGGTGCTGCTATTCGTTGTTGAATGGCGGCTGAGAAATACCCTTTGAACCTGTTTGAGTTAGAACTCGCGTAGGGAAGTCACATGAAAATACCCGTTCTCTTGGTGTCCGCTATTCTTGGTGGATTAAGTTTTGAAGCCCGCGGGCAGGAATCCTCTGCCGCCATCCAATTACAAACCGTTTTAGTGAATGAGACTGCAGATACAGATGCTTCTGTGCTGGGGTTTCCTGGATTTTCTTTGCAGGAAATTCCACTGTCGGCCTCGAGTTACGATGAGGGTGAGCTTCAAAAAAATCGGATTCATCGTCTTTCGGATTTGACGACTTTAGACGCATCTCTGACGGATAGTTACAATGCCACGGGTTACTGGGACATGGTTTCTATTCGGGGTTACACCCTGGACAATCGCAATAACTTTCGCCGGGAAGGTTTGCCGATCAATGCCGAAACCTCCATCCCTTTGGACAATAAGGCTAACGTGCAAGTATTAAAAGGTCTTTCAGGAGTGCAGGCGGGCATCAGTGCTCCCGGCGGCATGATCAATTATCTGGTCAAGCGTCCCACGGAAAAAAGATTTATCAATCTGCGCTCTGATGTCAGTGATTCTGGAGATTTCCTGGTATCGGCTGATGCGGGCGGGGCGTCTGCAGAGAATTTAAGTTACCGGGTCAATGTCGCGCAGGAGTACCTGTCGCCACATTTAGATAACGCCAAGGGCTCAAGAACGTTGCTTGCCGGGGCGGTCAGCTATCGGCTTTTTAACGCAAGTTTATTGGACCTGGAATTAGAGTGGTCCCAGCGCTCGCAACCCAGTCAGGCCGGGATGAGTTTATTGGGGGCAAGTCTGCCAGCGGTGTCTGATCCAAATATCAACTTGAACAATCAGTCTTGGTCTCAACCGGTGGAGTTTACGGCACTCACAGGGACTTTGCGTTACAGTCAGACTTTCGCTGAAAATTTAAATTGGGTGACATCACTGGGTGGCCAGAGCCTGCTTAGCGGAGATCATTTGGCTTATCCATTCGGTTGCACGAAAGAGGGAAATTTTGATCGCTATTGTTCGGATGGAACTTTTGATTTCTATGACTTTCGCAGTGACGATGAAAAGCGCGATACTCTAGCTCTGCGCACATCCTTGGATGGAAAGCTACAAGCGGGCGCTTTGGTGCACTCTTGGAACTTGGGAATAATGGGATGGAAATCTAAAGAGCGGTATCAAAAACAAGCCTATAATTTTGTGGGCGAGGGGAAAGTTGATGGTTCGGCTGTCGTTCCTGCCGATCCATCCTTGACGGATGAAAGTACGAATCGTGACTCTGATAATCTTCAGATTTTTGTATCTGATTCGATTCAACGGGATAAGTGGACGGGATGGTTAGGGGGCAGTTGGAATGGCATCGAGCGCAGCACTGTGCGCACTGACGGTTCGCGCCCCACAAACTATTATCAAAGTTTTGTCCTGCCGTGGGCGGCCTTGTCTTATCAGTTTGAACAATTGATGGCTTACGCCAGTTATGCCGAAGGTATGGAGTCTTTTGTCACTCCAAACCGAAACACTTATACTCGTCCAGGTGAATTTTTGGCGGATGTGAAATCCCATCAATACGAAATTGGATTGCGCGGGGGACGAGATATTCGCTGGGGTTCGGTGCTATTTGAAATTCATCGGCCCGTCGTGATCGACCAGGCACCACTTTATCAAGTGGATGGAAGTGATGTCCATCGCGGGATTGAGGTGGATTTGCTGCAAGATCTGCAAAGATGGAGCTGGAATTTTAGCAGCCTACTTTTGGAAACGAAGCGCGAAGGCAGCGCTGTGAATCCTGTGCTGAATGGAAAAAAGGCCGTCAATGTTCCAGAGGCAACTGCGCGCCTAAGGGTGCAATATCATCTGGTAAGCGTGACCGGTATGTCCATAGGTGGGCGTATGGTTTATGAGGGTCCTCGAGCCGTCTTGCCCGATAACTCGATCATGTTGCCGGGCTGGGTGCGCTGGGATGCGGGGGTGAGCCTTCAGAAAAATTGGGGATCCATACCGGTGAAGGCGGAAGTCTTGGTCGAGAATTTGCTGGATCGGAAATATTGGAGAGAATCTCCCACGCAGTATGGCCACGTGTATTTGTATCCCGGAGCTGAAAGGCTTTTTACTTTGAGTTTTCTGGCGGAAATCTAAAAAAGGAAAGGACGGCGAGAACCGTCCTTTCTTGTATGAATTATTCGTTTACGTTCGCCATGCGATCGTCTTTGGTTGTTTTTTCTTCGACGGGGGTGACCAGATTGAAACCAGGGTCAAATGTGTCGAGCATGGCAACTAAATCGCCCATGGCCTTGGCTTGTCCGTCATACTTAACTCGTCCAGAGCGTTTTAATTCCTCCGTTGTTGTGAGCCCACCCAATAGAGACCCCAGATCTGCTGAACTCATCGAGTAAGAAGCATCCACCTTTTCACCGCTATTCATTTTACGAAGATGCAAAACGGAATTGTTAAGCTCCAGAACTTGCTTGTCTTTGGTTCCACTTACAGTAAGTCCAAGTTTCATGGATTTGCCTTGGGTTTTTTCTGGATTTAAGCGAAGGCCCGTATAGTCGATCAGCATCGCCAAAGGTAAAGATCTTGGATCCAGTAGTGGAGGTGTTGCGATACTATCACCGGTTCTAAGTTCAGCAGCGCCGGATAAATAAACATCACGCCATGGGCCGCTTTCGGCTTGAAATCCTAATTGTTCCAAAGCCGCGGCTTGCAGTTTTTTAGCCTCCTTGTTGCCAGGCTCTGCGTAAACCAGATGATTGACCAATTCAGCGGTCCAACGATAATCGCCCTTGTCGAAGGACTCGCGGCCCATTTTTAGGACCTTGCTTGCTCCACCCATTGCGGTGACATAGCGTTTGGAGGATTCAACGCGAGGATGTCGGTGAAGAGTTGCTGGATTTCCGTTATAAAATCCTAGATATAATTGAAAAGTCGCTTTCACATTGTGACTTAAAGTTCCGTAGTAGCCGCGATTATAAAATTCTTTGGCCAAAGTATCAGGCAGCTTCATTTTTTCCGCTATTTCCTCAGCATCGTAACCTTGATTGGCAAGACGCAAAGTTTGGTCATTAATGAATTTGTACATGTCGCGTTGCTTAGTCAGATGCTCCGTAACTTTTGCATTTCCCCATCTTGGCCAGTGATGAGAGGCAAAACTTACGTCAGTTTTATCTCCAAACATGTCCAAAGTTGTATTAAGCGCTGTCGACCAGACGAGGGGGCTGCGTACCTTTGCACCACGAAGCGTGTAGAGATTGTGCATCGTCGAGGTCGCATCTTCGGAAAGACACAATGCTTTCATCTGAGGGAAATAGAAAAGCATTTCGGATGGAGCTTCGGTACCAGGAGCCATTTGGAAGACAATGTCGATGCCGTCGACATTCATTTTTTCGCCGGTCTTAGTAATTATTTTGGTCGGAGGAATGAGATTTGAAGTTCCCAACGAAGTACCAGGCCCCAGCCCGGTGCCCAAATTGCCGATCGGAGAGTTTGTCATGACTCTGCCGTACATGTAGATCGCTCGGCGACCCATGGCGTTTCCTGCATACAGATTTTCGCTTGTCGCTTCCTCCATAAATCCATCAGGTGCTATGATTTGAGTTTTTTTTGCTTTGATATCTGCTTCCGAAGTCACTCCTAAAACTCCGCCAAAGTGATCGATGTGACTGTGGGTATAGATCACCGCTTTGACGGGTCGTTTGCCAAGTTTTTCGTTCGCTAATTTTAAGCCGGCGGCTGCGGTTTCAGAAGAGATCAGCGGATCGATAACAATCCAGCCGGATTTGCCTTCGATCAATGTCATGTTGGAAATATCAAAGCCGCGGATTTGATAGATTTTGTCTGTTACTTTAAACAATCCATGAATGCGCGTGAGTTGCGATTGTCTCCATAAACTTGGATTCGCAGTGTCGGGTGCTTCAGTGTCTTTAACAAAATTAAAGGCGTTCAGATTGTAAACTGTTTTGCCTTCGGCATCTTTGATCATTGGATTATCAAGTGTCGCAATGAAGCCTTTTTGCGCAAACTCGAAATCTTCTTTATTCGAAAAATCTAACATCTTACTATAGCTTTGGTTGATTCTTCTAGTAGTTTCAGTAGCTTTTCCTTCAGGTAAATCTGCTGCAGACGCGACAGAGGCCGTGAAAGCGAATACAGTCGCGCTGAGAGCAGTGCTGCTCAAAAAATTCTTCATAATTTCCTCCTGGATAATCAATTATGGTTTAGTGTCGGTCAGAGAGCCAATCTGCTATGGACAATGTGCGAAAAATCACCCATAATGTTCGATGCCCATTCAAGTGGTCATACTGACAAAGGACAAAGCGTGTTTCTTGCTCCTCTGAGTCTTCAAAATGTTGCTCAACTTCGCCATCCGAGTGAGCGTGTTCCCGTAGGTGAGCAGCGTGAATTCGCCGAAGGCTTGGAACTGATCGCCGATAATGGATTTGATGGTTATGAAATGCACCAAAGTCCCAGCGGTTCCATGCAGCTTAAAATCTTCATGGATGACAAAAAGGACGCGGGTCGTTGCACTGTCAAAGTTTTGCAGGACGAGACATCCGGCGTACTGGATTTTCGTTGTGACCAATGTGGCACCCGCGGCGATACTAAAATCACTTGTTCTCACCAATTTGCGGCCTATGTGATCTTGTGGCAGGCGCTGACTTTGGAAGAAGATGCTCCGGCAGATCCACGCATTGAAAAACTCGCCGAAGACCTAAGAGGCCCCAGTCAACGTTCGCGCCATGGCGTCACTCCCGGTTTGGAAGCGGAAGCGACGGGATTTCTTCAATCAATCACACTTTATTCCGAGGAAGCACCGGTTCTTCGCGGGGAGACTTTAAGTTCTCTGCTCAATGAGACCGAGAAACCACATCGCCTGATTGATGTTTCTAAGGAGCAAGAAAGCCTGGCGCCTTCTTTGTGGAATTTGCCAGATGTGTTTCGCAGAAAGCTGACAGCTTATTCTGAAAATTATTTTAACGAAGTAAATGAACAAAACCGCATTGCCGGGATGGTTCGTTATAACTTTAGCAATGGTGTGCAGATTTCTGCCAAAGATATCCTGCGCCATCCGCTGTATAAAAGTGTTCCCAAAGATTTATTGCCGCAACCGCGTAAGCCAGATTCTGCATTTGATAAATGGCCTCTGACGTTACAGCGTGACAGCCTTTTCATCAGTCAAGGCTTACGTGAAGTTGAAGAGATCATGCAAGTGGTTCTTTCTAATGTGGCGACGAAGCTGAATCAGGGACAGCTTGAAGTTTACATTCAAGGCAAGAACTCTCAAAAAACATTGCCGGTACGTTATATCGATTTCGATATGAGCCGGGAATTCGAGTGGCGCGTGGATTTTACCGACAAAGAAACGCTGACTGCTCGCTTTGCTTTGACCAGTCCCGAGCGCAAAAAGCCTTTTGCCTTTTTCGAGTCTTTTGCCTTTGAGGCAGAAGAGGGCGTTTTGGCCGTACATCCCTGGTACCGCGAGTGGAGTCAATTCGTTCAGGTTCTGACGGATATCTATGACGATGCTTTGCAATTTAGCCTGAGCTCTCAAGATTATCCACGGGTGGAGATCGAAGGGGAGCTTGAAGCGAAACGTATGGTGAAACACCTGCGTTCGCGCACGATCCCTTTGCATATCACCGGGGAAACAAAAGTTCTGCCGGAGTCGCAAAGTATCACAGGTATTTATTTAACTGAAAACGGTAGCTTTCATTTGCAACATGAAGCTCGTGTTGTGGGACAAAAGGATCTAGCCCGTGCGGGTTGGACAGCGCGTTCCTCTTTATACCTTCATGTCTTGTCTGAAGGCCTGCCATACTTTCTGGGTGCAGATGCCAAAGATGTGGCGACCCGTGCTCGTGGAAAAAGAGACTGGGATCTAAAACTTCTTCGTCACTTGGGTGTGCTTCAATATCTGACTTTGGAAACCTTGAACTGGCACTTTGCGGGTGAGCTGACCGATGGTCGTATCGTCGAGGAAGACGAAATCTTTAAAATGGTTCAAGACAACATCCAGGCCCTGTTAGTCAGTGGTACGGGCGTTGTTCTGGCTCGTGATATGTCTTTGCAGGAGCTTTGCT
Source organism: Bdellovibrio sp. KM01 (assembly GCF_013752535.1). Classification (NCBI taxonomy): domain Bacteria; kingdom Pseudomonadati; phylum Bdellovibrionota; class Bdellovibrionia; order Bdellovibrionales; family Pseudobdellovibrionaceae; genus Bdellovibrio; species Bdellovibrio sp. KM01. The sequence continues at coordinate 1,397,395 of NZ_CP058348.1, forward strand.
CGCGTAACGTTCTGGTTTATTTCGATGACTACGTTTCTAAAACTCTCGCAGCCTTAAAATCCAGCGAATCCTTTTATTCTGAATCCGGCGAAGTGATTTTAGAAGGCGCTGTCGAGCGCGAGTTCCGCCTGATCTATGAAATGCTGAAGCGTCTGGTGTCGACGACAAACGGGGATGCCTTTAAGAAATCTCGCACGTCATTCCTGTCAAAAATCTGGAATGGTGAACCCGAGAAGGATCCAACTTTGCGCACGGGATTGTTCCAATTCCCGAATGTGCGCAAAGAGGGATCTCATACGCATGATACTATTGAATCTCTTCAGGCACTTTTGCCATTCGGCTTTAAGATTTACTACAAAGGCCAGGCTCTTCAGGAATTGAATGAAGATGACTTCCAAGTGGATTTCCTTTTAACCAGCGATGCTTCCGAAAAGTATTTCAACTGGTTTGAACTTAATCCAAAGTTCTTCCTGAAAGGTCAGGAGATCGACGCTCAAGCCATGACCGGTTTCGGCGGCGGAGGAGTGATCGAGTACGACGGTAAGCTTTATCTGGTGCCTAAAAAACAAATGCCAAGCCTGCGTCGTCTGGAAAACTTCTGGCGCAAACTTCAGGGCGGCAAAACAGATGCAAAAGCCAAAGGTGGCATCGGAGAAAGAGTTTACAAACTGCCACGCCATCAGATTTTGGAACTGTTGGCATTGCGTGCTTCCGGTGTTGCAATTCGTGGGGATCACGAATGGAAAAAGATTTGCGATTTCTATGATGGATTGGGGCAGGGGCCTCGCCCGGTACATATTCCTAAGACGGTGAAGGCGGAGCTTAAACAGTATCAGGAATACGGCGTGCAGTGGTTGCAGGATCTTTATAATCTGCGCCTGGGAGCTTTGCTGGCAGACGATATGGGGTTGGGTAAAACATTGCAGACTCTGACCTTCCTGGAAGATCTGCGCGTTAAAGAAGAGCTGGGGCAGGTATTGATCGTTGTCCCATCATCCTTGATCTTTAACTGGCAAAGTGAAGTGCAAAAATTCGTTCCAGATTTGCCTTTGGAGGTCTTTACCAATAAAGACCGCGATCGCTTGGGTAAGAAACTTTTCACCAAGCAGGATTGTGTCCTGATCACAACTTACGGTCTTTTGATGGAGCACGAGGACTTCTTGTCCCAAGTTCACTGGAAGACTTTGATCTTCGATGAGGCGCAAAATCTTAAAAATATCACGACGAAACGCACCAGTGCGGCTCGTTCTTTGAATGCGCAATTTAAAGTCTGCCTGACTGGTACGCCGATGGAAAATCACTATGGCGAGTTCTATTCTTTGGTGGATATTCTGGTTCCGGGCAGCCTTGGTAAAATTGAAGACTTCCGTCGTCAGTTCGTAAATACCGAGATGGTCACGCGTGAAGAGATGGATGATCTGAAACTAAAGATCAAACCTTTGCTTCTTCGCCGTACTAAAAAAGAAATCCTGGATCAGCTTCCAGAAAAACAAGAAACTAAGATGAGCATCGCTTTTGAAGACAAGCAGATGGAAATCTATCGTGACATCGCACTGTCTTATAACCAAAAGGTTCAAGAGGCGATGACGACAAATGGTGAAGCAAGCGTGCAACTGCAAATGTTGACGGCTCTTCTTCGTTTACGTCAGGCGTGTTCGGATCCTGCAGGCTTGCCAAATGTTCGTTACGAAAAAGTCCCACCGAAATTGGAAACTTTACTGGAATCTATCAGTGAGATCGTGGAATCCGGCGAAAGTGCTTTGGTATTCACACAGTTCCTGCAAACCCTGGAACACACAGCCAGACTTCTGCATGAGGCAGGAATCCCAGTCTTTGTGCTTCACGGTGGAGTACCAACAGCACAGCGCCAAAAGATTTTGGCCGAGTTCAATGCGACGAAAGGTGGCGCCGTATTGGTGATGACTTTGAAAACGGGTGGTGTGGGTTTGAATTTGACCAAAGCCAGCTACGTCTTCCATTTAGAACCATGGTGGAATCCGTCAGTGGAAAACCAAGCAACGGACCGTGCGCACCGTTTAGGGCAAAGCAAAGCCGTTCAGGTCTTCCGCTATATCATGCATGAATCTTTAGAAGAAAAAATCGAAGTTCTGAAAAACCGCAAGGGCGTTAAATTCCAAAACCTGTTCGGCAATGCAGAATCAACAACAGATTTAGGCGGCAGCGCAAGCGGCGCTCTAAGCAAAGAGGATTTCGATATCTTATTAGGACTGAAATAATCAAAAGGTACGCCGTACCTTTTGGGGGTGCGGCGCAGAATCGAATTATACTATTTTACGATTTTAACTTGGAACTTTTGCGCTTTGATTTTGCCGTTGCGAAGGCTGTTTAAAGCGTGATTTGCTTGATCCGTTCGGATCGCAACGTATGTATAGGTATCGTACATTTCGATTTTGCCGATATCGCCGGCTTGCAAACCGCCGGAAGCACCGGTCAAGGCACCCAGAATATCTCCCGGACGGATTTTGTTCTTGCGACCGCCAGAAATCATCAGTGTTTGCATCGGGGCTTGTTTCCATTCCCAGTTCAAACCGAATTGGTTTTTGAAACCTAAGTTAGGTTTTTGGAATTTACGACCCGTGATGTTTTCAATTTCAATCAATTTCAAAGTATCGCGAGCTGATAGCAATGTCACAGCTACACCGGACTTACCAGCGCGACCCGTACGACCGACACGATGAACGTAGGTTTCTGGCTGCAGAGGGAAGTCATAATTCACCACCAGTTCAAGATTTTCAATATCCAATCCGCGGGCGGCAACATCGGTGGCTACCAAAATTTTGGCGCTGCCATTTTTAAACAAAGCCATAACGCGTTCGCGATCTTTTTGCTCAAGGTCGCCATGCAGGCAGGTGGCGCTGGCTTTTAGTTCCGCGAACTTCGTCATCAAATCATTGACGGTGTTTTTAGTATTACAAAAGACGATGCAAGACTCAGCTTGATGCTGTTGTAAAACGCGCATCAGGTTTCCGGCTTTGTCTTTTTCTTCCGAGTCATAAGTGACTTCTTCGATTTGTAAAGCCTCGGCGCCTTCTTCGATGGATACTTTTTGCGGATTTTTTTGATAGCGTTTGCTTAAATCTAAAACGGCATCGGTGAAAGTCGCTGAAAACAAAACTGTTTGGCGATTCACGGGAAGCTCTCGCATAAGATTTTTAATTTCGACAATAAAGCCCATATCAAACATCTTATCGGCTTCATCAAGCACGACAGTTTTGACATCATCCAAGAACAAGCGCTCCTTCGAGGCCAGATCTAAGATACGCCCTGGAGTTCCGACAGCGATCTGTACGCCTTTTTCAAGTTCAAGCTGTTGTTCGCGACCTGTTTGACCTCCGCCAGTCAGAGCAATCGTTTGTAAGCCAGGAAGCCCACGGCCCAACTTACGGACCTCGGCAAGTACCTGGATCGCCAGTTCGCGAGTCGGGCAGATGATGAGGGCTTGCAAAGTCTTTTGGTTGATTTCCAGTTGTTGCAAAATCGGCAATAAGAATGCCGCCGTTTTTCCACTGCCAGTTTTGGATTGGCCGATGACATCTTTGCCCGCCAGAAGCACCGGAATACTCTTTTCTTGAATAGGAGTCATAGAGCTAAAACCCAGTTCTTCGACGACAGTCAAAAGCTCAGGTTTTAAATTTAAAGCGGAAAAAGAATTCGTCGTATTCAATGAAGGCTCCCGGAATGGAGCCTAATATAGCAGAACTTAAGGGGAAATTCTAGTACGCACTAGTTTTGAAGGCCACTCAGGGCTTGCAGCCAAGGGCTCGTAATCTTTGACAATTGTACATTGCTCTCGACCGGGAGGTGAGGCGCAAGCTCCATTAATGCCAAAAGAGTGACGACTTTTTGAGGGAAATCCAGGGTTGTCCCGTCGCCATTCACGTAGAACTGCTCCTTGGTGCTAAAGAGCTGTTTGTTCATGGCATAATAGATTTCCTGGGCACTCCAAAGGTAAGCATCAATCTTAGTCAGCTTCCAGGCCGCCAAGAGCGCACGAATAGCATAAGCTTGCTCGTAAGCTCGGTAAGGAACCTCGGCAGAGCGCTTAAATTCTTTAAGCTTATATTGCGACTGAACCAAAGAGTCTTCGTTGATCAGTTGATTGGAAATAAAGTTCGCTAAAGACACAATCAAAAGTTTCAGGTCCCGACGGCCCTCAATTAAGTCATCCAAGTTCGAGCGACCGTTGCTGTCTTTTTCAAGCAGGATGCTGGACTTTGTTTTTTCAACTCCATCGGTCGCCACTAAGAACTCATTCAATGAAAGCAAAAACTTCGCGACATCGACAGATCGAACGATGTTGGATTTCACACCGTCTTTCATGTCGACAATGCCACCCATAATGGCAGTTTCATTGCTGGTGGAGTATTGGTCTGCCCAAATGATGTTATCATCCAAAGTCACCAAAAAGACCGGAGTGGCTTTCTTTGTAATGTCTTTCAAAAGAACCGCAACATCACCCACGTTCAAGGCAAAGAACATGTCTTTCGGAAACAGGGGACGCGCGAATTCTGAAGACTGAATGTCTTCGATTAATTCCTGGGCTTTAATATTTCCCAAGTACTTATCAAAGCTGCTGACTTTCCAGTCCGCAGTGATTTTCAGCATCTGACTTAAGCCATCGATCTGTTCGGCAAAGGATGCCGCTGAAAAATCTTTGGCGTAATCCATTCCAGGATTCACGTGGAAAGGATCCTGAAGAGTCACTTGATCAGGGATGCGGTACGAATACGGCATCTCGGAAAGTTTCATTATGTCCAAAGGATGTTTTACTTTCTCAACTGGAGAAAGCAACGCGGGCACCAAGCGGTCATTGATGTCACGGTACCCACCGATAGTGATAAGCTTATTTATTTGAGAAAGAGCCGTTTGCAGCCCCAGACTTGCGTCGTCGGTATTTTCCATCAGTAGGGATCGCGCCATCACTGAAGAACCCGCCGTATTGGCTCTTAGAGATGCCGGGGAGCCCACACCTTGAATTTGCAAAGGTGATTTCTTAGTCAGTTGCAGTTGAATAGAAGGCGTCTCAAAGCCCGCAACTTTACCGTCATAAGAGTTCATTTTCCTAACTGACCACTTATGCAAAAGATCTTTTACGTAAGGTTCATAGTTGTTTTGAACGTCACGAATATCCGCGGCTTTCTTTGTGATGCCGTTATCAATGTTATCAGCGAAGATACCTGGGATTTCATGTACGAAGCCCAAAGCAAAATTCTCAACCACGCCGATCAGAAATTTTAATGCCGTGTCGTTTAAAGTATCGCGGATTTTCAAAACACCGAATTTTTCGATCTTAGGAAGGATAAAGACTTTTTTAGTAATACCATCAATCAGGCCACCACGGCAGCCGGGTGTGCGCAGGCAATCCAGATCTTTTTCATTTTGCTTACGAAGAAAATCATAAAGCGTTTCATTAGCCGACCCATAGTACTTCTCTCGCTCTTCGGGGGTCAGTGTTCTCCATACATCCACCAGAACCGTCAAGGCGCCTTGAGCGTCACTAATGACTTCAATGCCATGACCGATTTGCAAACCTTGGTTCAGCTGTTTGCTGTACTCGTCAGGCAAAGTGACTTCGAACTCTTTAAGAAGTTGTTGAATCAGGCCTAAGTTTTTATAGAAGTTCGTGGATTCGTAAAAGGACTTGGTAAAAGCCGCCATTTTCGAAAAATAAGGCCTAGTCTGAGCCGAGATTTCACTGATCAGGCCTTCTTCCACAGGGGCGCTTAATCCCAACGAAGGAATTTGCGCGAGGAAAGTCTCGGTGAAGTTTTCGACTTCCTTAATTAAAATCTCCACGCGAACCTGACGAGTGGCCCACGGAAACTGCTTACCAATAGTCATCAATCTTTCGCGAAGTTGCACTTTGGCGCGGCTTAAATCACTTTGAATAGTTTCAAGGCTGGACGTGACTTCCGTCTTTGTCTGCGCAATTGCGAGTCCCGCATAGGGTGCGAGTGCCAATGCCTGATAGGACGTCGTTTTTGGTTGAGAATAAAATTTCTTAATCCAAGTCAGACCCTTTTGGCGCAAAGTAGGATTGTTCGTTAATAAACCCAAATTATAAACATTTTGGGCCTGGCGAAAGAAATTTGAAGTCGCAACTTCACCTTGCCAGGAGATGTCTAGTTTCGTGGCATCAGATTCACGCAAACCTTCGCGCAAATTCACATCTGAAAAACGGGGACCGAAATTTTGAGTTCCACCACCCAGGCTTGGCGATTGAACTTTAGGAGCGCACGCGGCTAAAAGCAGAGTCATCGCTAAGGAAAGGCATAATGTTTTTTTCATCAAACCCTCCTAAAAGAAAAGCATCAGGTTTAATTCCTGAGCCAGTTGACGTTCCACATTTACACCCGCGACATAATCAGAAATTTCCAAAGAAGCGATCATCGGGAGCAGAGATTTCTTTTTAAAATAAGATGAGACTGTCGAATACACAATCTGCGCTTTCACTTTATGAAAGTTCGATGCTGTGTATTTGGAAAGCATGTCGTAACGAAGACCGCGGGAACCACTGAAGGAATCGGCCTCTTTATTTCCGTACTCGTATCCTGTTCCTAGGCTTAGCTGATCATTCCAATCATAAAACAGATTGCTGCCCACGATTTGAGAATTTCCAATTTGACGATGAATGCGTTCTTTGTTGACTGCATCGGGCAACGTGTCGTCTTCATTTGAGGGAACACGCTCCGTGATTTGATCTGGAACGTTCAAGATATAACTTGCGAATGGAACGGCCGTCATTTTCCAGAACTTGTACGAGTAGGCAATGGTGTTATTGATATTCGTACGACCAAAGTTATTCAATGCCGCCAAGTCATCACAATCATATTGTGGACCTGTCGGTAAATTGATTTGCGCCTGATAGATCAAGGCGGTTCGAGAATCATCAAAGAATTTGTAGATGCTGACCAATTGAACGTCTCCCACAAAGGAATCGTTATGGTCTTCAAGTTTCTTATAGCCTTTTTGCGCTAAAGTATCGTTGGTCGCTTTTCCCAAATCTGTATTAAGAGCTTCATCCAGTTCCGGGCTTAAGCCAGAAAATTGACTGCGGTAATAATCGATATTTGAAAATTGCTGGGACAACTTAATACGATTTGTGTAGTTCACGAACGGAACACCGGCCGCCACGGTCCACTTGGACGTCACTCCACGGGCAAAAACGGGTGCGAAATAGTTCACATGGGGTTGAGTGTCGACGTGTAAGACACCCAGGTTAAATTTATCACCCAAACCAGAGGCACCGAATTTGTTTAAAGCCGTGATCAGCTTACGGGCATCGGCATTGAATTTTTGCAGGGTTTTCGCGTCGAAGTTAACAGACTTATAGTCACCCAAAGTGATAAGGCTGCCGTCGTCTGTATATCTTTCACCAATGCCGTCAAGATTGCCATAGCGGAAGGAGGGACTATTGATGCCCTCTGGGAGAGTCTCTGTCGATAGCAGAGCGAAGGCACGGGAGGCACCCAAGAAAAGGCTACTTGCTATGAGTAGAATGATCACTACTTTCACTTTTATCCTCACCAGAATGCGACTTGGGTGTTATAGCCGGATTGCATAAAAAAGTCTTGTAGAAAGGTATCTTTTTACAGAATGTAAACTATGAGTTCCCACTGTGCTGGCTTAAACGCAGAATTTCTGCTAGAGTCCGTACACTATGACGACACTTAAGGTATTTCTTTCCGACTCATTTCATCCGCAACTAAATCTTGCGACTGAGGAATGGATTTTCCATAACCTGGATCCTTCCAGTCAGATTTTATTTTTGTGGAGGAACGAAGAGACTGTCGTCATCGGTCGCAATCAAAATCCCTGGTCGGAGTGCAATCTGGCACAAATGAAAAACGATAATGTTCACTTGGCTCGTCGAACGACGGGCGGTGGCGCTGTATTCCATGATTTGGGAAACACTAACTTTACTTTTCTATCTCCCAAAGATGGCTACCGCCGCGAGAACAACATTCAGATTATCTTTGATGCTTTGAAAGAGTTCGGCATCCAGGCCGAGGCGTCAGGTCGTAACGACTTGACGGTACCTTTCCATGATGGCCCCCGTAAATTCAGCGGCAGTGCTTATCGTGAAAAGAAAGACCGCGCTTTCCATCATGGTACTTTGCTTTTGCATGCCGACCTCACGCGCCTGGGGAATTACCTGACCCCGAATCCTAAAAAGCTTCAGGCCAAGGGTAAAGAATCAGTTCGCGCGCGCGTGACGAATTTGAATGAGCTTTATAAAGACATCAACCATGACAAAGTGTCAGAGGCGATGATTCGTTCTTTTGAAAAGTTCTATGGCGCTAAAGCTGAAGTGATCATGCTGAACCTTGAAAGTCTGCCTAAGATTCCGGAATTGAAAGAGCAATATGATATTCTTTCTTCCTGGGAGTGGTTGTACGGATCGACTTTGGAGTTCACTCACAAAATGGATGAGTACCTGAGCCTGGGATTCTTTGATTTTCATTTTATCGTCGATGATGGTGTCATTAAAGATCTAAAGATTTATACGGATTGCCTGTATCCGGCACTTATCGAAAGCATGCAACACTCGCTGATTGCAAAACACTATTCCGGTAACAGCGTAAAAAACGCCTTCACAGAAGTCGTTCAAAAGTTTCCGGACCTTGAGCCACAGATCAATGAACTTGAATCGTGGCTTGTAAAGAATATTGAAATTTAAGGATGTCCCTGTGCAAGTTGATATTGGTAAACTAAATAAATTAAAAGCCGTAAAAAAAGCTGAATTCGGAATGTTTCTGGATGGCGGTGATGATGGGGAGATTCTATTGCCTCGTCGTTATGTCCCTGACGATTTGAAAGTCGACGATGAGATCGAAGTGTTTGTGCATTTCGATTCCGAGGACCGCCTTATTGCTACGACTGAAAAACCGAAAGCCATGGTGGGGGAGTTTGCCCATTTGATGGTAAAGTCCGTGGAAAATGTCGGTGCCTTCCTGGATTGGGGCTTGGGTAAAGATCTTTTTCTGCCTTATGCGGAAATGACCCGTGACCTTCGCGCGGGTCAAGCGGTGGTTGTGTTTGTTTATTTAGATAAATCAGATCGTATCGCTTCCTCCATGCGTCTGGATCGCTATATCTCCAAAGAGCCAGGTGATTACAAAGAAGGCCAACAGGTCGATTTATTCATCGGCGCAGAGACGGACCTGGGCTTTAAGGCCATCATAAATGGCAAGCACTGGGGTATGATCTATGCCAATGAAATCTTTGATCGTCTGGTGCATGGTCAAAAGCTCAAAGGTTATATCAAGAAAGTCCGTGAAGACGGAAAAATTGATTTAAGCCTGCAAAAGATGGGGCATCAAAGTTCTGAAGATATCGGTCCTTTGATTTTGCAACGCCTTCGTGAAGAGGGGGGATTTTTGCCGATCAATGATAAAACCGCAGCCGAACTTATTTATGACATGTTCGGCGTCAGCAAAAAGAAGTATAAAATGGCCTTGGGTGATCTCTATAAAAAACGTGTGATCACAGTGAAGGACGACGGAATCTATCTTAATAAATAGATTCCGAATCGACTTTGGCCAATGACGGTTGTTTCACCAATCCCGGTGGAAAATAGTTGCCTTTTACGACCTCCTTGGTGGGACCATAGAATCTGAAAGTTAGACTGTAATTACCGGCGGCTGGTGTCGGCAGCCAGTTCTCTTGTGGTACACCCTGCGGTAACTTGCTCGCAAAATACAACGTCACAGATCCATCCGAATTTGGTTTTACGTTCGTTTGATTGTTGATTACGAACTTGTTCGCGGGATTCGGGATCACCCTATAGTTTTTTGAATCCACATTGGTAATGCTCCAGAAATATTTCGCGCGAGTAGAGGGAAGTTTATCTTTGGGAAAAGTCACAGTGTAAACCGCACTGCCATCTAAAAGCTCTCCCTTGGCATCGTTTCGAGTCGCATAATAGACGGCCTCCTTATTGTTATTAGCCCAGATTCCACCATAGTTAACGAAAGCCCGAGCCTGATAGTCGTTTCCGTAGTTCCCAAATCGTCGCACCAAGGCCCAACCATTTTTCGTCCGTTCGACTTTTTCTCTGAGGCCAAAGAATGCTGGAATGGCTTTTTCCTTGATAATTTTCGCTGTGGCTTCACGGGAGTTCTCATGTTTAGCAGTCCTTTCCACAGCTAGAACTTTTATTTGCAGCCCCCCCATATTCGGATTTATGTCTTTTTCAGAAGCTAAAATCGATGCCGCGTTGTCAAAGATTTCAATGCCTGGAAGCTGATCGTGCTCAAAGTCAACGACCTTGGGGGAGTCGGTGATATCCGGTTTTCCAGTCGGGTACATTTTAATCTGTCGTTGCAGTCTCACTGCCTCCGTCGGATCTTTTCCCAGTTCCACGCGCGCCAGTACCCGAGATTTTTTCGATGGCAGAATCACCTTTTGTACATCAGGTGCCAAGGTCACTTGCGAGTCCTTTAAACACACAGCGAACTTTCCAAATGGATGCTGGGGATAAGTTCGTTCATTCAGATTGGCTGTGGTTTCACCCCAACCATTTAAAAATTGGACCGTGTAATAGCGGCCTTTGATTTCAGGAATTTCCACCATCGTGCAACTGTTTTCGTCAATTGCCACCCAGGCTTCACTGTAGGCGACGTCCAAATTAGGATTAGCCCACTGAACTCCTCCTACATCGCGATGTTTTATTTCATTCCACTGCATGTCCTCTTTGCTGAAATCCAAATTTTCCTGACGCAGCACTAGAACTCTGGTCATCAGATACTGATAGGCATCGATGACCTCTTTGTCGGTGATGTTTTTTACAGGACGAGCCAGGGATGGTGTGGTGAATAGCAATGATGAAGCGACAAAAATCATCGATACAGTTTTCATAAAAAAGGTCTCTCCTTAATTGATTACACCGTTTATTGTAAAAAATGATCTCGCATTTACCTACATGCTTATTGGCAACGCTAAACAGTTCTAAGTGCACTTGACGCGCAAAATTTATCATCATGTATTTCAGAATAAACGGGAGGATTTTATGAATCGCATTTTGCTGGTCGTCTGCATTTTTTTACAGGCTTGGTTCGCGATGGCCGAGGTCACCAGCGAAGATATGAATAAATCCAACAGTCCTTTGACGCCGTTGGCGGCTGTGAATCTTCATGATTATGTACAAAGCTCGGTCTACTCCACGGATGAGACACTGAATACAGCGTATCTGCGAATCGCTTCGCCATTAATGTTAGGAGGTCATGCGCAGTTGGCGCGCATGACAATTCCATATTCCGTTTCCGCTTTAGAAACTCCGACCACGACAACTTCGGGGGTGGGGGACGTCAGTATTTTTGACTTATTCTTACTTAAAGGAAGGGGCACCATGGAATTCGGTGTAGGGCCCTTGTTGGTTCTGCCTACGGCTTCGAAAGATGAGACCGGTGCTGGCAAATGGCAGATTGGGGCTGCGGGAGTCGTCATGGCTCCACAGTTTTGGGGCCTCTTAGGAGCTTTGATAACTTATCAACATGATTTCGCTGGGGACAGTGATCGTCCGACACAAAATCTGGCAACTGCCCAGCCCTTCGTGATTTGGAATATGCCCGCCGGGTTCTATTTAAGATCCGCGGGTATTATGCTCTTTAACTGGGAAACCGGGGATTACAATATACCGTTGGGTGCTGGGCTTGGTAAGGTTTGGAAGCTTCAGGGGGGAACTACTATAAATTTTTTCGCGGAACCTCAGTGGACGGTGGCTCATGTGGGAGATTATACCCCAAACTTTCAAACGTTTGTTGGTTTGAACTTCCAGTTCCCTTTGAAATAATCAGTAATTCACAGATGACGAATACATAAAACCCAAGGTGTCGGAGTTGCTCGCTCCGACTTCGTCATTTTTTGAGTACTTGTAATATAATCCGAAATTAGCTTCATAGGTTCTGTTGTTATAGTTGATACCTGTTGAAAACATCGAAATGGATTGATTCGACATTTGCGTAAAACTTCCTCCGCCCATGAAGCGAACACTTCTGAAGGGTATTTTAATTCCCGTCGAAATATTGAAGAGGCTAAGATCAGATTCTTGTTGAATCGGAGTCGAGGGCAGTGCGTATTGAGGTGCATAACTTAGATCCAACAGAAAAGTCTTATCATTGAAATGAAAGACCTGACCGACTGTCACTCCCAGTATAGGATCGGTATGGGGAGTGTAGCGGCCAAAAGTTTCTGTGGCTAGCGTGTCCCCCGTACTTAATTGATTCTGATAGAGGTCTCCTTCGGAATACAGATTCAAAGCACGCCATTGTACAGTTGCACCGATGCTATAGTCATCCCGGGCGCGCCAAACGAATCCGGGATTTAAAGCGATATAGTTTTGTTGCTCGAATCTTTTTTGATTTAAAGACGTGGTCGTTCCCGCCGAAACCGTATTGGTGATCGAATCCGATGTTAGTTCATTCCAGGTAAAGGCGATGGAAAATCCCCAGGCCAAGGACTCATCAATCAAGCCGCCATAGGAAAGCCCTCCTTGAGCAAACTGAAAGCGCACATCTTTGGCTGTCACTCCCCCTGAGGCATCTTGTATCCGAAAGGTGTTGTCGACATTGGCGGGATAGGAATAGAAAAACCCTGTTTTAATTTTTTCATCAACACTGAAGACAGCTGACGTCATTAAAGTCGAAGAAGTGAAGGAGCCCGTTTGATTGTGAAATGCCGGGTCCTGCATTTCTTGGTAGGCAATACCAGTGCCGGAAACAGTCAGGTTCAGTTCATATTCACAAAACCCCAAGCCTGCGGGATTATACAGGGGGCTGCCGGCAGAGCATAAAAGCCCCACGCCAGCATTTCCCAGAAAAGCTTCCTGACTGCCCACAGGGGAGAAAGAGTAAGAAGCCCGACTGAAAGCGGGACTTAGGAATAAAAAAAGTAAAATGAAATACTTCATTCCAAGTCCCGCATTCTTAAACTAATCCAGTGAGAACATCAGGTTAAGACCCACGGATTTATAATCAGCAAGTCCTTTTGCCATCGCTGAGTTGTTGGCATCAAAATAAAGATCCAATCCCCAGCGGGAATTGAATTTAAATGTTGAACCAAAAATGAACGGAAATGATGGCGTATCAATGCTTGATATTTTGCAGTTCGGATCCCCTGAACAAGAGCTGGCAATATTGATCGAGGCAATAAAGCCCAGATAGATTCCAAATTTTTCCTGTGGCTTAAACAGGATTGTGATTGGAATGTCCAGATAGTCCAAATTGAAATCAATCTTAGTTCCCGAGTCACTTTCCGTTTGCAGGGGTCTTTGTGTGTACAGAAGACCTGAGCGGAAGTGGGCGATATTTCCCTCTAAGGGCATGTGCACAAAGGCGCCAGCCTGCAAACCGGTGCGAGCATGTGTCGAGATGCCGGGACCATAGGCATAGCCGTTTTGTTGACGAGCCCCTAATTCAAGTCCGTAATCCAAAGCGGCTTGAGCCGTGGATGTAAATATGAAAGCAGCAACGAGCGAAATAAAATACTTTTGCATGAATGTTCTCCTTTGGTTAATTAACGACGAAAGCCACCACCGCCACCACGAAATCCACCGCTTGCACGCATGCCGCCACCTCCGTGCAGGGCTGGAGCACCACCAGTGCGTTGCATGTCAGCCGCTGGTTGGCGAGGCTGTGGTTGAGGCGCACGGCCTTCATGGGAACGTTCCAAATTTTGAATGTTGTCGGGTTTGCTGACGGGAGTCCAAGTGTCGGGACCATTGTATTTGGACCAGTCGCCTTTGCCATTTCGACGATATACGCTGCCATCATGTCCCGCATAGACCGTGTTACTATCAAGACCCCGGGCAAACTTGGTATTGCCGATCGTATTGATGGCAACTCCATGACCGCCGGAACCCGTGATCACCGTGCGTTTGCCCCAGTTGTGATAGGTGTTGTCGACATTGATGTTCACATAGGTCGGACCCCAGCAGCAGGATCCCCAACCCCACGGATACATCACGGCACCCATGGAAAAGCCCATGTAAAATCCTGCATCATATCCCCAGCCATATCCCACGCCAAATCCGTAAGTGTAGGGTGGAGGATACCAGGCAGACGAAGACGTATAGGCGCTATAAGCATAACCAGTTCCATACACGATTGTGCCATCAGCAGAGACGAACGTGCCGTGATAACCTGGCGTATAGCCAACAATCACATACTCTCCGTTCGTGCCGTAAACACGCACGTAAGTGACGTAATATAACGGTGATGACGGAGGAATTTGATAAATCTGATCAGGAACTGCGATTGAAACGTCCCAAGGTCCCTTCGCCGTCGTTGAGTTAAACCAAACACCATCTTGAACCACATAGAACAAACTTGGATTCAACATCAGCATCGGAGTGTTGCAATTTTCTGCATACTGCATTGAAGTCCCAGAAATCTTTTGCCATTTGATTTCGCCATCACACACCAAGTTCTTTGGTTTTAGCGTACGAGGCACCTGTGCTGTTTGGGGAATTTGGCTGGTAATCAAAGCTTCTTTGGCTTGCGGAGTTCCTGGTACTGAAACCAAAACCTCGGCGACCTGACTGGTCACAGGAATTTTCGCAAAATCCTTCGGCAGATCTTTGCCTGTCGCAAAACTCCAGGGTCCTTCCAGAGATTTCGCCGTGAACCAACGACCAGAAATCAAAGTGTAAAACTGTTGTGAAGAAGATTCCAGAAAGATGGAGTTAGGGGAGTTCGAAACATAAAGCAGGCCCGTGTTTTCAACCGCCGAATATTTTGGTGTGCCTTCGGACTGCAAAAGCTCCGTCGGGCGAGTCGCGATAAAGACTTTAGGAATGACTCCCGGTGGGAAGATCGAATTGCCATCCGCTGTTCTGCCTTCCAATGGATCAACGGTTTTTGCCTTTAGCAACTCCTCTTTTGCCAGCACAAATTTTGACGAGGGCTCAGACTTGGTCACATTAAAAGGACCGGTCGCACTCGGTGCAGAGAACCATTTCCCCAAAGCCCAGAGGTAATATTCCTTGTCGCTGTTTTTTAAAATCAGCGCGCTCGTATTTACCACACGCTGTACGTTTTTTTCTTTGCCAGCAGGCCCAATAACCGGCTCACCGGAAATCATGATTAAAAGGCTTGGCTGAGTCGCAAAAATCACCTGTGGTGGATCGTTTTTTAATTCTGGAGATTTTCTTTTTTTACTCGAAGAAAAGACTTCTAAATTTGAAACCACATTGTGATAGGGGATTACATAGTTTTTGCCGTTCAGTGATTTCTCAAGTCGTCCTTTAAGCTCCTCGCGTTTGGCGGCGTTATCGGGAAACTGCAGGTCCGTGACTTTGATCGTTTGCATCGTCAGGGTGTCGTCGCCCTTGTCGATCAGTGTGCTGGCCTTTAATTGGAAAGACCCATATGAATCTTTGCCGTCTTTTTGGTACTTAAAGGCAGCACGGGCAGTGATGACGTTGTTATCAAGGGATTCGACTTGCGGCTGAAAGACAGTGATTTTTTCTTTCGCTGCTGTCTCTACATCACGCGGCCAGGTGACCGTCGTCGCGGCAGGAGGCGTTTGTGCTTTGGTGTTTTTAGCTTCAGGAGCTGCACGAGTGGCCAGTCCAATTAAAAGTACAATGCAAACAGCAGCTGAAAACTCCAGTCTCATCGCGTCCTCCTGATCTTATTTCAATCAGGATAGGGGATCAGACCGGAATTAGGGCGGTCCTGTGGTAATAAACACATGAGTGTCGCCAGATAAGTTTTCTCTGCGTTGCTGCGTCTTCGCTGTACTGTTAGTACAGCTTCATCCTGGCGCCTTGATAAAACTTATCTGGCGACGCTCATGCTTAAGGGGACGGGGTTAGGAGATTTCTTCGAATGTGCCTTTTTCGCGGTTTTTGCGAACGTTCGGAACTTTGAAAATCTGATTATGGAAGGAGATATAGAATCCTGGCGGCAAAAGTTTGGCAGCTAGCATAGCTTCCGTCACATTTTGTGTGGCATCACTGTCATCAAAGCCCATCGGAATCATGGCGCCTGTGAAAACCACGGGAACTTTCGGTGTGCCGATTTCTTTAAAGCAGTATTCAGCTGACACATGCATCGTGTCTGTTCCGTGCAATAGAACGATCGGGCAGCCACGTTGCATTTGATCTTTGACTGTGACCGCAATCAGGGCGCGGTCTTCATCGTTCATGTAAAGTGAATCTTTGCTGAGTAGGGGGTAAACCAAAATATTGGTGTAAGGCAAACGCAGCTTGGAAAGAATGCGATTTTTGATGCTGGTGCCACGATTTTCCAACGAGCCATCAAACTCGTTGTAGGTTTTTTCAATCGTGCCACCGGTAGTGATAATGACGACGTCTTGTACTGGAGTTCCCATATGTCGGAGATCCTATGCTAAGATCTCCGAACTAGCTACTAATTTTCGCTAACTTGCTGACCACAAGCTTCGTCCAAGCTGATGGAATCTTTTTTAGGATTAAAGATACGACCCAATTTACCAGTCAAACCGCCAGTGCCCTTTTTGTAGACTTGGCATTTTTTGATCAAACCGAAGTGGTCAGAAATCATCATGCGGTGCAAACCAACACGCAATGTATCAAGGCTTGTTTGAGCTTTTACGCGATTAGTGTACGCTGCCGTCAAAGAGTTGCCCGCATTCAAAACGTGTAACAAATCTGTCATACCCATTTTGAATTTTTTAACTTCATTTTCGTACAAAGCTTCCAAGTTGGCCTCTGCCTGGCGAGCCAAGTTTAACTGCATTTGGCTTTCACGCAAAGAACCCACAGTCGTCTCTACGATCTTAATTTGATCCTGATCAATTTGCTTTTTCTGCAAACGAATCGCATCAAGTTCGCGGTTTCCGATTTTCAAAATCAAGAAGTTACCGAAGTTAAAGTTTGCAGAGCCTGCACCCTCAGCATCAGAGAATGCACCCGTTGGTCCACGAGAGGCACCCAAAGTTGCTCCCGTCAGGAAAGACCAGAACGCACTCCATTTCGCGGCTTCAGTTGCTTTCAACATGGAAGCCAGCTGACGCAGCTCTGGAGATTTGGCCAGGGATTGGTCGATCGTCGTTTGCATGGATTGTTCTTCTGCCGGAGAAGAACCAATATGGAAAGCTTCGATTTTGATATCCGTGGAAAGAGGCAACGCCAACATATCGCGAATCGCCGCTTTTTCCTGAAGAATCAAAACGTCCATTTGTGAAACTTGGATCTTAGACAATTGAGTTTGTGCCTCAGCCTGCAGAAGCTCTGCTTTTTCTCTCATCCCGGCATTCACTGCCATCCGGATCATGTCTTCAATACGTTTGTAGTTTTCATATTGGTATTGAATGATCGCGCGAAGTTCCATATCGCCCTGGATGGTGGAGTACAGTGCGTAAGCTGACGA
Organism: Bdellovibrio sp. KM01; assembly: GCF_013752535.1. Taxonomy (NCBI): domain Bacteria; kingdom Pseudomonadati; phylum Bdellovibrionota; class Bdellovibrionia; order Bdellovibrionales; family Pseudobdellovibrionaceae; genus Bdellovibrio; species Bdellovibrio sp. KM01. The sequence continues at coordinate 1,414,770 of NZ_CP058348.1, forward strand.
ATACGTATTCAACTGAGCGATGTAGTACGCTTCACCTTGAGCATTCAAAAGATGTTGGTTTTCACGAAGATCCAACCATTTGCTTGGAAGCAAGAATGGCAAAAGCATCGTTACAGACGCCAACGAAAAGCTGAATGTGCTGTCGATGGCCGCTCCAAGGTTGATCCCTGGAAGCAGATTTCTGCGGGCGCGGTCGACGCTGTCTTTCGCTTTGTAAACGTTGTTCAATTGAACAGCCAATTCGATATTGCTTTCGAGCAGGCGTGTTTTCAAGGTGCGTGGATTGATCGTGATTGTAGTTGGTGCAGGTGCAGCTTTTGGAGCGGCAACAGCTGTTGCGGTCATGATAGTTGCAAGAGCAAGCGCCGCCAAATTTCTCATTTTGAACTGAAACATTTGAGTTCCCCTTCGAATGGGTGAAAAATTATTCGGCGCCTAACTATAAGTCAAATCTTCTCTGAAAAATAAGAACTAAACGGCCCTAAACATCATAAGTCATTCGCGTTTACGTACCCCTTTGAGAACCGCTTCGGGGAAGACTTTTAAAGAGAAAATGAGCTGCTAAAATGACCTTAGGAAAACATCGATTTCGAGGAGCGGTACGTTGGAAGATCAGAAGTCGTTTAATTACAGTATAAGTCATAAAAACAAGATGCTTGTTGTTTCCTTTACCGGAGAAGAAATGAGTTCCGTCGTGGTCCCAGCTTTGGAGGCCGTACGAGCTGAAATTCTTGCTAAAGAGGAAGTCGTTCAGGTCGTGTTTTATTTTCAAAATATCGATCGCATATCAAACGAGGCGCTGGCCAGTTTTGCCCAACTACAAAGAGATGTGCGCGCCAAACCTGCAGATCTAAGGCTCTGTTCCCTTAAAGAGTCCTTGCGTGAAAAGCTGTTGAGAATGGGTGTGGTCCGCGGGCTTGAGGTTGCAGAAGATTTAAAGAGTGCCCTCTTGTCTTTCCCACGGTCAGCCTGATACTGTTGACTCCTTCCCTGAAGGAGTCAGCTGCTTATGAACGAAACTACCTATAGCTTTAGAAAGTACCAGCCTGCCAGCTTGCGCTGGTGGCATTGGTTGAATGCTTTGGCGATCCTGGCTTTGCTGGGAACGGTACTGTTGCGCAAAACCTTTTTAAGCTGGCGCACGAATGCCGCCTTCATTAAAGCCAAAGTTGAAGAAGGTGCGGGTTCCGTAACACCGGAAGTGGCAGAATCTATCGCCAAGGGGCTTCGCGATGTGATGTGGCAATGGCATTACTGGATCGGCTTCGCGTTGGGAGCTTTATTACTTGCCCGCATTCTGATTGGTTTGTTCGTCGTTAAAAAATGCCCAGCAACCCAAGCCGTGCAAAGTGCCGTGGGTCTTAAAGAGGTCCCAAAAACAAAGAGAATCGGCGCTGTTCACTATACGTTGGTGAAAACCGGTTACGCGCTTTTTTACCTGATCACTTTGTACATGGTGCTTTCAGGTATTCTTTTGTATTTCAAGAAAGACCTAGGGTTGGTTAAGGATCTAGCAGAATTCCTTAAAGAAGTGCATGAATGGCTGATGTGGTTCTTCGTGGCATTCGTGGTCGGTCATATCGCCGGCATCTTCATCGCAGAAAACCGCGGTGACAAAGGCCTCACCTCAGACATGATCAATGGTGGGGAATAAAGGGCTTCGCTGTATAACTTAAAGTGAAAGTTCAAATAAAAAAGGCTGTCTGGAAGACAGCCTTTTTTGCGTTTTAGAATCTGAGATTACTTATTTGGAGCGCAATAGTCGCGAATCGCGATTTTGATCAGACTGGCTCCATTAGCTTTGTTGGCGCGAATATGGCTGCGAAGCACCGTCGGAACTTGTTGCTTGGGTTTTGCGTTGTTTTGCAAAGTCTCCCAGTATGTTTCACCATTTCCCCTGTTTGGAAACAGCTTGTTGCTGATTTCAACGTAGCGGTTCAAAGTCGACAAAGTACATTGCATCATACGACCATTTTTTGGATTTGAATCGCCCGGTCGACAAACGCGGCCCTCATCGTAATCAGGCTCTTTACCTTTATGAAGTTGGAAAAATCCAAAAAGAGTTCCGTTCGGTCCTTGAGCTTTGACGTATTCGCGGCAAGTGCTTTCATAGAAAGCCATGCCCCCTAATATGACAGTGTACAGTTCTACTTTTTCGTCATTTCTCATTTGATCAAAGCGTGGGCACACTTTTCTTAAGTCAGCAGTACCTTTGAGTAAACTATCAAAGTTATTACCTTGGAAGGCACGTTTAATTTCCTCGCCATATTTACCCAGGCCATTTTGGGTGGCGAACTTGCTGCATGCCTTGTCAGCATCGAGGATCGCCAATGCATCAGCCACGTCTTGAGCTGCAGCTTCTTCTTCGCTGGTTTCAGTGCGTTCAAATTTACGATCCACGATCGTAGTCGCTTTGAAAGACGTCGCCTGAGCATAAGCCGTTGTTCCCAAAAGGGAAGTTAAAAGGGAAGCTGCCAGAATGATAGTTTTGGTGTTCAAACTTTTCATGTTTGGATTCATTTGCAGAGAAAATGCCACCCTAAACAGGTTTGTATGAGCCCGAGGATTGAGAAGGGCTGTCTAAGTTTGAGACACCGACAAACTTTGCGTTACCGGTCCCTTGGAGTCAAAAAACAAAGGGCCAGTGATTACTCACCGACCCTCGAAGTCGCCCACATAGTTGACTTGAAATATCTAATTAATCACGGAAACGACGGGGAGCTGAAGAGCCGCCACCTGGGCGAGATCTTTTGATCCCTGGGTGATCCGCGCGCTCAGAACGCTCAGGGCGGTTGCCACGATTTTCATCGCGGTCGCTGCTGAATGAACGTTTGCGGAAAGAACGTTCGCCGCCACCGTTGTCACCAGCAGGTGCGCGGTTACCACGGCCTTCTTCACGGTCATAACGTTCCGTGCGTGCGCTGCTACTGCGTTCTGCACGAACTTCACCACCAGCATCAGCACTGCGGAATGCACTGCTTGCGCCAGGAGCACGGCGCGGAGCCGAAGCACCTTTACCGTTGTTGTCATGTTGGTAACCACCGTCGTTAAAACGAGGACGGTCGCCATCATCACGACGGTTGCTACGGAAACCACCACGGTCACCACGGTAGCCGCCACCAGTGCGAGGACGGTCACGGTAACCACCACGATCACCACCACCGTCACGGTTAGAAGTGAAGCGGTTGTTGTTCGGGTCACGAGGCAACAATTCACGAGGGATGCGGTCGCCCATGTAATCAAGGATCAAATCTTTTTTAACAAATACGTCTGGGAAGTAAGCCACGATAAAGCGAGCTAGCAAATCCTCAGTTGAAAGATCCTTGAAGTTAATGTCATCAGCTTGAACCAAGTCCTGGATCAAATCCGCTGCTAAAAGCAAAGATGGATTGGCAACGTCCATTGAACCAACTTTGTCCAATACGTTTTTGATTTTAAGACCAGCAACTTCATCAGCAGAAGGTACAACACCCTTCGTGAAAGTCGCTTTCGTCGTATTCATGATACGGCGAAGAAGAGTCAATTGATCAGAGTTCACCAAAGTGATCGCTGTTCCTTTTTGACCGTTACGACCTGTACGACCGATACGGTGAACATAAGATTCAGCATCCCATGGCAAGTTGTAGTTTACCACGTGAGTAAGGTCTTTGATGTCCAAACCACGAGCGGCTACGTCTGTTGCAACGATGACTTTGACTTGTTTAGATTTGAATTTTTTCAAAGTCGCTTCGCGCTCTTGCTGGGATTTATCACCATGCAAAGAGTCTGTTGGAAATCCACGTTGAGCTAAAATGTCAGAAAGTTCAGCAACTTCCATTTTAGTTTGGCAGAAGATGATACCGTAGAATTCAGGCAAAGTTTGCAACAAGCGAGAGATAACCTCTGTTTTGTGCATGTTCTTAACCGTGTAGTAAACTTGGTCAATAGTGTCAGCCGTAGAGCCGACTTTGTTCACAGCCACTGTTTCTGGATTTTCCAAATACTTTTCAGTGATACGGCGAACTTCAGTGGACATCGTTGCAGAGAACAACCAAGTTCTGCATGCTGCGCGCTCATTTGAAGCAGCGTCGTCTGGATGTGTTGCAGACAAGATGAAATCCAAAGCGTCTTTGAAACCCATCGAAAGCATTTCGTCAGCTTCGTCAAGGATCACAGTTTGAACTTTAGAAAGTTTCAACATTTTTTGTTCAAGGAAATCAACCAAACGGCCTGGTGTCGCTACCACGATGTGGGCGCCACGTTTGATGCCATCGATCTGTGTGCGGTAGGAAGCACCACCGTAGATTGTGACTACGCGGATGCCTTTTTTCTTACCAAGCAAAGCCAATTGCTCTGCCACTTGCAGCGCCAACTCACGAGTTGGAGAAAGAACAAGAGCTTGAGTGTCTTTGATTGTAGCGTCTAGATTTTCGATAAGAGGAATACCGAACGCAGCAGTTTTACCAGTCCCTGTAGATGCAAGACCGATGAAATCGTTCGCACCGCCTAATAGCAAAGGAATAGCTTGTTTTTGAATGGGCGTCGGAGTTGAGAAGCCCATGTCTTTCATCGCGTCCATCAACGGAGCGCTAAGACCAAAGCTTTCAAATGTATCGACAGTAGTTAAAGGAGGAGTCACGAGTAGCCTTTCAGTTAGTGGAGCACTTAACCAAAGGGCCAAATTCGTTTGGGGTATTGGTATATGCTCTAGGAATGGCGCAAGATACACGATGTTAGGGGTAAAAGCTCAGGATATATTCCAGCTCTGTAAGAATAATGAACTATTTGCAGAAACTGAGAGTATTTCAGACACTTACATTGCTCTCGTCAATTATAGCGCTCCTCGGGGAATTCCAGTATCTAAGGGCCACTCGCGATAGGTGATTCCATTCTGGCACTCTCCTTCAAGGCTAGATCTGGCGCGACCTTCAGGGGGCTTGGACTTTAGAGTTCTAAAGAATCTCAAAATTTCAGATATACTTTTGGAGTTGCCTAAATTCCTGGCAGGGAGCCTGTGGTTGCCCCCTCGGTGTAAATAATTAAAAATTTTGGCGCATCTGGTGAAAAATCGCGATATACAGGGGACCATGATTCATTTATCCAACATCACAAAGCAGCAGGGGAACAAAGTTCTCTATCGTAACGGTTCATTCCAAATCAACGACGGCGAAAAAATCGGTCTGGTCGGTTTGAATGGTACTGGAAAAACCACTATCTTCCGCATCATCACAGGTGAGGAAGGTTACGATGGAACAGTTTCTAAATCCGATAAAACTGTGATCGGATACTTCTCTCAAAATATCGAAGATATGCGTGGCAGATCTGCCATCGAGGAAGTGAAATCTGCAATCGGCAATATCGGTAACATGCAGGTGAAAATGCAGGAGTACGAAGCAAAGCTTTCCGACCCTGATTTGGATCCAGATGAAATGATGAAGATCCTGGAAATTTATGGGGAGATGCAAGGGGAGTTCGAACGCCTGGGTGGCTACGATCTGGAATCCCGTGCCGCAGAGATCCTGACAGGTCTGGGGATCGGTCCTGAGGACTATCATCGTCCGACTGAGAGTTTCTCGGGCGGTTGGAAAATGCGTATCGCTTTGGCGAAAATCCTGGTGTTGAATCCGCAAGTCTTGCTGATGGACGAGCCGACGAATCACTTGGACGTGGAATCCATCATCTGGCTTGAAGAGTGGCTGGTGAATTTCAAAGGCGCGATTTTGATGACGTCGCATGACCGTGACTTTATGAATCGCATCGTTGGTAAAATCGTAGAGATCGCGAATAAAACGATCACAGTCTACGGTGGTAACTATGACTTCTATGAAAAGGAGCGCGACATCCGCAAAGAGCAGTTGATCGCAGCTGCAAAACGTCAGGAAGACATGTTGGCCAAGGAAGAAGAGTTCATCGCTCGCTTCGCAGCCCGTGCCTCCCATGCGGCACAAGTTCAATCCCGTGTTAAAAAACTAGAAAAAATTGATCGCATCGAAATTCCTGAAGAGGAATCTGAAATCAAGTTCGTATGGCCCGTGCCTCCACGTGGTGGGGATGAGGTTGTACGTTTTGAAGGCCTTTCCAAAGTTTGGAAACGCGATGATGGCAAAGAGAAACAAGTGTTCTCGGGGGCTCAGGCCTTGGTAAAACGCATGGACCGCATTGCGGTGGTCGGCGTGAATGGTGCGGGTAAATCGACATTGCTTAAAATTATCGCGGGTGAGGTTGAACCTACCGCTGGTACTTGCACTTTGGGGGCCTCCATCAATCTGGGGTACTTCTCTCAGAACTCTTTGGATGTCTTGGATCCTAAAATGACTATCGTGGACGAGGTGCATTCACGTATGCCGACAGCCGGTATGGGAACGGTGCGCTCGCTTTTGGGAGCATTTAAGTTTTCCGGCGAAGAAGCTGAAAAGAAAATCTCGATCCTTTCCGGTGGTGAGAAGTCCCGTGTTGTTTTGGCGACAATCCTGGCGCAACCCGTGAATCTTTTGATCCTGGATGAGCCGACGAATCACTTGGACATCGTTTCTCGTGAAGTTTTGCTGGACGCTATCAAGCAGTTCCCGGGAACTGTGATGATCGTATCGCATGATCGCCACTTTTTGCGTGAAGTGACGACTCGTGTATTCGAAGTTGATAAAAATCAACTGCGTATCTACGAAGGTGATTACGATTACTATATCCACAAAAAGAAATTAGAAGCAGCCGGAAAATAAGGCTGACAAGCAATGAAGCTCGCCTTTGATTTGCGCGATTTTAAAATTCCTGTGGACCGACTGGCTCCGCAGGAAGCTTTTCGCACCCGTCAAAAGGATGTCCTCTCCTATCGATTCTATCCCACGCGTTCTGAAAATTTGGTGATCTTGTATCATGGTGTTGGAGGTGACAGTCGCTATCTGTGTGCTTTGGCGAGTGCTATTGCCAAGGCGGGTATTGCCCAGGTGGTCACTCCCGATTTTCGCTGTCATGGGGTAAGTCTTGGCGCTTCTGACGTCATTGCTGCCAATCAACTTGAAATCGACCTCGAAGAACTCATTATACACTTGAAGATGAAGTTTTCGATTAAGAGCATGATTCTTTCCGGTCATTCCTTGGGTGGTGGTTTTGCATTAAGAGTTGCCGCATCGGATGTCGGCAGGCAGTTCTCTAAATTTGTGGCCTTAGCGCCTTATCTGCCGGAATCGTTCCATGCTCTGACGCCTGATTTGGGTGGCTGGATTTTTATGGATAAAGACGGCGAAGGCATTAACGTCAATTACCCCGAGATCTTTAAATCCGGTGAGGAAAAGACTCATTACAGTTCTGAATTTGTTCGGGCAGCTGTGGTTCCTGAGGATTTACTATTTCGTCTTCATAAAGAAAACGTTTCCCTTTGCATTGCGACCGGGGACAGAGACGAGGTGGTCATTGGGTCTCGACATGTAGAGATCTTTGAAGGAATCGCCTCTGGCGTCGTTTTAGAGAAGGGTTTGAACCATCTTACGATTGTCTCAAAACCATCAGTCATCTTGTCCCTGTATGAGTCGTAATTGCGACCGTAAATATGATTAATTTCACTTAAGCTGAGAAAAGTCCTGCCGATAAGTTCAACAGAAAATTGAAGATTACAGAACTTATATAACCAAATCTTGAACGTAGGCGGGGGTTATGAATTCTGAACTGGGAGTGTTCGCACTCCGTCAGATTGTTTCGTCCATGGTAGTGCTGGGGCCACTGATTGTGATTGCAGGGGCCTTTAGTTACGTCTTTAATCAAAATCGCAAAGCCGTGATAGCTTATGTCGTGATAGGTTGTATTCTGACCATCATCGGCGGTCTGAATCTCTATCATGATTTCGCTGCCAAGAAGACTGGTGAAATAGCACGCGAAAAAGAATAGTGGTGGGAAAAGGCTCGCAACGATGCGAGCCTTTTTTATGACACGATGTGGGTTCCCATTCGATAGCAAACTATGGTCTTCTTTTGTTATGGAAAATCGCAAAAAGAAAATCCTTAGTTGGGCCCTGTATGATTGGGCGAACAGCACCTACTCCACCACGGTGATGGCGGGATTTTTCCCGGTCTTTTTCAAAATGTATTGGAGCCAAGGCGTGGATGCGACGGTCTCCACGGCACGTCTGGGAACGGCAATTTCCATTTCCAGTCTGGTGATCGCATTTATGAGTCCTACTTTGGGAGTCGTGGCCGATCTTCGCGGGCTAAAAAAACTTTTCTGTCTTTCCTTTATGTTGATCGGGGTTATCGCTTGCGGGTGGATGACTTTCATTCCGTTGGGAGATTGGTGGAATGCGATCATGGCGTACAGTATCGCAATGATGGCCTTTAATGCGAGCTGCGTATTTTATGAATCCCTTATGCCTTTCGTCGCTGAACCCAAGGAAATGGATTACGTGTCCTCGTTAGGATATGCCCTGGGGTACCTGGGTGGCGGTATTTTATTTTTGATCAATGTTCTGATGCATCTTTTCCCGGAATGGTTTGGATTGCGAGACGGTGTTCAGGCCGTGCAGGTTTCCTTTATGACCGTGGCCGTGTGGTGGTTCGTGTTTTCGATTCCTCTCGCGCGGAATGTTCCAGAACCAGCGGTGCCAGTTTCCAAAGACAACATCTGGAAACTTACCAATCGCAGTATTCTGACGTTACAGGCGACCTTTAAGGAGCTGATGACGAAAGAGCGCAATCTGCTGATCTTTATGATCGCCTATTGGATGTATATCGATGGTGTTTACACGGTCATGACGATGGCAGTGGATTACGGAATGTCGATTGGCTTGGGCTCGAAAGATTTGATAGCGGCCCTTTTGATCACGCAGTTTATCGGATTTCCCTGTGCTTACTATTTTGGAACGGTGACCAAGCGTTTTGGCGCAAAGTTACCGGTCCTGGTGTGCATCGGAATTTACTCCGTCACGGTGGTTGCTGCCATGTGGATGAGCCAGGCTTGGCATTTCTATTTACTGGCGGTGATTATCGGAATGGTTCAAGGAGGCGTGCAGTCTTTGAGTCGTTCATTGTTTGGAAAGATGGCGCCGAAACATCAAAGTGGTGAGTACTTTGGTTTGTTCAATCTGGTGGGCCGATTTGCCTCGATCCTGGGGCCACTGATTGTTGCCTTTACGGTGACGATAACTGGGAATTCTCGTGTGGGAATGGTGGGCTTGCTATTGCTGTTTATAGTGGGGGGAGGACTCCTTATGAAAGTTAAGGAGCCTCAAGAGCACGGTTAGTGCTTATTGTTGGAATCAGCTTTGGATTCGTCTGAAGCTGAATGCTGCTCGGAAGGGGGAGATTGTTGCTCTTCGATGATTTTTTTGGCTTTTTTGCCAGTGATACCCATCCATTCCGGCAAAAAGACGGCAACGGCCACAAAAATCATGGTGATAATAACGAAGAAAATGCTCATGCTAAGAATGAGTTCCATGTGGGCCTCCAAAGAATGTATCTTTTCTAGTCCATTCGCGCCCAAAAGGGAATGTGAAATTTAATAATGGACTTTGCCCTCTGAACACGACATAAACCTTCGATATGACTTACAATCCACGCGATAGATACTTTAAAAAAGCAAAAGAAGAGGGCTTTGCGGCTCGTTCTGTTTTTAAGCTTGAAGAGATCGACAAGAAATACAAAATTTTTAAAGGCAGTGGCCAGACCGTTTTGGATTTGGGTGCTTCACCAGGCTCCTGGTCTCAGTATGCTTCCAAAGTGGTCGGTGCCAAGGGGCGCGTTTTGGGTGTGGATTTAAGCCCGGTGACAGTGAAATTGCCAAACGCGGTGTTCATTCAAGCCGATCTTCGTGACTTGAACCTTGAAGACACATTCAGAGATCATGGCTTTCATCCTCCGTTTGATATCGTCATGTCAGACATGGCGCCTAAAACTACGGGTATTCGCATGACTGACCAGGCTCGTTCGATGGAGTTGTGTGAACTGGCGTTGGACGTGGCTCGCAAATTCTTAAAAAAAGACGGGCACTTTGTCTGCAAGCTTTTCCATAGCGATGACTTTGCCAAGCTTCGTGATGAAATCAAAAAGTCCTTTGCTAAATGCGAAGTGATGAAACCTGATTCCACACGCAAAATTTCTAAAGAAATCTTTTTGATCGGTCTTAATAAAAAATGATTCGAATCGTTTTTGAAAATTCCCATTTCGTGATCTGCGATAAACCGGCAGGGGTGCTTTCCACTCCCAGCCGTATGGGAGCTGAAGACGAGCGCAATTGCCTGGGGATTGCCTTACAAAAGCAATTGGGTCTGCAAATCTATCCCGTGCATCGTCTGGATTTTGAAGTGTCAGGTTTGGTGATGTATGCGAAAACAGCGGAAGCACATCGTAAAGCCAATGCCTGGTTTGAACACAAGCAAGTCAGCAAAACTTATCGTGCTTTGACAACCTCTCAAGATTTTTCCCATATTCCGGTGAACGTTAAAAACTCCCGCGAAAAATTCTCGATAGTTGCCGGTCAGAAGTTTGCATGGAAGTCGCGCATCTTGCGTGGCAAGCGCCGTGCCTTTGAAAGCCCCGAGGGTAAAGACTCTTTGACCCTGGCAGAGTACTTAGGAACGAATGCTGACGGCTTGTTACAATGGGATCTGCAACCTGTGACGGGTCGTTCGCATCAATTGCGTTTTGATTTAAGCCGTCATGGTTTTCCGATTGTGGGCGATGCTTTGTATGGATCTAAAGTTCCAGGCGAAGGCAAAGACGCGATCGCCTTACGAGCGTATAAGATTGATTTTAGTAAAGCCCCGGGTCACCAGGAGCTTCAACTGCCCAACGTTATTCAATTGCCCTGAGAGATTGGCGCCACGGCTTTCTTAGGATGGCCGTCGACTCGGAACTGGAACAAGAAATACGGCGGAACACACGAACCGCGATTGCTTTCAAAACTTTCCGCACAAATATAATCATCACGGCAAGGGTTTAGTTGGTCACAACCACGAAGTCCCACACCCAAAGAGTACTCTTTTAAACAAGCATCAAAGTTTTTAGTCCCGATACAAGCATTGAACCCCGGGCGAGCGGCTGGCAAGGGGCCACAGCTGGCTTCCGCAGGCAAATTGTCGCAGCTAAGCGTTCTGACGTTCCCGTTCAAGAAGCCACCGGTGCGCGTGCCTGGCATTTGGCTTTGTGGCGAGCACATTGCGTTTGGAAGTGTCACAGTCAGTTTGTCAGAAGTACGGATGTACTTATCCTTACCGAAAGCGGACGTTACGATCTTACCCATTTCGCAAGGGTCACCGACTTGTTGAGTTTCAGCCAAGCAAATGCCTAAGCCTAAGCTGTCCTCTTTTTCCAAAAGTGTTTTGCACGTAAGTCCCTGGGCGCATGTCCAACCACTGAAGGATGGATCTTTACCTGTCGAACAATGTGCACCCCAACCGTTCATTAAGCCCGTGCCGATAAGTTTTTGAGAACGGCGCTCCTGAGGGCGGGCGGCAAAGCCGCGGGAGTAGTCGATCTTTTCGTTTCGCGCAAAAGCATCGACGATTTCGCGACGACGAGCCAAGTCCCCCATAAAATGGGCTGAACCGGGAAGGAAGACCGAGTTGCCAGCATATTTTCCTTGAGGGTCACGGCCGGTGAAATGAAAGCCACCAATGGCCCGTGTTTGATGGCAGCCCACGCAAGTGGATTCATTTAGACGGCGTAAAAGTGCGGTGCTGGATTTGATGTTCTCAAGATTTTGCGAATGAATTGAATCTGTTGCTGCAGATGGGAGCAAGCCATAGAACAGACGGTTGCCGGAACGGTTGATGCCACCTGGGGCAATGGAAATAGCGCTTTTTGCGAGGAATTTTTTAGGCAGAATCATCGTGCCGTCATCAATCGTTTTTAGATTTTGTGGGTCCTTGATCCAGGCCACAAGTTCGCTCATAAGGGAGGGCTCAGCTTGCAAACGAGCGCGGTCGATTTGGTTTTCCAAAGTCGTTTCTGCGAAACCTTTGCCAGTCCATTCGTAAGCTTTAAGCAGGTATTCTGCATGGCCACCAAAATCGGGACGCTCAGAAGCGGCCATTCGAGAGATCTGCATATTGATCTCTAGATCTTTTAACTGGGCAGGATTGAATACGGCCGGATTCAATGGGCCAGACGTCAAAATATCCTGAGCCGTGGATTCAGAAGTCACAGTCTGCCAACGTTGAGCGATACCCAAGCAACCTTGCTGAGAATTTCTGCTGCCTTGGTGAAGAAGCAAATTGATGGTGATCGGCAGACGAGAAGCGACGTTCACGCCTTGGCTTTCCACCATATAGGCCAAGCGATAGATGAAACGAATTTCGCCACAGTAGTTTGGATTTTTATAACCCACATCCATGCGATTGATCACGCCGACCAAAGCAAAACGGGCGCGAGCATGGGTGAGATAATTTAAATCAAAAAGTCTTTGTCCAAACGCCAAACCCACACCAGAGGTGGGGTTGTTTTTTTGATAGATATCCATTTCAGTTCTTAAACTATCCAAAATCACTTTGAAGTTGGTTTTAGAAAGAACTGAATTATCGACCACGCCTAATTTTTGACCTGGATTGACCAAATCAGCCAAAGCGAATCCTTGGGACTCGAGAGATTTTAAAACCTCGGGCTTAGAAATGCTGAGTGCATTTTCTAAATTTTCGGCGGCCTGAACCGTTGCCGAAAATAAAAGGATCGTAAAAAGGCGAAGAAGTGAGTGAGTCATATTACAAACCATCCGCTTGCAGGGCTCTGAATCCATTTAAAAGGTGCAAGTATTCCTGTGCCAACGTGCTGGAGTTTTTAGATACCCGGTTCGTCACTTGGCACGTGTGATCATCACAAGTCATCACCGACTGACAAGACTTCATGGAACAGCTTAACTGAGCATCGTTTACCACGAAGGAAATCAGCATATTGCCACGGCCCGCTTCGATTTCATCAAGGGCTTTGTAACACTCGTCCACAGTTTTTCTGGTTTTATAAACGGGGCACAACCACTCTTTGGCTACTTGGCTAAATTCAGCTGCACTGGAGTTGCGTTGCAGAGATCTTTCTGCCAGGAAACCGTAAAGGGATGCTGCCATCGCTTTTTGACAGTCTCTTTCGTTCAATTGGCAGAAGAATTTGTAATGGCTAAGCAGAGGGCCCTGGAAATTGCCCCATTTGCCAGCATAGTGTGAAAACATCGTCCGCATACGAAGGCAGCCACCTTCGGAACATTTCACATTAAAATCAGGATTGAAAGTGGCCCAGTCTTGATTGGGGGCGCGGTTTTCCTCGTCGACATAAAAATGACCGTCGCTGTGCAGGCGTTCAAAGCGAGTCCCGGTGAAAGACCCCGCGACGGCGATGTTCCATTTGTGTGAAAGATTCTGCGCATTCAGCCAACCGCTGTTGCAACCATGAATGATGGCAAAAGCATCAGGAGCAAAGTGGCTGGCAATGGATGCCACGATTGGCTCACGGAAATCAAAACGGAATCCCAAACCATCCGCTTGAGTGCCCAGTGAAGGGGAGTTGTGACCAAAGAATTCCAAGGAACGGATGTTATTGAACTTAAGAATCTCTTTCGAGCCTGATTGTGTTTCAAGTTTTACGTCATTGCTGATTACAAACGTCCAACCACTTTTTGAAAGGGCCGCGGCGTTGTAAGCATTTTCCAGAACTGAAATCAAAACGATTTGATCTTGCGGGAAGTTTCGTTTGTAAAGCTGGGCGCGTCCCAAAGCTGTTAATTGGGGCTGAATCCCTAAATCAGTTCCACGACCCGATAACAAAATTCTGACGCTTTTATTATAGTCGATGGAACCTTGCTGTGTCGGCACCGCTATAAAGTACGCTTGAGCCTGGGAAAGCGTCGTCAAAGAAATAATGAATGCGAAAAAAGCGAAGATGGTTTTCATATATGTTCCTTTGCCGCTTGTTTGCGAAGAGTTGCCAAAGTCATAGGGGAGGCCGAGATTATAAAGTTGTGCACGTAGTTTCCGCTCGCTGAGATCACGCGGATTTCGACATTTTTTTCACCAGCCGCAATAGCCAAAAGTTTGGCTTGGCTGATTTTGACATTGTGGGAATGAGTGCTCAGGGCTTTGGGATCCAAACGGGTTTGTTCAATAAAGGCTTTAAAGCCTTCAGCGTCATATGAATCCTGATCCACTGGAGTTGTCTTTAAAATGATTCCTTCAGCAGGTGGCTGGAGCAGTGTCTTGATCGGGATCGTCAAGGAATGGAAATGTTCAAAAAACGGGGAGTCTTGAGTCTCAAAAGAGAACTCACCCAAGTGAGCAACGCAAAGAGAACCCAATTCAGCCGAAAGGGCTGTGAAGTTGTTCCAACTAAGGAAGTCGCGACGTGAAAGACCCATATTATTTTCCTGCGCGACCGCGTTGGATTTTAACTTGGGCAGAGCGCGAGGCCGTAAAGTAGAAGTAGTGGGCAATATTGCCCTTCGGGGTCATGACGGTGATTTTGACTTCTTTTTCGCCGCTGGCGATGCGCTCAAGTTCATCCTTTGTGAAAATAACTGCGTGGGAGTGAACTCGAAGGCTGGCACCATCAAGCCCGGTTTCTTTGATAAATTCATTAAAGGCTTTTTCATCTAATGAAGCCTGATCAAGTACACTTGTACGTGTCGTGTAGCCATTTTCTGGCGGTGCAATCAAAACAGAAACCGGAATTGCCAGGATATGAAAATGTTCATAACGGGCAAAGTAAGTTGCTTCGGCCGTTACCTGGTCCATGCGAACGAGGCACGTGTCATCGGCTTTTGCTGCTTCCAACGCAAGTGACTTATTGGACAAGGCTAAGGCTGCGCCCGCCACTGTGGTATTTTTTAAAAAGTTACGTCTGTTCATAGGAAGGTTTTTACCAGACACCCTAGGAATCAGATAATTGTTTCAGTTTATAGTGGTGCCCAATGGTTACCACGAAAGAAGTACAAGGTGGTGACTAAGACTTTAACACTTAGATTTCGCGCTTTATCTGCGCCAGGTACGATTTGATAAAGGCCACCCGATGTTCGGCTTCTTTTTTTGCGGTGTCAGTGTTCAGGTGGTCCATCAGTTTAAATAGTTTTTGATAGAAGTGGTCGATGCCATAGTTCTTGTCATCCAGATCACGTTTTTCAGCCCAAGGGTCCTCTTCAGAATAGAAAGGGCGACTCATCAGGGAGCTCGTCGCAAAACAACGGGCAATTCCAATTGCTCCCAAGGAGTCCAGGCGGTCGGCATCTTGAACGATTTTAGCCTCGAGTGTTGTGGGCTTAATGTTAGCACTATAGCTGTGGGCTTCAATCGCATGACGAATGTCTTCGAGATACTGTTCAGGATATTCCACAGACTTTAGGTATTCGACAGTTGCTTCGGCGGAAAGGGCTGAGGCATAGGGTCTGCGCGGATCGCCTTTGGGCACATTGATAAAGTCATGAAAGAAAGCTGCCGGCATGACTATTTCCCAGCGACCTTTCTCGGCGTCGCACAAAGTTTTTGCGGTATTTACGACACGTTGAATGTGCAGGAAGTCGTGTGCAGGATCGGAATGGGGGTAAAGCACTCGGGCCTTATTTTTAAAGAGATGGAACCATTTATTTTCGTCAAAGTCTGAATGCTTTTGATTCATGATTTCCATCTCTTAAGTTTGAATTACGGATTCACACGTTTCACGGAAGGAGAGGTAAACTTGTCAAAATACGCGTACAGAGGTTGATCTGAGAACTCGTCGACATGGTCAAAAGTCACGTATCCGTAACCTCGGTCACCCCATTTTGGTCCCCACGAGTTTTTGAACATAAATGCGCGTCTTTCCGTGTTGTATCCAACTAGCAAGACAGCGTGACCCGCGCAAGCAATTTGGCCACTGGCGCATTGCTCAGCGATTTCTTTATTCATCGTGAATGTACCTTTGGTATCGTTGATATGAGGGATGGCAACGTTCAAAGTAATGACCACAGAACGGTTTTGTTTAATTTGTTCCATCGCCAGTTCGGACCATGAACGCGATGAGTGTCTTTTGGAAATTTCTTTGAACTTCAAACTTCGGTAACTGACCTTTGGAATTTTCTTTTGGCGCAAATCATAGAAGGACATTTGACCGGCACTGAATGGCTGGGTGAAATTCAGACTTTCTTTTTGATATGGCAATTGGTCTTCTTCATAAAGGTAAAGATCGTTTTGCAAGCTCGCCATAATGTCGTAAGTGTTTCCAAATTCAACTTCCGGGCGCCAGGCATTGATGATTTTATGACGGAAGATTTCGAACTCTTCGGAAATGTCATAGTCCTCACCCGTTAATGTTTTAAATGCACTTTCCACGGCCGCAGAGACAGCAAAGTAAGCGCAAGTATTACGTCTTTCCTGGTCCTTAACGGGAGTCTGCAAGTGAGTCAGAATAGTTTCTTCGGCTTTGGCGTCTTTGACATAAACCGAACACAGCAAAGCTGCCGTAAAAAAGAGAGTGCGAATCACAAATGTCATTTTAATTCCTTCGTATTAAATAATCGCCGAGTGATTTTGCAAACTTGCTGCCAGATGAAGGCGAATTGAGAGGGCTCTGACAAAGGAAATCACATTTGTGAAGATAATTATTACCTGTGTGTTTAAGGTTTCACCACGAGGGAAATTATTCGGCCTCCGGTAGATTGACCAGGCTTTGCGACTCATCCCATGGCTGCCACAGAGCGACTTTGTGTCCATCCGGATCATAAATCCACGCGAATTTTCCGCGTTCATTTTCGTCGACGTAGTCAATGATGCGAACACCAGCCTCTGCCAGGGAGCCGATCAGGGGAGCCAGGTTTTGAATGCGAAATATTGTAGTTTCGGGTAGGTCTTCATTCTCCTGAAAATGTTCTTCCATAAATCCGCCATTGAGATCACGATGAAGATGAAGTTTTTCTTCGTACCAACGATTCAATGCTTCGGGTCTTTGAATGAAGTTTTCCATATGGATCTATTTTCCGTCACGGATTTGTGGTGAACAAGACCAGTCTTTGCTGCATGCTTAGTGGCAAGATTAAGACCTAAAAATTGTGAAATGATCAAAGACTTGAGGCTCGTTTATTTCAGAAAGCCAAGGATGAGATTGAAAAATGCGGTGGCGAATATAACGTCCTCGTGCCACCACTTGAATGCTGCGTTTTTTAGCGATTTGCTTCAGATCTTCCAAAGTTTTGTCGACTGCTGGAGCGCTGCCAAAATCGAAAATAAAATAATAGTCTGCAAGGACCGGTACAAACTGGGGATCCGTCAGATCTTGGGTTTTAATAGCCGCGAGAGGGTAATTGAATTTTTTTAAGATTCGATTGCCTTCATCCACACGCTCGGCCACCAGTTCGTACCCGGTGAATTTTACGCCGGGATAATGTTTGCCCACCACAAAAGCCATGCGACCATACCCACATCCAAGATCCACGATGTGCTGGCCGTCTTGAGGTTTCAATAGTTCTAAAATCGTTCGTATTTCAGTGTAAGGTGTCTGCAGAGCCTGAACCGGAAGTCCTCGCCAAAAATTCACCGGGATGTTTTCATCCGCTTGAACATTGTAGTCCTGAGATTTCAGCAAAGCTTGTTCAATTTCTGCGGTTTTAAATCCCAACCACTCATCAACGACGACTGAATGTTCCTGAGCTTCTTGATAAGTGTGCTCGTCATCGGTGATCAGTGGGTAGGGCCCGTCAGGGTTGAAATCAATCTTGCTCAATAACTCCGTTATAGGCTTGAGATATCATTCTGTAAAGCGGTAATCCTGACGTTGGATTTCAGCTTGCCTGCCAAGGACCGATCGCGAATACCTTCTGTTTCTAATTTCAATTTAATCAATTCAGGATCGCGCAAAGTTGGGTTTTGCAACATGAGGGCGGCAGCAAGTCCGGTCACCCAAGCCGTCGCCTGCGAAGTTCCTGTCATCATCCCAAATTGGCCACCGGGCAGGGAAGAGTATACGTTCTTGCCCGGGGCCGCGATATCTACACTTTGCGAACCATAATTACTGCTGTCGATAAGATGACGATCCGAATCCATGGCTGCGACAGAGATAATATTTTTAAGCTTATAGCCAGCAGGATAGTAACCCAATTTATCGGTATCACGACCGTCATTACCGGCGGCAGCGACAAAGAGAATTCCTTTCTCTTGAGCTTCACGGATAGCCTGCTCTTCCAGAGCACTGCGTGTGTCCCCGCCGCCGGAGTAGTTGATAATATCGGCCTTCATTTTGATCGCATACCGAATTGCACGAACGGTATTGAGCAAGTTGACTCGGCCACTTTGTTCTGGATCGTAATATTTTAAGACCATGAATTTCACTCGCGAAGACAGGGTCCTTTGGCGAATAATACCCGCGATATGCGTGCCATGCCCGTGACTGTCACTGACATCGCTATTTTCAGAAACAAAATTCCATCCATGGAGGTCCCCGGCATATCCGTTGCCATCGTTATCTAAGCCATTGGTTTTTTCTTTGGGATTCACCCACAAGTTGTCTTTAATAAGTGGGTGATTGACATCGATTCCGGTGTCGATGATTGCGATGACGATGTCTTTATCAGGGTCGGTCGTGCGGGGTTGAGCAACGGAAGACCATAAAAATGGTGTTGCTGAGAGAATTCCAAAAAATGATTTCTGAAGTAAGTTAAGTGATCTCATGTCTGCCCCCGTGAATAGGGACATTGCATTTGGCGGGCCAGGTATAAGCAAATCTAATGCGGTCTCATCCGGAGATTTGTCACTTGTGTTTAGAAATCGCTATACAGGGTCTGAGGGCGTTTCAGGTGTCTAAAAGGCGACATACATAGACAACTTTTATACAGGGGTTCATAAGTTCGTCTTTTTCGACCCCTAGAATTGCTTATGATGGAACAGTCTTTATCGCGGGGATTGAAGTCCCCCTTGGATCTGTCTTAGTCCCATCCGCCTGGGGATGCTCACTTCGCGACACGCCATCCGGGCTCAGCCGTGGCCCGCCAGCGGCGGGTGCGCGCCATCGTGGCGCCCACGGAGGTCGCTTCGTGGGCATCCCCAGTCGGCTGTGCCTAAGCCAGCTCCAAGGGGGCCTTCAATTTCGTAATTGCGTTGTTCATTCTCTTGGAGATTGTGGTAGAACGGCTGGTATGGAAGCATCTACTGTTCGTATTTCTTATCAGGATAAAGTTAAGTTTTATAAAGAATTGAATTCTGAAGCTGCGGGTATTGCGGAGCGGGAGTGGTTTGTTAATTTGGCTAATTTTTCTGCGCTTTTGAATCAGCATTTGCCGGAGATTAATTGGGTTGGTTTTTACCTGAACCATAATGGGGAGCTTTTGCTTTCGTCATTTCAAGGCCTGCCGGCTTGTACTCGTATTAAGATGGGGAAGGGTGTTTGTGGGACTGCTGCGCAGACTTTACAAAGTCAGCTAGTGCCGGATGTTCATCAGTTTCCGGGGCATATAGCTTGTGATGCTCGGTCGCGTAGCGAGGTTGTGATTCCACTAGTCTTGGGGGATCGTCTGTTGGGTGTGCTTGATATTGATTCGCCTCATTTGAATCGTTTTGATTTGGAAGATGTGAAGGGACTTGAGGATTTTGCTCGCATCTTGCTTGAGAAGACGGTGTGGCCGATTTCGTTTGCTTAAATGTTGAAATAAAAAAGGCCGGTTTGTACCGGCCTTTTTTTTGAGTTATGCGACTCTTTTGATTCCTGGAGGGTTTGCGACAGTGTATTTGTTGCGGCCCGTTTGTTTCGAGGCATAAAGGGCCTCGTCGACTCTTTTATACCAGCCGTCGGGAGTTTCTCCGGCTTCAAGTTGGGCTATTCCTAAAGACACTGTAAAGCGGATTTCTAGGTTTCCGTGAACAAAAACTTCCTTGCGGATTCTTGCCATGCATTCATCGACCATTTTGATCGCTTGTTGGGTGTCACAGCCAGGAAGGATCACAGCGAATTCTTCACCGCCCAGGCGGGCTACGAAGTCTTCTTCGCGGGCGAAGCTTTCTTGTAGCAGGCGCACGCATTGTTGAAGAACGAAGTCTCCGATATCATGGCCATAGGCATCGTTAATTTTTTTAAAGAAGTCGATATCGAATAGCAGCATCGTCACCGGATCGTGGTCCAGCTGATTGATCTGGATGTAGCGTTTTACTTGCTCATCGAAACTTTTACGATTGTGGGCTCCTGTTAAATGGTCAGAGCGCATGGTGCGATTTGCTTCCATCAATTGCTTTTTTACTGTGGAAAGGCTTTTCTTAACCGTTTCCATACGTTTTGAACGGCGTTCGTTCGAAGACGTTTGATGCTTTAAATAAAAATCGATAAATTCGCGGGATTTTGCGCGCAAGTCTTCAATAGAATTTGATTCTACGGCCTCACGCAGTTGTGCCAGGCTGTTGTTCACTTGCCCTTCAGATGTGGCTTCGGCAGCGACCTCTTCACCAAGATTATCTGCGAAGTCCCAGATGATGCGCTTAAAATCATCAAAGGTGTTTTGCACGTAGGTCGTTTCATCAATACGATAGCTTGAAATGAACTGACGGAAACGGAAAAGAGCGCTTTCCAGTTCTTCACCTTCCAAAGTCATGAGCTCTTTGGCAACGGTATCCAGCTTCGCGCGCACTTTGCGAATCGAGTGATTTTGCACTTCGAATAAGTTTTTGTTATAGACATCCAAGATGTACAACAACGTCGCGCGATCTTCGGATAACGTTGGCTTATGGTCACTTTTGGTTTTAGCGTGACCCTCAGAGCCCCAGTCCATGTCCAACTGATCAACCAGCTTTTTCATCCACTGTTTCAACTTGCGCCTCCGCTTACACTCCGACTCCCGTCGGAATAAATATCATCATTTCTATTTCGGAAAATACGAGCCGAATATTAACGATTTCCCGACGCTGGTCCGGCAGATTCTCACAATGATACAGGTCTGGTTGGTGCTTTTTCGCAACGATGTGAAGCTTTGCTCAAGTCCTTACAACAAGAAGTCTAAAGTAATCTGGAACTGACAAAAAAGGAGTCACTTCATGGGAACAAGTGCGCAGGTTTCCGGCCCTGATTTTACCAAAGGTGTTTCAGCTGAAGTTCTGAAAGATGGAGAAACTCTGTTGGGACACGTTGGTGATAAGGCGGTTCTTTTAGTAAAGGTGGAGGGCGAGGTCTACGCCATCGGTGCTAACTGCACCCATTACGGAGGGCCGTTAAATCAAGGACTCCTTTACGGTCATCATATTCACTGTCCCTGGCATCATTCCAGCTTCAATGTGAAAACAGGCGAGGCTGAAAAAGCGCCTGCTCTTGTTCCGCTTTCATGTTGGAGCACGGAAGTCCGTGATGACAAGGTTTTTGTGACTGGCAAAAAAACCATTCCTCACCCGGTATTGCGGGGAACTGAAAGTCAGCACATCGTGATCATCGGTGCTGGTG
The DNA here is from genome assembly GCF_013752535.1 of Bdellovibrio sp. KM01. NCBI lineage: Bacteria > Pseudomonadati > Bdellovibrionota > Bdellovibrionia > Bdellovibrionales > Pseudobdellovibrionaceae > Bdellovibrio > Bdellovibrio sp. KM01. The sequence continues at coordinate 1,436,093 of NZ_CP058348.1, forward strand.
CTGCTGGCACGGCTTGCGCAGTGATGCTTCGTCGTCAGGGATTTGCCGGGACCATTCAAATGGTCAGTCATGATGATTCACTTCCTTACGATCGTCCAAATTTATCCAAAGACTATTTGGCCGGCACGGCCCCTGAAGAGTGGTTGCCGATTATAAAGAGTTCGTTTTTTGATAAAAATAAAATTCAGCTCAATCTCAATGTTTCTGCCGTTGAGATTGATGTGGATCAAAAGGCGGTGCAGTTGTCAGATGGTCGCACGCTTTACTTTGATAAACTTTTGCTGGCAACAGGAGGGGAGCCTATTGCACCACCGATTGTGGGAATAGAAAGCAAGAATGTATTCATGCTTAGAACTTTGAAAGACTGCCGTCGCATTATTGAGAAATGTGGGGAATCAAAATCCGTGGCGGTGGTGGGAGCAGGATTCATTGGTCTGGAAGTTGCGGCTTCATTAAAGCAGCGGGGTATTGATGTTCATGTTATTGCTCCTGAAGAAATGCCTTTGATGAAAACTTTGGGAATTCACGTCGGAAGCTATCTGAAAAAAGCCCATGAATCCCATGGTGTGCATTTTCATTTGGGAAAAACTGTCAAGGAAGTCAAAGAAGACTCTGTGATATTGGATGATGGTTCGACTATTGCCTGTGATTTTGTTGTCGTGGGAGTGGGGATTAAACCCAATTTATCGTTGGCTCGACAAGCTGGATGTGAGATTGAGCAAGGTGTATTGGTGAATGAATATTTAGAAACCAGTGTTCCCGGAATCTATGCCGCCGGAGATATCGCGCGATGGCCGGACCCTCGCAGTCTGCGTCCCATCCGTGTGGAACATTGGGAGGTCGCTGAACGTCACGGTCAGGTTGTTGCCTCCAATATGCTGGGAGCTCGAAGTAAATATCTGGATGTGCCGTTTTTCTGGACTCAGCAGTATGACAAAATCGTCTGTTATATTGGTTTTTCTGATCGTTTTGATCGCATGGAACTTTTAGGTGATCCGGGCAAAGACGATTTTGCGGTGATTTACTATGAAGATGATCGGGTCGCAGCCTTTATGACCGTGGGGCGTGATTTGGAAAATCTCAAAGTCGAGCAAGCTTTGCAGCGGATTGACTATCGCAAGGTGGAAGAGCTTATCGCCGATTACGAACATCACCTGAAAAAACCACAAAAGCCTTTGCCCAACTATTTCGAGCCAAGTCCTTAAAGATGTTTCAGTTCCTTTTTAATTTTCGCCAGAGTTTTTCCGTCAAAGACTGGTAAGACCGGATTTAGTTTTTCCAGCCTTTCGAGCAAAATCGAGGAGATAATAAGATTTCTTAAATTCTTATCATCTGCCGGTACGATAAACCAGGGGCGGTCGGTGTGGTGAGTGTCCTGAATCACTTCACCGTAGGCTGTTTGATAATCGCTCCAATGGCGTCTTTCTGTTAAATCGCTCAGTTCAAACTTCCAGTGCTTTTCGGGGTTTTCGATTCGCTCGCGCAGCCGCAATGCCTGTTCCTTGCGGCTGATATGCAGAAAGAACTTTAAAATGGTGACACCTTCACGAACCAGCATTTTTTCAAAGGCATTCACATCGGAAATGCGATCTTTAACTTGTTTAAGTGGGATGGTTTTATGAACCAAAGGCACGATCAGGTCTTCGTAATGGCTGCGGTTAAAAATCACCATTTCCCCGCGCTCCGGAGTCTGTTTGTGAACGCGCCACAAATAGTCGTGGCGCATTTCGATTTCAGTCGGTCTTTTAAAGGACACAACACGCAATCCTTGAGGATTTGTGGCAGAAAAAACGTGCTTAACGGTGCCATCTTTACCCGACGTGTCCAGCCCCTGCAAAATGATCAAAACCTTGTGCTTTGATTCTGCAAAAATCAACTCCTGCACGCGTCCGAGTTTTTCACTGATCAATTCAAATTCTGACTTTAAAGCCTTGTTTGAAACTTCCTTGGCTTCCCCAGTCGAGACTTTGGCAAGATTTTTTGATGTCGGGTAAAAATGCTTTTCTTTTATCATTTATCTAGTGTGTGGCGCGCATTTCACCTTCGTCAAGTGTTGCATCTAAAGAGATTTCTGTATCAAGCAAACGGGAAACCGGGCAGTTGTTTTTGGCATCTTCGGCAATGGTTTTAAATTGGTTTTGATCGATACCCGGAATTTTAGCGCGCAACACTAGGTTGGAATGAGTGATCACCCAGTCGCTGCCATTTTTTTCGATGCTAACAGCGGCGTTGACGTTGATAGTCTCTGCGTTGAATCCTTTTTGGCCTAAAGCAGCACTAAACGCCATCGCAAAACAGGAGGAATGGGCGGCGGCGATCAATTCCTCGGGATTTGTCCCTTTTTCGGTTCCGAAACGACGACCGAAGGAATAGGGTGTTTTATTAAGAGCGCCACTTTCAGTGGAGATCTCACCCAGTCCCTGTTGAATATTACCCTTCCATTGAACCGATGCTTTTCTTTCCATATTAAACCTCCTGTTGTGATCCTCAAGAATAAAAGGGAAAGGGGGAGACGTTGACCGCTGCCTGAACTATTTGTTAAAGATCAATCCATGACAGGAACACCAAGAAAAATTGCAGTGATCGGAAATGCGGGAGCAGGTAAAACTGTATTGTCGCGTCGATTAGCACAGCTTTATCACATTCCAATCACGCATGTGGATTCTATCCAGTTTGTGGAGGGAATGAAGATTCGACCTCATAAGGAATCTATTGCTCTTTTGTCCGATATTCAAAATCAACTGACCTGGATCATCGATGGATATGGTCCTTTGGATATCATCGAAAAGCGTTTTCAGTTGGCTGATAAAATTGTTTTGATCGATTTTCCGTTGTGGCGTCATTATTGGTGGGCGACAAAACGCCAAATTCAAAACCTCTGGTCTCCACGTAAAGAATTGCCCCTGGGATGTTCAGAGCTTTCCTGGGAACACACCAAGAAACTTTATAAAACCATCGGTAACGTGCACCGCTTAATGCGACCCGAGCTTTTGCGAATTTTGAGTCGCGAGCAGCATCAAGGAAAAGTCGTGGTGATCCGTAATCTTTCTCAACTAAAACGTATTTCCCAATTCGGTTTTGTTGAGGGTGGCCTTTGACATCACTCCCTTAAGGAAGTTTGAATTCATTTGGGTAGGGAGTTTCTGACGCGTACACTGGTTGTATGAGCCCAAACTTATACATTGTTGTCCTGGTTTTTTCCGGCACCATGCTGGTGAATGTCTTAACCTCTGCCGCCCTCTGGTACATCCATGGGAATCGCATCTTTGGCTATATTACTTTAAGCTGGGTGATCACTTCGATTAACTTTTTCCTGCAAAGCCAGTTCGTGGGTTACGACTATAAAATGCTTTTAGCATTTAGTTTTTATTTATTGGCTAGTTGGGTCTATTACGAAATCACATCGGCTCTTTTAGTAAAACCCGATCGGCGCTCCTGGGTTTATACCATACCGGTGACACTGGTGATTCTGGGGCTTGTCACGTTACGCCTTACTCATTCCTTCCGTTTTGCTTCGATCTTTTCTGCCATTGCGATTGCAATGCCGCTTCTTTGTGCTGCGCTGAAAGCCCGTAACGCCAAGGAGTCCCGTGGGGACACCAAGGGGTTTAAAATTCTTGCTTTGCTTTTAGTCTTGCTGGCCATTCACTATCTGGACTATCCGTTCCTGCGACAAAGTGAAACCGGCGCGGTCTTTGGATTTACGTTTGCCTTTCTGTTAACTTTCGCGTTTTCCATCTTTTTTCCCAGTTTCCTTTTATGGCAGTTGGCGGCGGAGTACAGTGGTCGTTTACAAGGGGAAGTGACCAAGCAAACCAAAGAGCTGGTTGATTTGGATAATCGCAATAAGGCTCTGATTTCCATTTTAATTCACGATCTTGCGACTCCCGTCACCACGGCGATGATGTCGTTAAATAAAATTGAAGACGGCGATGCCCCGGTGATGCAAAGACTTAGCAAATCCTTGCGCTATATCATGACGACGATTGAAAAAGTTCGTGAACTTCAAGCGGTCACTTCAGGTAAAAAGAATTTGGATCTGAAAGTGGCAGATCCTGCGATTGCCGCCCACAACGCCGTTCAATATTATGCCGAGCAATTGGCTGCGCAAAATTTGACGGTGCGCTTTATGGATGAGCGCAAAAATCCACAATCAGCGGTGATGATTGACTCGCAGTTATTGCAGGCTCAGATTATTGGCAACCTGATCAGTAATGCGATCAAATTCTCTCCGCGCGGGGAAGAAATTGTCGTCAGATTCAGCGATGATTTTCGCTATGTCTATATCGAAGTTATAGATTTCGGTATTGGAATCCCAGCAAACATCGCCCCGAAAATATTCTCTTTCAGTGGGGCTACGACTCGTATTGGGCTTCATAACGAAAAAGGAACGGGTTTTGGCCTTCCTTTGGTGAAGGCCTATGTGGATATGATGAATGGGCGTATCGAATTTAAAACGAGCTACAAGGACCCATCGTTTTCGCGCACCGTGGGGGTTTGTATGCGTGTTAGATTTCCTTTGGTCGTGCAGCAACCGCTTCTTTCGGAACGACGGGAGAGGGAGTTGTAAAGATCGCGCGCTGTTTGTACCAGGACGTAAACATCAAATGGAACCACTCAAAAACCTCCAGCACAATCATGGCTGCAACTTTAGTCTCCTCTGGGGTTAAATCTAATTCATTTAGGTTTAACTGATGTGTCTCATCGATCCAGCTGCCTTGAGCATGGCTGGCTTCCTCAAAGAAGTGATGATCACCAAAGTATTTCAGTGCTTCCGGTGAATGTGAATCAGAGGCCCGAACTGCTTCAATAAATACCGCAAAGGCGAGCTCCAGGCATTCGATCATCAGGAGACGCACACCGGGGCTGGTTTTTTGAAACGTTAGTGACATTAGCTTATAAGTTGCCTGACGTACACGCCAATTGTCGTTGGACCAAATTTGCCGAAGAGCTGTGGTGGTCTTTGTACCCCAGGCACTTTGGCCGATATTCAAAGTTTCTAAGTCCTCTAAAAAAAGTTGCCAGTGTTCCAAGTCTTCTTTGCAGTGATGATTGACAGCTTTTTCCAAAGTTGTGGTGGCTTGGGGATATTCCAGATTTAAGAGCAAATCCTTGAATCCCAGGACGAAGAAACTCATCGCGGGCGCAAAGGAGAGAGGTGTCTGAGAAGAGCGTATCCAGTGTATCAATACATGCTCATTCAATTTACTTTTTTCCGCGAACAGCATTTTGTTAAAATCCATTTGTACTCCGGTTGCAAAGTGAAAGTGTTCAGATCAATCTAGTGTGTAACTCCTTAAAGGATGCAACATATGCCGCAGAAAATGAATCTCCTGGTGGTCGAGGATGATCGGGACCTGGGAGAGATGATCGTCGATTCTTTGAAGGACCTTTTTCAAAGGGTTGAATTCACAACGAACTTTGAAAAGGCTTTGGAGATCCTTATAGCCTTACAACCTGACGTCATTGTTACAGATCAAAATATCGAAGGCGGCTTTGGTATTGCCTTGGTTGCGCATGCGAAAGAAAAAAATATGAACACTGTTGCCATTATACAAACTGGGAACCCGTCTTTGGAATTGCAGTCGGAGGCGGCGCGCTTGGGAGGGGTTGAAATTATTGAAAAGCCTTTCGATGCGCAACTTTTACATCTGCGCGTTTCGCAATTGATTATGGTCGAAGGCATGCGTCGGGAAATGGAGAAATCTTCTGACAATGTGATCCGGGGATTTCAATAGAATGTGTAATTAAATTAAATAAGTGATTGTGTATTTTGTTAGGAGCCAGACATTGTAACTGGCGGGCGAAAAATTCCTCTGTCAATTTATATGACAGGAGACGATTCATGGAAACTAATAGAGAATCTGTTGCTCGCACCGAAAACATCAATTTCAAATCCGACAACACAAAATTCAATATTATCGTGGATTCGGTTCCTAACGGACTGATCGTTGTCGATATCCGTGGTGAAATTCTGATGTGTAATTCAGAGATGGAAAAAATGTTTGGTTATGACAATGGTGAATTGATTGGACAAAGCCTTGAGATTCTTGTGCCGCGCGAAGTGAGGACAAATCATGTTGGTTTGCGCAGCGGATTTTTTGAACATCCCTCGAAACGTCAAATGGGTGCCGGACGAGACCTTCGTGGCGTGCGCAAGGACGGAAGTGAGATTCCGGTTGAAATTGGTTTAAATCCTCTTGCGACCGAACAGGGAAATTTCGTCGTTGCGTCTGTCGTAGATATTACGGAACGAAAAAAATTAGATTTGATGTTGATTAAGGCTTACGAAGAGGTGCAGCAAAAAAATCTTGAGATGGAGCAATTTGTTTATACGGTTTCCCATGATCTGAAGGCACCTTTGGTCACAAGCAGTTCATATATTTCTTTTTTGCGAGAAGATCTTCAGGCGGGAAGATATAAAGACTTAATGGATTCATTGGAACGGGTTGAGAAAGCCAATAAAAAGATGCATGAATTGATTTACGACCTTTTACAGCTTTCACGCACCTCGCGCATGGAACTACGGGTATCCTCAATTAATTTGTCTCAATTAATCAATGAAATAAAAAAAGATTTGCGTGATCAACTTGCAGAAAGAATAACAGATTTAATTGTTCCCGAAAATCTACCAGTGGTTCAAGGGGATCCTAAACGTATTGCCCAGGTTTTTGAAAATCTGATTATTAATGGTTTAAAGTATGCAGCACTGAATGATCACAATGTGATCGAGATCCTTTATAAGGAAACGGAGAGTGAATGGCAGGTCGGCGTCAAAGACAATGGCCCCGGAATCCCTGCGCAATATCATAAAAAGATTTTTGCCCTCTTTCAGCGTTTAGATAATCAAAAGGAAGGGACGGGGGTTGGTTTGACGATTGTCTCTCGAATAATGGGTTTGCATGGGGGGCACGCCTGGGTTGAATCCGAACCCGGCCAGGGCGCAACATTTTGGGTGAGTTTTCCAAAAAATCCGACGTTCCCCAAGGAGAACCATGATGGAATCCACTGAGCACAATGAACCTAGATCCTTAGCAATTCACTTGATTGAAGATGATGATGATCATGCGGGAATTGTCGTACGCCTGCTGGCGAGGGCAGCTTCGAGCAGCAAGGTGGAACGTTCAAAAGATGGAGCCGAAGCTATTGAGTACCTGGAACAAAAAAAACAAGAGGAAACAAGAAAACTTCCGGATCTTATTTTGTTGGATCTAAAGCTTCCCAAAAAAGACGGGCATGAAGTTTTGCAGTATATAAAAGAAGATCCAATTCTGCATTCAATACCCGTGGTGATTTTGTCGACTTCGGATGCGGAGTCTGATCGGACCAAAGCTTATGAACTTTACGCCAATAGCTATTTAGTCAAACCGCTAGAGCTCAGCAGCTTTAAGGATTTGACAGATGAAATCATCAGATATTGGGGTTTTTGGAATATCCCAGCAACGGAAAAAAAAGATGCGTCTGTTCCGGCCAGGAGGTTGAGTGAGACCAGCCCCTAAACGACTTAGTATCTTATTGATCGAGGACAATGACGAGCACGCTGAAATAGTTGAGCGTCACTTGCGTCGTATTGATTCAATGAGCATTGTTGTTACGAGAGAGTCATTTCTTTCGAAGGGGCTAGAACAATTAGGCGAGAGAAAATTCGATGCAGTTTTGTTGGATTTGCATTTGCCGGACAGTAGTTTTATGGAGACCCTGCCACGAGTCAGTAAGGTCGCCAGTGAAACTCCGGTCATCGTTTTATCCGCTTTAGACGATCGCAGTAGTACCATTAAAGCGGCACAAGATGGGGCCTCTGATTTTTTGAATAAGGCGCACCTGTCATCTGAGCTTCTTGCGCGCACAATTTTAAGTTCCATAGAGCGCAAAGAGTCCGAAATAAAAATTAAACATCAGTTGCATCAAACCGCTTTGCTTTCCGAGCTCAGTCAATTCTCTTTGAAAGAAGTTAATATTGAAAAAGTGAAGCTGCGCTGTCGGGAAGTCCTGATCAATGCTTTGTTGGTCGATTACGTTCAATTTATGGAACCACCGGAAGGTGGAAAGGAATCGTTGGCGCAGCGACCGCGCGATGGAGTTCCGTTTTTGTTCAGTGAACTTGAATTTTTGGGCATGGAGAAGCAGAAGGAGAATTTACTTAGATCGGGATTGAAGTCCGGTATAAATGTCGTGATCACCACGAGGGATGTCGACAGTCCGCCCATTGTTATGATGATCTATGATCACCGCGAGAGAACCTTCAAATTCGATGAGATTGAATTTGTAAAAGCTGTCGCCAATATTTTGTCGTCAGTTGTGACCCACGCCTATTTGGAAAAGCTTCTTCAGCAGAAAATTGAAAGTTTAAAACAGGCTCACCAAAAGAAAGATGAGTTTTTGGCGACTCTTTCCCATGAGTTACGAACTCCATTGAATGTAATAGCGGGATATTTGGAAATACTTCGTGATGCCCAACCGGAGTCTGAAGAATATTTCAATGCATTGCAGATTATTGATGCCAATCTAAAAATCGAGACGCGGCTGATTGGCGAAATATTAGATATGTCCCGTATTATTACCGGAAAAATGAAATTGGATCTGAACTTTTATGCGTTGGATGAAATGATTGACTCAAGTATTGAATCGCTAAGCGTCGCCCTGGCAGCCAAAAAAATTAATTTGGAAATGCATGTGGCACCTCATCTGGGAAGAATGTGGGGCGATCGAGATCGTATGCGCCAGGTAATCTGGAATCTGGTTTCAAATGCCGTAAAGTTCACTCCTTTGGGTGGGACCATTAAGATTTTCGCAAGCAAAGTAAATGACGTCTTTGAATTTTCCATTGAAGACAATGGAGTGGGTATTGTTGCCGAAAATCAAGAGGATGTTTTTAATCGATTCTGGCAGGAAGATTCGGCTATCACGCGACAGCACATGGGATTGGGGCTGGGATTAGGAATTGTCAGACATATTGTTGAACTCCACGGCGGGACGGTGGAAGTTTTCAGTGCAGGAAGAAATAAAGGTGCTCGGTTCACGATTCACGTTCCTATTCAACAGGTTCGTGCGGTGGATTCACATCCGGTAGAAAAATCGGTTGAATCCGATAGACCTGTGGCAAATCAAAACTTGCAAGGAATGCATTTATTAGCAATCGATGACTCGGAAGACTCCCTCAATCTATTAAAACATCTGCTAAAAAAGTCAGGAGCTAACGTTGAAGGGACAAGTGACCCACAGCAAGGCTTGGATATGGCAAAAAGAGATGGATACGATGTCATCATTTGCGATATCGGAATGCCGGTTTTAGATGGATATGCCCTGATAAGTAAGCTCAGGGAGTGGGAAGAAGAAAAGGGCTTGCCTTTGACTTCTGCTATAGCCTTGACAGCTTATGTTGGCAAAGAAGATGTGGATAAAGCCCTGTCGGTCGGGTTTCAAGCTCACCTGCCTAAGCCTTTAGATCTGCCCTTATTAAAACAAAAAATAGTGGAATTGGCCCCGTCGGGCGATGAATCCTCCGTCGCTAGTATTTAATTGGATCTAAGTACATCCCCTGATCAAATAGAGTATCAAAAGGATCGGAACTGGAATTCCAATCAGCCACAGAAAGATCCATCCCATTTTACCAGCCGTGTCTTTTATTGATGGTTTCATGATGTCCTCCTCTTTACATATGATAACTATATGATGATTCTAAAAGCTTATTAGTTTCGAGTGGTCTTTGGTGTTTCTTTGCAGCCAGCGAGAGTTTTTTCTCTGGAGGAAAGTCGTATTTATTTCAAGTTAAGCAATGTTGGGATCCAGCTTGACCAGTGTAAAACGACAGTTGGATAATTTTCGAGGATGGCAAAGTTAGGAAGAGTTTTCATTCTGTGGGTGCTGGTTTTCCTGGCTTTTTCTGCTCGAGCCTCGTCATGGGATTTAACTTCCAATGTCAGGCTCGGGATGTCTTCTCCCGGCGTCAGCGATTTTTCGACCATCGAGTTTAATACTTTATCAACCGGTACTCTGACTCAGGTTTATTCCGATAAAGATCCCTGGTTTCAAATTCACATTCAAAATTCCAGTGACGAACCTTTACAAAAGATTTTGTATTTTGATTCACCTCAAATAGGACGCCTGACTTTGTGGCAAGATGGGAAGTATCGCCCCATTTATTCAGGACCGGGATATCCTTTGGAAGAAAGAGCTTATCCCTCACGCCTTGGAGCATTTCTAATTCAATTGGCACCTCAGGAAAATGGAGTCTTTTATATTAAGCGCGACATTCACCATGCGTTGAACTCCAAAGTCTTTTTGACAGATGAAAGTGATTTTTTAAAGCAGGAAAACTCCGCACGGATGATTTTCTTTTTCTATATAGGTGGAATTGTCGCCCTGGTTCTTTATAATTTTCTGCTGGGTGTGTTCACGACCGAAAAGGATTATCTGCTTTACTCCTTGTTTGCGGGAAGTTTTGGTGCCACAGCCTTGGTTCTGCACGGTGTGGTGGACACCTATCTTTTACCAAATCGTTTCATCGTTTTTTCGAATTATTTGATGTTCTTTTCCTCTCTGACACTGCTATCCGCCTGTTTTTTTGTCGAACGGTTTTTAGGAATCACCCGTGAGTTCAAACTGGGTTTTAATGGCATTCGGATTTTTAAATGTCTGGCTGCAGTTCCGCTGATCGGGAGTTTTGTGGTCCCCGAGCACCGCGAGCTGTTTTTCCTGGGATTCTGGATTGATATTGCCATTGCTGCGGCGATTTTATTTTTCATTTTTTGCGGCTTTTATATGTTGCTGCGGCACGCTCATCAATTGGCGACATATTTCCTATTTAGCTGGGTGGTGGTTTTGCTTGGAACCTTCGTTTGGCTTGCGGCATTCTATGGCATTATTCCCAACAGTACTTTCACGCAGTATTCGCTGCTATTTGCGAACCTTGGTGAAATGGTGGTGCTATCCCTGGGGCTTGCCTATAAAATTCGTGTCTTAGACGAGCAAAAGCGCCGTGCCTTGCGCGCGGCAGAGGATAAGGACCGATATCATCGCTTGGTTCGAGTGTTATCCCATGATGTGGCAAATACTGTATCGGGTCTTCTGTATCACTCAGAAATGCTAAAGTCCCACGTCGAATCAGGACCTGCTGATATTCATCTGGACCGTATTCATAATTCAACAGGACAGTTGATTCAGATTTTAAAAGCGGTTCGTCACGAAGAAGTCTTTCACATCTTCCGTGAGCATGCCGAGATGGAGTTGGTGGATCTTAAATCCGTCTGTGAAGAGTTGGTGAATCACTATTCTTGGCAGTTGCGTGAAAAGCATTTAACGGCGGAAGTGAATATTTCTGCCAATCTGAAGGTTCGCGCGGATCGTTCGGCGTTGTTGAATCAGGTGCTTTCAAATATATTCTCGAATGCCATTAAGTTCAGTGACGAACATAAAAAAGTGTCATTCGAGGTGTTGGAGGAAGGCGCCTTCCGCATCTTGCAGATCACTGACGAGGGTGTGGGCATTTTGCCAGAAGAAATTGATTTGATTTTCTTCAGTAAAAAAATTGTCAGCCATCGTGGTACAGTCAATGAATCGGGTACCGGTCTGGGAACTTCATTGATTTCAGAGTATATGAAACTATTTGGCGGCCGTATTGAAGTTCAATCTCGGCACCACAGTAAACACGACGTTTCTGGAACCACGGTGCGATTGCTTTTCCCAAATATTGAGTGACGCTGAGACTTGCGGGCGCTTCAGAATTACGATAACGTTTGTTCAATGAATTCTATTTCTATTGCTTCCTTCTATCATTATGTTTTCGTTTGTCTGGTGGCTTTGTTTCCACCGGTGAATCCCTTCGGTACTGCTTTTATCGTTGGACCCTTTCTAAAAGGACTTTCCACCAGGCGCCGTATGCAATCGGCGGCAGCCATTGCGATTTATTGCCTGGGAATTTGCATTACCTTTACCTTGCTGGGTGGGTTTTTCTTTAAGCTTTTCGGAATCTCGGTGCCTGTGGTGCAGATTGCCGGGGGCATGTTGATTGCGCGCATGGGTTTTTCAATTTTGTCAGCGACCGATCCCCAGGAGGATCAAGAAAAAGTCGTGGACAATGACAATGCCGCTCGTAATAAATCTTTGAAGTCAATGCTGTTTTATCCGCTGGCATTTCCAACGACTACGGGTGGTGGGACGATCTCTGTTCTGATGGCGTTAAGTGCGAATAGTTATCATGAAAATCACGCCATCCATATGTTCAACCTTCTTGCGACTTCCGTCGCGTGCGTGATTTTGGCTCTGATCATTTTTGCCTGTTATTCACTGACTCCAACTATTCTGGACCGTTTAAATCTGCAGGCACTTCAGGTGGCAAACAAATTCAGCGGATTTTTGACGTTTTGTGTGGGAATCCAGATTATGGTGGATGGCGTCTTGGGAGTCGCAAAAATTCTTATCAAAGGCTGAAATTAGGGCTATCGTTTTTCTTATGAAAAAAAGAACAACGACCCAGATTCTAGTAAGCACATTATTAACGGGAACTTTGCTTGGCTGCGCAGGGGGTGGTTCCACTTCGACTTCTTCCAATGCGCCCCAAAAAAAAATCCACGAAAGTATCGTTCTTAAAGGTGTGACCATCGTCAACACACAAAATGGTCAGTTGCTGCCGAATATGGCGGTGATGATTGACTCGGGAAAAATCTCAAAAATTATTTCTGTCGAAGCCGTGGGGGAACAGGGTAGCAAGCGTATCATCGATGCGACGGGAAAATATCTGGTTCCGGGATATTTGGATATGCATGCACATATCCTGGATGATTCCTCATCTGCCGAGATGGGGGCCATTATGCTCGCACACGGCATCACGGGTTATCGTCAGATGTCCGGAACTGACGAAATGCTTTTGCAACGTAAAGACGGTAAGTTGAAATTCTCCGAAGACTCTCCGGAGCTTTTAGGAATGCCAGGTCCGGTCCTTTTACGTTCGAATGCAAGCTCTCCAGATACGGCTGTGGAACTTGTTCGAAAACAGCGCTCTGAAGGTGCCGACTTTATTAAAGTTGTCGATGTGGCTCCAAATGTATTTTTTGCGGCTTTGGCGGAAGCTAAAAAAGAGGGGGAGTATTTCGCAGGTCATATCCCGGCAGGGGTTGATGCGGTTCAAGCATCGAAAGCAGGAATGCTTTCGATCGAGCATCTAGGGCCTGTTGATTCGGTGTTGATCAGTTGCTCCACTAATGAAGCCAGTGTTCGTAAAGCCATTGGTTCTGAAGCGACAGTGAACATGTCAGCAGAAGTCGGTAAGCTCACGGTCGCAAATCCCTTGTTGGTGCGTTTGATGGCCAATCAAAATGCCTTTTTGAAAACCCGCACGATCATTGATACCTATAGTGATTCAAAATGTAAAAAAGTTGCCGAGACATTTGCGAATTTCAAAACTTGGCATGTGCCGACGTTGATTCGTAACGTCACTATGCAACAGGCCGATAAAGCCGAATACACGAACTCTGCAAACCTTCAGTACGTATCCCGCGGGATGCGCGAATACTGGGATGGAGTTTCTAAGCAGTTTACTAAAACTGTAAAACCGGTGGCTCGCGAAACTCTTCGTCAGTTGGGTGCGATGGACATGAAGCTGGTAAAACTATTTGATCAGCAGGGTGTGAAAATGATGACGGGAACTGATGTGGGTGGCATGTGGGTCGTGCCTGGAGTTTCTTTGCATCAAGAGTTCGATCTTTTAGCGAAAGCCGGATTGTCGCCATTAAAAGTTTTGCAGATGACAACTTTAAATGGAGCAGAATTCTTGGGTAAGCGCTCCACAATGGGAACTGTGGAAGTCGGCAAAGATGCGAATTTGGTTTTGCTTGATGCAAACCCAATTGTCAGCGTTACGAATCTTCATAAAATCAACGCTGTTATCAGAGACGGGAAATACTATTCTGAAGCGATGCTAAATTCCCTTAAGCAAGAAGCGGCAAAAAAGCTTTCGACAGCTGAAAAGTCCAGCGATAGCGCCCACGTGTATTAATAATGTTCGAGGGAAAATGATTCTTAATTTGTCAGCAGCGATGGTTGCTGGCAAACTTTCGCTATGAATGAGCTTTTTCGCCAGGTTTCAAATAAAATTGCACATTGGGTAGGGACGCCCGGAGCGTTTGCTATCGCGGTTCTTGGTATTGTTGTGTGGGCGATGTGTGGACCGCTCTTTCATTTTTCAGACACCTGGCAGCTGGTGATAAACACGACAACCACGATCATCACTTTTCTTATGGTATTCTTAATTCAAAATACCCAAAATCGGGATGCTCGGGCCATTCACTTAAAGTTGGATGAATTGATTCGCGCCACAACGGGGGCTCGTAATTCCTTGATTGATTTGGAAGAAATGTCGGATGAGCTGTTAGATCAAGTACACGAAGACTTTAAAGCCTCGCACGAACACATTACATCTATTATTGAAGAAATCGAAAAGCAGAAGGAAAAACGGGCCCAGGATTAATTTTCATCGGAGACTTTTTGATGATCCAAAGCCCAACGATATAAAGAGTCCGGCGACAATCCCGGCGTCCCATCAAGGTCCCAATAATTTTTTGGCCAAACTTTTTTATTAAAGATCATCGGGTGAGTGGGGACATTTAAAAGTTTACCGATGATTTCAGAGCAATACATCGCGCTGTCATCCCAGGAATACCAAAAATCAAAAGGCAAACCCAAGTACTGCGTGATCTGCGTGGCATTCAATTCAGGTGTGACTTCGACGATCGCGGTGATCGTGCCGTGCTGATTTAAGCGCTCTTCGCTAATCACCGCGACGCCTTCGCCAGGATAAGCATTCAGCCAAAGGGGAGCTATATCATCAAATTGAATGGCCGTATGAGAGAAACGAGCGCCGGGCTCGTATTCAACTCGCTCACCGCGGGAGTTAAAAGTTTCCAGAAATGCGATGCGCGTAACTGCCTCAGCAGGAGGCTGCGATAAAAGAGAGATGAATAGTAAGGTTAAACTGAATCCCAAGCGCATGGTAGGGGTTGTCCTCCTTTGAGATGTGCCAGTCAAAATATTTCTGTTTGAAAAGTGACCGTGATCATTGTGTAGACTCCGGGGCCTTGCTATTTTTAATTGAGAATGCCGCATGGAGGCCGTTAGTGAATAAAAATCAATCAACACCCCTGGTATGCCTGCATGGGTTCCTATGTGATCCCAGACTGTGGCAAGATGTTATGGCCATTCATTCCTTTGCTGGTCCGGTGCATCTCATTGATTTTAAATTCTGCAAAACCCTGGAAGACATGCTCGGGCAAATTGAAAAATTGGCAGATTCTCGCTTCCATCTGGTGGGCTTTTCCATGGGCGGGTATATTGCCGAACTTTTTGCGACCAGATTTCCAGAGCGTATCGAGTCTCTGACTTTGATTGCCGCAAACGTGGGGGCGTTAAGTCAAAGAGACATCACCACGCGCATGAAAATGGCCGAGATGCTTTTAAATGTGCAGTACAAAGGCATGTCGGAAAAAGAAGTCGCCAAATTCATTCATCCCGAGTCAGCAAAAAATCTCCATGTTGTGGAGGCGATCATCGAAATGAGTCGCGCTTATACATCCGAGATGTATGTGAACCAAATGCGTGCGACCTTGCACCGCGAAGATCTAACTGAGGCTTTGGATGCTCTTGAATTTCCCATCTCCATTATTGCCGGCAGGGAAGATCGTGTGGTCTCTTATGACTCTCTTAAGACCTTTCACGAAGCGATCTCCCGCTCGGACTTTCAGGTGATAGAGGAGAGTGGACATTACCTTCCACTGGAGAAACCCGATGATGTTAGTCGAGCTATTTTGCGAGTAATTTCTAGATAACTCTTTTCGAAACGCAATAAATCGGGACTAAGGAAGGCATCGTATTTAGGACATTTGAATATCTGACAAAGAACATTTAGCATTTTTTGTATGACAACAATCAAATCTATGTTCGCGCTCGCTATCCTTTTGCTTTCTGCAAACCTCTCATTTGCTGCTAATGAAATACCTGTGAACGGAAGGCTGTTCATCGGTTCCACGGCAGTGTCACCTTCAGATTTAAATACCTCGCTTGAATCGCAAAACATGAAGAAAGTTGAAAACATCACTCAGTATGGTGTCGAAATAGTCTATCCAGCATTTCGTTATCTGGATGTGGGGATTCGCTATACTCACAGAACATTGAGTAACGATGAAAATCCATCGAACACAAGCACAGATTATTGGGCAAAGCTTGATCAGGACACGTACATGTTTCTGGCAAGATTCCCTTTCCTAAAAACCGATATTGTCAGACTTGATGCTTTTGCGGGGGCCGGAGGGAGTAACACCACTTACACCATTAAGTCCGCGACTGAAGATGGTTCTTTAACGAAAAAAGCCAGTGGGTCCTTCTTTGCCACGCCATACGCGGCCGCGGGAGCCTCGGTGGCTGTGGGTTTCAAGTGGATTTACTTTGTGATGGAGTTGGGTATGGAGAGCAATAAGCCTGATTCTTTCGATCGCGCTGGAACTGTCAGCAGCAATATCAATAATATCGATCTTTCTGGTTCCTATTTGACGATCGGAATTCTATTCACCGGAGTTCCCGGCACTCTTGGAAAATAATTCGGCTAAATTTAGGGCTCGCAGTGAAAACATTGCCTAAAAATTCATCTTTTTAGGGAGTGATATTGCGAGCTTAGCTATATTCCGCGCGGCTTTGCTGAGATCTTGTGCAAACTCTCGCCGCACCCCAAAAAACTCTTAAATATTTTTAAAATACTGCAAGATTTCGTATTGACTTTAACCCCCGCTTAGAACAAATTAGCACTTCCTCAAACGGACAGTGGTTCGCTAGCTCAGCTGGTAGAGCACTTCACTTTTAATGAAGGGGTCGATGGTTCGAATCCATCGCGAGCCACCATTTTTTGTTCATTTGATTTTCCCTGTACGTTCCCATCGTCTAGGGGCCTAGGACACCTCCCTTTCACGGAGGATACAGGGGTTCAAATCCCCTTGGGAACGCCAACTTTTCTCACTGATCATGCTTCGCTTTCGCTTCGCCTGATTTCGAAAAGTTCCTGATTCACTTCGGCTCCGCCGAAGTAGTATTAAAACCGATCTGACGATCGGTTTTTTTATTTTCTGCATCTGCTTTTTAAAGCATCAAACCTAGACAAAAAAACATCTGCAAATAAACTGTCCTCTTAGCAAAGGACATAAAATGAAACTACTTTCTCAAATCATCATCCTTATCGCCATTGCGGTTCCGGCTTTTGCATTAACTACGGGTGAAACGCTGCCTGCGTTCCAAATCCAAAATCAATTTGAAGAACCGGCGGAATTAAATAAAGAAACCAAATGGATTCTTTTTAGTAGTGATATGAACGCTGCTAAGATGCTATCAGAGTACTTAAATGAAAATGCATCAAAGCTCGATCTGACGAAAACCCTCATTATCTCTGACATTTCTAAAATGCCGGGGCTTGTTTCTAAGATGTTCGCGATTCCGAAAATGAAAAAGTATAATTTCAAATTAGCTTTAGACAAAACCGGGGAGACAACTAAAGAATGGCCTCGTAAAGAAGGCCATCTGGTCATCATCAAAATGTCGGAGTTGAAAATTGAATCAATAGAAGAGCTCAATTCCAAAGAAGCCATCGCCACTTTCTTCAAAGAAAAGATCCCTGCAAGGTAGCCTTAACAACTAGATTAAAAAAAACCTGTGATGAGCAGGGGAATTCTTTAGTTCTTTTCGCAAGACATCCGCGCGACTTTACAAAACGATATGACAGTCTGATCCTGACAGCGGGCGATTGCTTCCTCACGGGCCTCGGCTTCGCTCTTAGCTGTCGCATACACTCTCTTGCCATTTGAGCCCACCATCGTGCATGTATAGGTGCCCACAAGCTTCGGAGTGTCTCCGGACCAGTCTACCGCCAAAGTGCCTTTTGTATCTGGCTTGTTGGGATCGATGACCTTCATGCCTGCGCAACCCATAAGTAAATTAGACAGAATAAAAACAACCAGCGACGCTTTCACCATTCCGTGCCCCTTAATCCGTTGTTGGCGTGAAGTCCTAAGTATAGGGGAGTCTTGTGTGCTTCTCAAATGAAACGGCCCTGGATCCAGGGGGGGAAATTTAATGAGACGGTTATATAAAAAAAGCCCACGTTTAGGGTGGGCTTTTTGATTTAGATTTTTAAATAAACTCTAGTTGTTGAACAATGGTTTCACCCATAGAGTTTGCTCGCGACCCGGACCTACGGAGATCACATCGATCGGAGTGCCTAACTGCGACCCCACGTAATCGATAAAGTTCGTTGTTGGGCGAGGCAGGTCCGACAATGTCTTAACCTTCGTCAAATCTTCTTTCCAGCCGGTCATCCATTCAACCACAGGTTCTACTTTTTCCAGCTCATATGGAGAAGTCGGAAGCTCGTTGATGATTTCTCCATTGATTTTATAAGCCGTGCAAACACCGATGCGGTCATGACCCGACAAAACGTCGATCTTCATCATCGCCAGGTTTGTAATTCCGTTCACGCGGATCGCGTATTTCAAGGCAACCAGGTCCAACCAGCCACAACGGCGGGCACGGCCAGTGGTCGCACCGAACTCATGACCATCGGCCTGAATTTTTTGACCCACTTCATCGTGAAGTTCCGTTGGGAAAGGACCTGAACCCACACGAGTTGTGTAAGCTTTAAATACACCGATTACTTTTTGAATGTTGGTAGGACCCACACCCGCACTCACGCAAGCATTTGCGGAAAGTGTGGATGAAGAAGTCACGTAAGGGTAAGTACCGTGCAGGATATCCAACATCGTTCCTTGAGCACCTTCGAACATCACGCGTTTGTTGGCTTTCAAAGCTTTAGAAATAAACAGGGAGGTATCTTTCGCGCGGTAAGGCGCCAAGTCTTCAGCCACTTCTTTTAGCTGTGTCAGCAACTCATCCAATTTGAAAGTGGAAGATTTGTAGTAGTTCTCAAGCATGAAGTTTTTTTCACGCAGAGCCAGTTCCAATTTTTCTTTCAAAGATTTTAGATCAAAGATATCGCCGAACAAAACCGCACGGCGCGAAGCGCGGTCTTCGTAAGCAGGGCCGATACCTTTACCCGTTGTTCCGATTTTGCCACCCTGAAGAGCTGCTTCACGAGCTGAATCCAAGGCTTTGTGGTAAGGAAGGATGATCGTTGCGGTATCCGAAATCAAAAGCTGTTTTGGATTTTGCAAGTAACCGCCTGCGATCAGGCGTTTGATTTCATCGCGGATGCTGAACACGTCGATAACCACGCCTGAAGTGATCACGCAAGTCGTGTCTGGGCGTAAGATACCACTTGGAACCAAGTGCAAAACTGTTTTTTGGCCATTCACCACCAACGTGTGACCTGCATTGGCGCCGCCTTGATAGCGCACCACCATGTCTGCTTTTTCCGCAAACACGTCGACCAATTTACCTTTACCCTCGTCGCCCCATTGAGCGCCGACAACCACGATTCCTGACATACTTCGATCCCTTCAAAAGCGCGATGAGCGCCCGGGACATGACGATAGGAAGCCGGGGTTTAAATGTCAAATTTTCTATTTGTCAAAAGGCGTAGCCCCGTACCAAGGCGCTCTTGGCGGGAGAGTGTCAGAGGTGCTGCCGTCCACAAAAAAGGCCATGAGCTTATTTGCTGCAACCTGACTCGCTTTAAAGAACGCATCTTCCGTATTTGCTCCAATGTGCGGAGTCACCACCACTTTCGGGTAACCAAGCAAATTGGACGTCTTAGAAAGAGGCTCCTTCTCGAAGACATCCAAGCCTACCGAGCGCAACCAGCCGTTTCCTAAAGCCTCACACAGGTCATTCTCATTAATAACCGATCCGCGAGACGTGTTTACCAGAACAATGCCGCGGTGAATGTATTCAAAGTGTGAACGGTCCAGCATATGCTCAGTTTCCAAAGTTTTTGGAACGTGAAAGCTTATAACATCTGCTGACTTCAAAACTTCTTCATAGCTTAAACGCGGGATGTTCAAGCGCTCAAAATTTTCATCCGCAGCGTAAGGATCGAAAGCCACGACATTCATGCCGAAAGCTTGAGCAAACTCTGCAACGCGGGAGCCAATTCTTCCTAAGCCGATAATTCCATAGGTGCGACCAGAAAGTTCTATTCCTGTGATGAGATCGCGTTTCCATTCGCCATCTTTGACCATTTTTTGAGCAGGAATAAGGTTGTTCACACAAGCAAGCACCAAACCCCAAGTCAGTTGCGCTGCAGATTGAACGTTCGCAGTGGGAGTGTGCATCACGGTGATGCCCCATTTTTCGGTGGCAGCCAGATCGATATGATCAAAGCCGCTGGTGCAAGTGATGATCAGTTGCAGTTGACGGGCTTTTTGTAAAAGCTCGTCGTTAATAACAGTGCGACTGCGGATGATTAAAGCGTGGGCAGAAACCAAATGCTCCAAAGGCAGATGAATATGACTGTCGCTGCGAATGACTTCGAAGTTTTCATTCTGTTGTAAGTAAAGGAAGCTATCTTGAGCGAAGCGATCTGTGATTAAGATTTTTTTCTTCATGGATTTTGCTCCAACCACTGTTTGCCTTCATCCACCACGACGGAAATTTGTTCCAGAGTCAAAGAGCCTGGATCGAACTTACGTAAAACCTGTCCCAAATTGTCGATCAGCTTTAAAAGCTCGTGATCTTGAATATATCCCATGTGACCCACGCGAATAATTTTACCCTTCGCTTGATCTTGGCCACCCATGATCGTGATGTTGTGGGATTGCTCAAGCTCCAAGCGAATTTTTTGGCCATCCATGGATTGCGGAACGACCAGGGCCGTCACTGAATCACTTGGAGATTTTGCATACAGAGTGAAACCCAATTTCTGAGCGAAAATACGGGTAAATTCAGCTCTGCGGTGAATGGTGTGGAACAAACTTTCCAAGCCTTGCTTGTTGATCAAATTTAAAACCACATCCAAGGCACGAGTGATCGCCACATTCGAAGAAAAGAAAGTTTCGCCAGCCGCATTGGCCTTTTTTTCTTTGCGTACGTCATAGTAAAATCTGGGGCATTTTGCCGAATCAAAATAGCCTTGAGCTTTTTTAGAAAAAGAAATGAAAGCCATGCCTGTTGGAAGCATAAAGGCTTTTTGTGAGCCCGCGACCAAACCGTCAATTTTCCACGCATCCATCGGCAGGGGATAGGCTCCCAAAGCCGTGATCGCATCCACCAGGAACAGCGTTTGAGAATGCTGGGAAACGATTTCAGAAATTTCCTTGATCGGGTGAGCGACCGCTGTCGAGGTTTCGCAGGCCTGGCACAGAACCGCACGAGTCTCTGGGAAACGTTTCAAGTGATCGGCGACGGATTCAGGCTTTACAGCCTCGCCCCAGGGAACATTGATGATAGAAACTTCGGCGCCAAATGTTTTCGCCATTTCTGCCCAACGCTCACCAAATTTTCCAGACACGATTGCCAATACTTTATCACCCGGAGAGATCACGTTGACGAGCAGTGCTTCCATACCGCCAGAACCTGTGCAGCTTAAAAGATAAACATCTTCTTTCGTTTGGAAAATCTGGCGAATGCCCTCTAAAACGCGTTTCAAAATCACGTCAAATTCAGGAGTGCGATGATGAATCATCGGCAATGCCAAGGCTTTACGCACCTCAGGATGAAGGTTTACGGGACCCGGCGCCAACAAGCTGTATTCATCATTGAAAGTAGTCATTTTTCTTCCTTGATCTCTTCCTTAATTTATACTCAACTGGGTCGGTGGACGCAATATTTAAAGGCTCTCGCAGCATTCTGATTCTCTCTCTACTTTGCCTACAGCTTCTTTCGGGTTGTGCTTATCATTTGGGCGTGGCCAGCAGAACAATTCCGGGCGGGTACAAACAGATTTCTGTTCCAGTTTTCAAAAATAAATCTCAAGAACCGGGACTTGAAGTCGCGTTTACCAATGGTTTGATTCACGAATTTCAGCGCTCTCGTGTGGCACGTGTTGTGGACAACTCACTTTCAGAAGTGGCTGTGATGGGAACCATCGACAATGTCAGTTATTTGCCTGGCGCAAAACGAGTAGCTGGTGACTCTTCGACTTTTCTTCCTAAAGGAACAGTTGTCGCATCAGAGTATCGTATTCTTCTGACAGTAACTGTCAAAGTTGTGAGACAAGCTGATGGTACGCAGTTGTGGGCGGGAAGCTTCACGGGTGAGCGTACTTATGCAGCACCTCAGGTAACGCTTGCTGGCGTAAACTCGGTGGATCCTCTTTACAATCTGTCAGCCCGAAGGCAAAACATTGACCTTATGGCGAACGATCTCATGCTTGAAGCTCACGATCGTATTACAGAGAATTTTTAGACGATGGCATTAATTGATTCACAAAAATTTTATAAGGACTTGGAAAAGGGCAACCTTGCTCCAATGTACTTCTTGTTCGGTGAAGAACCGTATTTGTTGAATCAAAGTGTCGAACGTTTCAAATACGCTGTGCTGACTGAAGGCGCGATCGATTTCAATTACAGCCTGTTTTACGCAAGTGACGCTGATATCGTTCAAGTTCGTGACGCTGTTGAAACTCTGCCGATGATGGCGCCACGTCGTTTGGTGATCCTGAAGGAAGCGCAAGAACTCACCGACAAAGAATGGTCGCAACTGGAACCCTTGATCGAGGAGCCAGTGGATAGCACGTGCTTTGTGATCTTAGCTTCACGCGTGGATAAGCGTAAAAAACAAATCCGCCAACTTTTGGACAAAGCCGAATGTGTCGAGTTCAAGAAACCTTACGAAAACCAAGTTCCTTCGTGGATCAACTACATCGCTGAAACTTTGGGTTTGAAAATCTCCAACGACGCAATTCATTTGCTGCACAAATTGGTCGGACATCACCTGACTGAAATCGAAGCCGAGTTGAAAAAGCTGGGGGAGTTCGTCGAAGGTGCTCGCCGTATCGAAGTGCAAGATGTCGCGCAAGTGGTGTCTCGCTCTAAAGAAGAAAGTGTTTTTGATTTCACCAAAGCTGTGGGTCTGAATGATCGCGTGAAGGCACTCGAGTACCTGGTTCATCTTTTGGATCAAGGGCAAAACGAAATCGGTATTATCTCTTTGGTGGCCCGCCATATTCGTATTTTGCTTGCGGTTAAGAAGGGGATGGAGGAAGGCCTGCACGGAGCAAAGCTTGCTCACTATGCCCAGGTTCCTCCCTATTTCCTTGAGAACTACAGCGAGCAAGCTCGCCTGTGGACTGCAAAAAAATTAGAGCAAACCATGGTCGTTTTGTCTGAGACTGACAAGGCTCTAAAATCATCACCACTTTCCAGCCACATTTGGCTAGAGAATATGGTCCTAAAAACCTGCACGGCTTAATTTCAGTGAAAAAGGTCCAACTGCTGCGTTGTCGGGCGGCTTTCTCGCTTCAGCGTGCCTGGGGCACGCCTGCGCGGCGCGTGCCTTCTCCGCCTTGCATTTGGGCCTTTTTGACTGAAATTACCTTTTTAGTTTGTGCGGTGTAGACACCGAAGCGGTGTTTTGATTTATTCTCATTTTGAGACGTCAAATAACTAGTGGTCGCAGTGACACCTTTTGTTCTTCCATGAAGTTCTTCTGTTTATATTCATTCTGGTTTGATTAGCACGGCATAGCTCTTGAAATGAAGCCTCACTATATGGAGGCTTCTATGAAACAGGTTATTGCTGCTATCGTTATGGTTTTATCTGTACCGACAATCTCAATGGCAACGGCGATGTCTCCAGAAAGATCCAGATGCTGGTCGATGGAAACATCGTTAGATAGTTATAAGGCCTGGAGTAAATCCTACAGTAAGTTTAAGGCCGAGGAACTGAACCTTGATGAGGCGACGCGATTTGATCTAAAGCAAAAGGCCTTAACAAAGGTTGTGATGTTAACTGAAGACTTCGCTAAACAAGCCCAAGTGAAAGCGCCCGTGAATTTAATTACTCAAGCAAAAGATCTGATCACAGAGACCAAAGCTGGTCACATTCCGCGGGCTTCAGCCGTAAAAATTATGACTTCAGGCTTAGAGCGATTTGAAGAAAAAATGGGTGAGATGATCAATAGAGCTGAAACTGACAATCAAGAGTGTTTCATGAAAGAAAGAGTCATTTATACCGAAAAAGATTCTGCTATAAAGTCTTCCAAAGCTGTTAACTAGGATTAAAAGTTATTCTTAATTTAAAGTTATTCCTTTTATTGATTACATCAGTAGCGGTTTCCCACTCGGAAGCCGCAATGCCTATTTTAATAGATCAATCCGGCCTATTTCCCCAAATCGAATGCTCAATCCAAGAGATCCGTGGATTGTGCGCTCTGGATTTAGGAGCAGAAAACACTTTCATTTCAGCGAGAGCCGCCAAAGGCTTAAAAATCACCGGCGAGCAATCCATGCAAACCCTTGGCGGGATCGAAACATATCCCACAGTAGAAATTAAATCGTTAAAAATAGGCGGCGAACAGCTAGCCCAAAACTTTAAATCTTTAGTGCAACTAGAAATCCCAACAACCTCAGGCCAAGAACTGATCGGCACCATTGGAGCCGATGCCATCAAAGACAAAACCCTCATCATCGATAACGTTAGAATCCTGTCAACATCAGCAGCAATTTACATCAACCCAACCCAAGAACAATTGAAGCCTTTCAAAACCACAGGCAAATTGATCCCGGCAAAACGTCCCATCATAGAAATCAAAATAGGCAACAAAATCGCTAAAGCCTTAATAGACACCCACGCCCAAAGCGCAGTAACCGGTACCTTCGTAAAAAACAACCCCGAGCTATTCCAACTATTAGGCCGCGAGCAAAAAACCGACATAGCAGGCTTCACAAAGTCCTATATGATGGCCCAACCCACAGCACAAATCTGCATCCAAAACCAATGCACAAAAAACCTATGGCCCTACATGGTCATACCACCCCAAGAAAACATAGATATCATCCTAGGCATAGACTACATCCAACAATACACCTGGCTCCTATCTCCAAGGAACGCCACCTTTTCCGCAATCATAAAGAAAAAATAGATCCTCTTAATTCATTTCCCAAAAATTGAAATCAGAACTTCGAACCTAGCAAAGCAGCCGAAGTTCATTTCCACTTTGAACAAGAATCCTGTTCTTGGGCTTGGCTGTGGGGAGGGACGCGTGTGCAGCGACCTCCGTCGGCGCAGGATGCGCGAACCCGCCAAAGGCGGGCGACGGTGAGCCCGGATGGCGTGTCGCGGAACACGCGTCCCTCCCCACAGCCAAACCCAAGCACCGCGAACCACCGTCTCAAAGTGAGACAAAGAAACAAGACTGCATTGAAAGAGTCAAAATTCCGATAAGCACTCCATGGCAGCAGACTTTCAGAAAATCAACATTCCAACGATAGAGGACAAAGCCGGTGGCTTCCGCCGTCAGTATCCGCGTCGTGTGATGAAACGCAAAATAGGCGTCCTGTGTGACGGTTCCTATTTTATCGTGGAATCTGGAGAGATCGGTGAAGGTGGTATGTCGATTATTTCCGATTATCTGCTCAATGAAGGTGACGAAGTCGTCGTGAGCTTTCAAATCCCTCAGGGGGATTTCGTGTTTCTGCGTGGGGTGGTTCGTTCCACACAAAAAAAGCAGGGTGACGCGACGGTCACCCATGGTCTTAGCTTTAGCAATATTAACTTTGCTACTAAAAGACAAATTCGCGCCTTTGTATCAGCGCGAACTCATTCCTCTTCTCAAGCTGCTTAAATAGAAAAGGGCGACTCAAAGGTCACCCAATTTCTAACTCAAAATTTTAAGCCGGAATTACTTCGCAGTTGCGCGAGTAGAAAGACGGCTGATTTTGCGAGAAGCAGTTTCTTTTTTGATAACGCCAGTTTTAGCAGCTTTCATCACTTGAGAAGTGAAGTTTTTCAACAACTCAGGAAGAGCTTTCACGTCTTTAGCTTCGATAGCTTTAACTAGTTTTTTTTCAGCTGTTTTTACAGTGCTTTTACGAGCATTGTTTACTGCTGTTTTACGGATAGATTGACGAGCTCTTTTTGCTGCTGACTTATGATTTGCCAAGGTATAGCCTCCACTTAATCTTTATAAACGAACCAAAGGGATTAACATAGGGTGTCTGTGGAGGCAAGCGGATTAAAAGAAGATCGCAAAAAGGTCTTCAAAAGAGCCTTTTTCATGGCGGGCGGGACCCTAACGAGCCGCGTTTTGGGGTTATTCCGCGATATGGCCCTGGCAGCCCTCTTTGATCGTACGGTCACCGATGCGTGGACCGCGGCGTTTCGCTTGCCCAACCTTTTCCGTCGGCTTTTTGGCGAAGGCTCCCTCTCTGTGAGCTTTATTCCCGTTTTTATTGAAGCTCAGGCTGAAGATGTCTCCGGCAAAAGATCCCGAAATCTTATAAATGCCATTTACACGTTGTTACTGATCGTTCTGGGGGGACTGACCTTGTGGGGGATTATCAGCATGGAGCCGCTGTTAAAGCTGCTTTTAGCGGATAATTATGTGCTCGATGTTCAAAAATGGAATCTGACCGTGCGAATGGCGCGAATTATGTTTGGTTTCGTGTTCTTCGTTTGCTCCTACGCTTATTTCATGGGCATTTTGAATGCTCTGGGGAGCTTTGCTTTGCCGGCCTTGGCACCCGCTCTTTTGAATATTTCGATGCTGGTTTTTACCTTTATGCCGGGAACGTGGTTTCGTGACATGGGGGACGGCCTCGCTTGGGGTGTATTTATCGGTGGGTTGCTGCAAGCGGTGATTTTATGGTGGGCCCTGCGCGAGAAAAACTATCTGCCGCGGTTCACTCGCCAATTGTGGAGTTCGGATGTCCGCCTGGTTTTAAAAAACATGGTGCCGGGTCTTTTAGGGGCGGGACTGTTGCAACTAGCGACCTTAGTGAACTTGCATTTTGCGAGTGGCTTGGGTGAGGGGGCTCTATCTTATATTTACTGGGCCGATCGACTGCTTGAGCTTCCGTTGTCATTGGTGGCGGTGAGTATTGGAACCGCTTTGTTGCCGACATTAAGTGATCTCGCTCAACGAAAACAAAAAGAGCAGTTTCAGTCTGTTCTTCAGGAACACTTTTTAATGAATCTGTATTTGGCCTGGCCTGCGGCAGTGGGGTTGTTTTGTCTGGCTCAGCCGATTGTGGAAGTGCTTTTTTATCGCGGACATTTCAGTGCCGCTGATGCTGTGGCTACCACGATGGTTCTTAAAATTTATGCGATCAGTTTGATTTTGGTTTCCTCGGTCCGAGTTTTGGTTCCTGCATTTTATGCTGTGAAAAACACCTGGGTGCCGGCAGTGACTTCTTTGCTGGGCTTGGCTCTGCATATTGGGATGGCGCCGCTTTGGATTCAGTCTTTGGGACTGCAGGGGTTGGTGGTTTCAAGTTTGGTTGCCGCCGCAGTACAGCTCATCATGATTTTAGGTTTGATGAGGTTGTATTCAGTCGGGATGAATTGGTGGGCGATGGCTAAAGAGCTTGTGAAAATTCTGGTGGCGGGTTTGATGATGGCGGTCGTTGCTGGAAACCTGGGTGATACGGTAACGGCTACTTCATCAAGTTTGCTTAAGACGGTATTTTTGGTGGGTGTTATTTCCGTCTGTGTTCTGGTGTATGGCTACACGTCTATGAAAATGAAAGTCGAGCAGGGGAGGTTCCTGCTCGACTTTGTGAAATGTAAAAAATCTTAAGCTTCAATCATTGATTTATCGACACCCAATACCAATTTATTCAACTCCACAGTCAAACCCTGAGCCGTAGTAGCAAGACCATTGATCTCGGCACCTGTTGCTGCGATTTCTTCAGAAGAAGCGGCATTTGATTGAGAAGCCTGATCCAATTGGTTCATCGCTTTGCTGATTTGTTGAATGCCGGTTGTTTGCTCACCGCTGGCGGCGGCGATTTCATTGTTCAAGTCAGAAACCTTTTTGATCGAGTTTACGATGTTTGCAAGGACGGTTCCGCTTTGGTCAGCAATCTCACTTCCGCGCTCAATCTGAGAAACCGATTCCTTAATCAATGAAGAAATATCTTTTGCAGAGGAAGCACTTCTTTGCGCCAAAGCCCGAACGGCTTCTGCTACGACCGCAAAGCCTTTGCCTTGTTCGCCGGCACGAGCGGCTTCGACCGCTGCGTTTAAGGCCAGCAGATTCGTTTGAAAGGCAATATCATCGATAACTGAAATGATCTCTTCGATTTTTCTGGATGATTGGGAGATTTGGGTCATTGCTGTGATCAGATTCTTGATGTCCGTTTCGCCTTCTTCAGCGGCCTGTCGTGAAGAGCCGGAAAGACTTGCCGCTTGTTTGGCATTGTCAGAGTTCATTTGCACCATGGATGTCAATTCCTCAAGAGCCGCAACTGTTTCTTCAAGGGAAGCCGCAGCTTCTGTCGAGGAATGGGAAAGACTGTTACTGGCTTCGCTGAGTTGCTCGACCGAAGAAGCCACATTAGAGCTCGCATCTGTTAAGCGGCTCGCAATTGAAGCGACAGCTCCTGACATCCGCGCAGCGAACAGGCAAAGGATTGAAAAGATAGCGATACCGGCCACGACTGAGGTTGCAATGAGCATGTTCGCGGCTTCTTTTTGAAGAGCTTTAGCCTCGAGTTGCTGTTTTTCAGATGTTTCCTCATAAAGTTTTGCAACGTCACGATTGAAGTTACGAACGATACCGCCGAATTTCGTGTAGGGACCCTTTAAAAGTTTACGCGCTTCATTTATTTTTTCAGGATCGTTTGTTTTAACCAGTTCAAGGATAGAGTCCATGGCCTTATAGAAGTCGCCAATGACAACCTTAGCTGGCTCGAACATCTGAGCTTCCGTAGGCAAAAAGGGTGCTTCTGCGTAAGACTTGTAGTTGGATTTAAATTCTTCAACACCTTCCATCGCTGAAGCAATGGATTTTGCTCGATCTGTGTCGTTATCAGCATCCATCGCTGCAAGAGCTTGATAAGCGAACTTGTTGCGGGACTGGCGCATTTCGCCAATATACTGAAGATTCGGCACGATCGTGTTGCTATAGACTGTCAGCATGGCATTGTAACGGTTGACCGTCACCGTCGACACTCCAAACAAAATGGCAAACCCGATAATGGGGAGGATCGCCGTAAACATCAGACGACCTTTAATACCTCTGAACCAACTTGAAATACCCTGTGATTTCATATGAACCCTCTATGGTCTTTCGGGGAGTAGTCCCCACCTTAAGTTACGTATTAAAATCCGTCAGTGGTGCCTACTTTGCGATCTGATTCCTCATCAAAGGGGATCATATCAGATGCAGTTGACGGAGCTGGCGCACTCTTTTTGGAAGCGGCCATCGCCGTTGCGGGCTTTTTGAAAGGAATGACCTTTTTCGAAGCCGTTGCAGTAGTGGACTTTTTCACGGGACTCTCTGTATGAGTCATAACCGGAATGTCGGAATTTCCATAGATCACTTGGCCCAGTTCCACCGTCAGATTCTGAGTCGTCATTGCAAGATTATTAATCTCACCACTAGTTGCGGCTATTTCCTCTGCAGAAGCGGCATTAGACTGAGAAGACTGATCCAATTGATTCATGGCTTTACTGATTTGCTGAATTCCGGTTGTTTGCTCGGAACTTGCCGCTGCGATCTCGTTATTCAAATCGGAAACCTTTTTGATCGAGCTTACGATGTTTGAGAGGACGGCGCCGCTTTCATCAGCGATTCTGCTGCCATTTTCAATTTGCGAAACGGAGTCTTTGATTAATGAAGAGATGTCTTTGGCTGAAGAAGCACTTCTTTGTGCCAGAGCACGAACTGCTTCAGCAACTACGGCAAAACCTTTGCCTTGTTCACCGGCACGAGCTGCCTCAACCGCTGCATTCAGTGCCAACAAGTTTGTTTGGAAGGCGATGTCATCAATAACAGAGATAATTTCTTCAATTTTACGTGAAGATTGAGAGATCTCTGTCATAGCTGTGATCAAGCTCTTAATATCGTTTTCACCGGCTTCAGCATTTTGACGGGAAGTGGCTGAAAGACCGGCCGCTTGCTTCGCATTGTCTGAATTCATTTGTACCATCGACGTCAATTCTTCAAGAGCCGCAACGGTTTCTTCCAGGGATGCAGCAGCTTCAGTTGAGGATTGGGAAAGGCTGTTGCCGGCTTCATTGAGTTGTTCAACGGCGGTTGCGACCTGTGCCGAAGACTCTGACAAACTGGACGCAACGTGACCCACAGATTTTGAAAGTCGGATAGCAATGAATAAAAGGATTGAGAAAATCGCCAGGCAGGAAACACCTGTTGTCATTAGAATGATAGTACTGGACTTGGCAATAGTGCTTTTGGCTTCAGCAGAGTTTGCTTGCGCTGTTTTGTCATAGTACTTCATGGCAGAGCCTGCCATTTGATGCATGATTTTTCCAAGCTCCCACAGACGTCCATCCATCAGGTCTTGAACTTGTTTATGGTCTTCTGGTTTATTGGAGTCTGCTAAGTTTGCGACTTTATCCAAAAGGCCCAGATATTCATCAAGGACTGCATAGGCTTTCTTGTCAGTTTCTTGTAACTCTGGAGCGGCAGGAGCATTTTTGTAAAGCTCCATGTTCTCTTTAAATTCTTTGATACCCTCGCGGGCAAGCTTGATGCGCTCATGACGCTTTTCTTCAGTCTCCATGGCTAAGGCTGCAAAAATCTGATATCCGAATTTATTACGAGCTTGGCGCATTTCACCAACAGCTGTGAGGTTCGGAATTGTATCTCCGTTTGCGATATTCAGCAAAGTTCCTAAGCTATTCATGCTCGAGCTAGAAATGACGTAATTGATTGCAAATCCTACCATTGGCAGGCAGGCAGCGAATAACAGTTTACCTTTGATTCCACGGAACCACGATGACAGTGATGTCTGATTCATGTCAGCAATCCTTTAATTTTTTATGAAGTTGCACGAGGAGAAGGTGCCTGAGTGAAATTATTTTCGGCTTTATTCAAGGAAACTTGAAGTCTAGTTTCGCATGCCGAAGTAGATTTAATAAAAAAAGAGATGAAACGGGTGAGGTTTCATCTCTTTTTAAAGTTTATTTTAATTTGAATGACTAAAAGCCGTCAGTTGTTCCTACTTTACGGTCGTCTTCGTCGAAGGGAATCAGATCTGCAGAAGTGGAAGGTTGGGCTTTCGCGGCCGCTTTGGGAGCTGACTTTTTCATTGCGATCACCTTAGCTGACTTTGGCATCGGGGAGCTCTTGACAACTTTCTTGTGTGTCGTTGCTTGCGGTTCGTGATGGAATTCAGTTGTGCCATTTGATTTACCCATCACAACTTCCGTCAATTCGACAGTCAAAGCCTGAGTCGTTGTTGCCAAATTGTTGATTTCGCCACTTGTTGCTGCAATTTCTTCAGCAGAAGCAGCATTCGACTGGGACGATTGATCTAATTGATTCATGGCTTTGCTGATCTGCTGGATGCCTGTTGTTTGCTCGGAGCTTGCTGCCGCGATTTCATTATTTAGATCAGAAACCTTCTTAATTGAGTTCACAATATTCGATAGAACGGCGCCGCTTTGGTCTGCGATTTCGCTACCGTTTTCGATCTGAGAAACGGAGTCTTTGATAAGTGTGGAGATATCTTTGGCAGAAGCTGCACTTCTTTGTGCCAAGGCCCGAACGGCCTCAGCGACGACCGCGAAACCTTTACCTTGCTCACCGGCACGTGCTGCCTCGACGGCAGCGTTTAGTGCCAACAAATTCGTTTGGAAAGCGATATCGTCGATCACAGAGATAATCTCTTCGATTTTTTTAGAAGATTGGGATATTTCTGTCATTGCGGTGATTAAAGTTTTAATATCATTCTCACCAGCTTCAGCTGATTGACGGGAAGTTGATGCCAAGCTTGCGGCTTGTTTTGCATTGTCAGAATTCATTTGCACCATGGAAGTTAATTCTTCCAAAGCTGCTACAGTTTCCTCCAAAGAAGCCGCAGCTTCAGTCGAAGATTGGGAAAGGTTATTGCCGGCGCTGTTCAATTGAACTACAGCCGCAGAAACTTGATGGCTGGATTCAGTCAGACGAGAAGCGACCCCACCGATAGTTTTAGAAAGTCGGATGGCGATGAACATCAGCAAAGAAAAAATGATCAAGCAGGTAGCCGTTGTCGTTGCGACGATGATTGTTGTTGCTTGTGACATTTTTGCTGTAGCAATTTTCGTATCGTTGATAGATTGATTCTCGAAGTATTTTACCGCGGCCGTTGTCATGGCTCTTAGAACTTTGGCATGCTCTTTCACGGGACCATGAAGTAGAACAATAGCTGCCTTATCAGATTCAGGTGTGTTTTTTTCCAACAGCGCGACGGTCTCTTGCATAGCGGCCTTGAAGAGAGGAGCTGCTTTGTCACCAGCATCATCGGTTGCTGCGATTTCTTGTGGGCTTGGAAGTTTGGTATAGTTTGTAAAGGCCTCGAAATACTCTGTGATGGATTTGCGGGCTTCTTCGATGTCTTCCTGGCGTTCTTTGGCGTCGGCGGAATAGATTGCTGCAAGAACCATATAATTGAATTTATTGCGAGCCTGGCGCATTTCACCGACTTCAATCAGATTAGGTGTGGTTTCCGTGTTTGCCTTTTTCAACATGCCACCGATGGTATGGAGGCTGCTGAAAGCAATGACAAAGATGATACTAAAACCGACAAGGGGCAGAAACGCTGCGAAAAGAAGTTTGCCTTTAATGCCGCGGAACCAAGAGCTCGTAGATGCGTCGTTCATAGGAAGTTTCCTGTTTATTCATTTGCTGACGGGGAGCCAGCGATGTTGTTTGTCTTCTTTTCGGCTGACATGTGTAGGGTATAAAGGACTCTTAACAGGTTATATGAGGCTTAGACAAATCTGGACGTAAACAGAAATAAAAAGAGATCAAGCCGGGGGACCTGATCTCTTAATGTTTCTTACGAAACTTTATTTAAATATGAATTAACTCGGAACTACTTCACTTCGGCTAAAGAGTTGTAAGAGTCGCTGATCTTTTGTTGGCGCTCTACTTCCTTAGTCCAGCGATTCACTTCGCCTTTGTATCCTTGCTCTTTGCCTTTCCATTCTTTTTCTTCGGAAGCAAGCTCACGGATTTTTTTGTTCACACTGTCGTATTGCTCTTTCAGAGTGTCACGACGGGACTGCCATACCTTTTTCTCTTCGCCCAATTGGGACAATTGGTTTTGGTAGTCTTGAACGTTGTTTTCGCGTTTCTTTTGGTTTTCTTTGATCTTAGCGATCATCGCTTCCAATTCAGCGATTTTTTGGTTCTCTGCGGTTGTTTTGGATTGTTCGTCTTTGATCAAGCCTTGCAGCTCCATTTCCTGCTTACCCAGCTTTTGCATAGACTTCGTGTTTTCTTCAGCTTGGGCAGCTACTTCTTTTTGCTGACTTTCTACTGAAGATTTAGCCTTGGCAACTTCGTTCAAGTTACCTTCCACTGTTTTTAGATTCTTTTGGTACTCAGACAAATTTGATTTTGAATTGTTCAAGTTTGTTTTTATGCGCTCCAAGCCGTCTTTCGCTGTATTTTGTGCGAATGCAGCAGTGGAGAAGCTTAAAAGTACCGTCATTGTTGTTAATTTAAGAGATGTTTTCATAAGTATTTCCTTCCTTAGTGCTCATTCATGCCAGCAACAGAGTTATCCTGAGGGCATACGTTTTTCAAAGATGAACGGTAGTGACCAACTTCGTCTTCCCAGATTTCACCTTTAAATTTCCAATTGAGGCTCTTTTCTTTTGCTACTTTCAGTTCTGGACGTTCTTTTTCGTTCACTTCGCCACCAGCCATTTGATAGCGGATGTGCTCTCCCGCGCCCGAATATAATTCGTATTGAAGAACGTCATTTTGATCCAGAACGCGGTTCAAGTTGGCAACCATGTTTTTATAGTTGTCTTGAAGGGCTTTACCCGCATCGACGCGAAGCACGTCTTTTTCTTTCTCAATACGTGCGATACCTTGAGTACGCAGGTTTTTGATCGAGGTACGGGCTTTGTTAGCAATGTGGTACTGAATCGAATAGCTCAAAAGTTTTTTATCGGCGTCAATCACAGCAGATGATGGAGCCGCACCGGGCTTCATTTTAGCTTTCGCTGCCGCTAAAGCTTTGTTGGCTTCATTTTTCTTAGTCAGGAAATCTTTTTCCATCTTGATCAAGGTGAAAGAGATCTTGTTGAACTTGGTAATTTCGTCTTCATAGTTATTGATCTGTTTTTGAACAGATACGAAACCAGGGTGACGAGCCAGCTCCACGATGAAGGCACGAGGCAAACCATCAACTTCTTTCAAGTCGGAGTTTTTTGCCCAGTTTTTCACAGTGTCATAGTAGTCCAAAGATTTCTTGTGGGAAGTTTTATACTCTTCCAATTTCTTTTTCCATGGGCCGTATTTGCCACGCATCTCTTCAAGGACTTGAACACCGTCACCATATTGGCAAAGATTCAAGTAGCCCACCGTACGAACCACGAAGGATTCTGGGTTGAAAGCATTTTTAAAGAAGTCCGTGTGCAACGAGAACATGTTACCGGCAGCACCTTCATAGTCCTCAGACAAGATCTGAGTCCAGGCGCTTTCCGTCATAGCTTGCAACCAAAGTGGGCTGGAACGGTCTACCTTCAGGTAAGACTGGAACGCCTCTTTGTACATGCTTTTTTGGAACTGGATACGAGCCATAGTGATCGCACCCACGTTTCTGATTTGAGATTTTTTGTCGTCTTCAGTCGCTTTCAACAATTTCTCGATGTTGATAACAGCTTCGTCAACTTTGTTTTGACGATAATTGAATAGACCTGAAAGCAACAAAGCCTCTGGATACTTTTTGGATTTTTCATCGATGTACATCAATGCGTCTTCCATCAGACCCAGATTACCGATTGAAGAGTAGTACTTCGCACGAGTAATTTGGTACTCATCGTTTTTAGTCACATCGATTTCATATTTAGCAACCAAAGGATCGATCAAAGAGATGTCAGTCAGCTCCAGAACCTTGATTCCTTCAACCAGGGCTTTTGTTGCTCTTTCCTGCCATTCTTTGTTCTTAGTCTCCTGGGAAACTTTGATCATATAAGTTCTGAACTCTGTATTTAGCCCCATGCCTTTTGCCGTCATCGCATAGTTATAAAGAGCTTCCAAACGGTGCTCTTTATCGTCCATCAATTCAGCAAACAGACCCATTGCCAACTCATAGTTCTGTTGGATCTCAAGGAAGATCAAAGCTTGAAGTAATTTATAATCATTTGGACCCATTTCATCCATTTTCTGCAACGTCACTTGTGGTTCCGTCGTCGATGGATCTTTAACTGGGCTCAACATTTTAACATCCGGGATTTTTGTAAATGCCTCGGGAGTTGTTAAAATCTTAGGAGGATTGACCACGGCAGTGTAAGGCGGAACCTTAATCTGCATCGGGTCAATGGAAGGAGATTTTTTGATTTCCTTCACGACCAATTCACGAGAAGCGGGCAGGCGAAGAGGGCTGAGTGGAATCGCTTCCACCTGGCGCTCCATGCCGATATTCAACTCTGGAATGGCTTTGACTTTGAAAGTTTCCGTTTTCCCTTTAACTACTTTCTTTTGATAGATTTCGTAGGTCGGAACCAGACTGGATTTCACGCGCAGATTTGCAGCTGCGGGTGCACCCTGATTTTTTACGTTCAGCGCCTTATGCTGAACTTCCTGTGCGAAAGCGGCACTGCACAGAAAGGGCAGTACCATCATTGCTTTCATTGGCTTTTTCATAAAGACCCCCCGGCCTTGGAAGACGGTAAACTAAATTAATGCCAATAAGTTAAACCGAACATCAACGACGTATCGTTGACCATTTTATCACCCAATACGCGCGGGCTGTTCGCTGTGTATGGTTTTTGCGATTCACTAGCCCATGTGTTGATCAAATCTGCGCGCAAGGCAAAGTGCTCAGAGAAAAAGATCTGCTGGAAAACACCCAGTTTGTAACCGATCGAAGATTTCGCTTCGTTGCCAGTTGATCTTGCAATCTCATAATTTACGTTACCTAGACCTACCGACACACCCATGTCGAAATAGATGATGGCTTTATCCAGAGCAGACATTTTCGCATAGAACGGAACCCAGATCGCAGAAGCGAAATACGATGATTTCAAAATATTGTGATCGGGCATTGCACCGTTCTGAGTATGGAACTGCTCAGTACTGTCATTTTCTGAAAGGTTTGCGTTGTTGTAAGAAACTTCCACGCCCCAACGTTCGTTGAAGAAGTAACCTACGTCAGCACCCATGATCGTACCTTCACTGAAGGCGTCGTTCACTGGGATACCTGCGCGAGCCGTCAAATAAAAGCGCTCTGCTTTTACGTAACGACGATTTTGTACCACGCCAAAGTCTTCGTCCTTAGCGGCCCAGTACTTGTTTTCTAGTTTTTTGATGTCAAGCTTGTCGCTGCCACGTTGTTCTGTTGGTGCAGATGGTGCAGGCGCTGGCTGTTTTGCTGTTTGTGCAAAAGCTTGAGCTGTCATCAAGATGAAAATTAATAGTGATTTCTTAAACATTTCGGTCCCCCGTCCTAGTTGGTACTTTTAAACAAAAATGGATATGTAACTAGCACGCGCGTTCCGCCTTGTGGGGCAGGGAACTTCCATGCGGCTACACGATTCAAAATACAGCCTTCAACAGTTGAGTTTTTCAAAGTTGTATCGCCAATGATCTGTTGTTCAACTTGACCAGTACCACCGATCGTAAATTTAACAGCGACCTTACCGAACAAATCTGGATTCGCACTCAACTGTCTTTCATAACAGTAAAGGATCTGACCTAATTTGGATTTGATATACTGAGCGATGACCTCACGGTCTAAACCACCCGTAATTTCAGATTCCTCTTCGATCAAACCAACACCGGCATTACCAGTGCCACCAGCGGCCATCCCACCCATGCCGGAAGCGTTTTTACCGCCACCTTTACCATTTGTGGAAATCAACACGCCACTGCCGTTACCTGCAGCACCCCAGTCACGACCAGAGCGTTCGATGTTGCCGACAGCTGCCAAGCCACGACCGGATGGACCGGAACCAGCTTTTACACCTTGAGCAAACATAACGTTCGCACTTTTCGCGCCTTGCGCTGAGACCTTACCAATCAATTTAGAAATACGACCGTCAGAGATCGATTTCATCATGTTGGCAAGTTTGCCTCCGCCACCAGCAGCAGGCGTATCGTTTTTCGGAGTAGCGGCAGCCGGAGCTGCTGCAACTTGCTGCTGTTTAGCTGTTTCGGATTTTTTGCGCTTTGGTTTAATCTCTGTTTTAACAATGATCTTTTGCGCGACTTTAGGCTGTTCCGCCGCCATCGAGTGAACATCCGTTTTAGGTCCGAACAAAGCGGCTGTTACAAACAGGGCCGCAGCACCCAGCATCAAGATCACACCTTTTTTGGAGTCTTCGTCCACCAGGGAAGAAGTGCTGAAGCGGCCCATAGCCGCGGCATCGTCCATAGAAAGCGTTCTTTGCGATACTTCGACATCACCCAGCAACTGACGGTGCCAATCCTGAGATGGCACGCAGGCCACTTTGGTGTTGCTGAAATCCGGTTTGAATGCTTTGTTCAAGGGCTGGATTTTAGTCTGTAACACGCGGCCATGTTGTTTTACCATGAACAATTGGAATTTCTTACCAACAGATTCATCACGGCCGGCTTTATCCAGGCGGGTGTATAGATCTACTTCTTTTTTGATTGGATCAAATTGCAATGTGCATTCATCCAAAGTCACAGTCGTGTCTTTGTTCAAGGCGATGGCTGGGGATTGTTTCAATCCGCTGGAGGTAGCCATATCCATATCGACATAGAACCATTGACCGTTACGATATTCAAATACACCTTGAATACCTTTTGTCTTTGGAGAAATGGAAATAATATCCGCAAGGCGGGAAGAACCAAACGTCTGAGTTTCATTCGTTGGTCTTAATTTCCAGGTTTTTGCAGTCCCATCTTTTAGAGACTGACGTACAATCAACGTGAGCATAATACACCTCTAAGTAAAAATAATCTTAGTTATTCAAATACAGCGCTGATTCCCTGATACGGCCGTCCATATCTTTTTGTACGTCATACAACGGCATAAATTTAATACCGCGTTTTTGTACTAGATATGCGCCATCAGGGTTACGAACTGTACCCTTGAGGTTCATGTCACCGAAATTTACTTCCTGGACTTTACGAACTGTTCTTTGCTTAGCAAAGGCAGTCGATGACCCCAGAAGAAGAAAAACTGTCATCAATTGGATGAAAGCTTTCACTTGTACCCTCCATACTACAAGTCTCCCGAAGTTACGTGCTGACCGACTTTGTTTTGATTTTTGATAAATTGAATTTTCTTGCTTAACCATTCACGCAAATCTGCTTGCGCGCTGCTGGCTTTGAATGCCTTTTCATAGGAATCCAACGCTAGCGTGGGGCTTCCTTTGAAAGTCTCAAGGATATGAGCTTGTTCCAGAAGGTAGTCGATATTGTCTTTTTTGTTCGCAGCGATCAAATCTTTGATCATTGCTAGAGCTTTATCGACCTGACCCTTTTGAGCATAAGATTCACTCAAAAGCGTTCCCACGTTTAAAGTATACAACTGATCTTTTTGGAGTGTAGAAAATTTTTCGACAGCGCGAGAGAAATCTCCCTCTGAGAAAGCTTTCACTCCAGCGAAAGTTTCCATTTCTGTCGAAGGCATTTGCATGTTCAAAACCTTCTCAAAATACTGCATCGCGGATTTGATGCCATCTTCTTTATAAGTTAAACGGGCCTTTTGATATACAAAAGGAGACGCTTCAGGTTGAGCCTTCAATGCCGCATCAATTAACCACATCGCTTTGTCGCTATAGCCTTTACCTTCGCTTCCTACGCTCGCATAGAAAAGACCAAGGGCTCTTGTTTCTTTGCTCTTAGCGAGTTCCAAGCCCAGTTTTTCCACGATATCGAACTGTCTAGAACCATAACAATTTCCAGCAACTTCGAACGTGTTTACTTTTGAAATATCACCAGTCATTACAGCAGTTTTGTTACATGTCTTATTGGGACGAATCTCATAACGAGACACTTTACCAATCGTCATGTCCGAAGAAGCCGGCAGGAATACTCCCAGTTTTTCCGGAGCAGGGAATTGAGCAATCGGCGTGATCGTTTTATCAGCGCCAATGCTTGTGTAAGAGCGTGTCGTCGTCGCAGATTGACCAACTGTTGCTGCCAAAGCTTTTAACTTCGCGTCGTTGTCGTTCTTTTTATCCTGGATAGGATTCGTCAGCTTCGCAAGCTCTCCACGCAGTTGTTTTTGGTCATCCGGACTCAAAGAAGCGGGAAGTGGCATAGAAGTTAAGCTATCAATGTAGTTGCCATAGACACGGTCGATACCGCGCAAAGCATCCAACTGTTGATATGGATCTTTGGACATTTTCAAAGCAGTGACATAAGCCGTTTGCGCTTTATCAAGTTTCTCCGTCTTGATTGCCAGAACCGTCGCGAATTTTTCTTCACGAGCTTTTACGCTTTGAGCGATGAATTCTCTTTCCAAAACTGCCGCTTGAATCAGGCGGGCAGCGGCACGAGTTTCAGCAGGGACAGAGCGACCGTTCGCTTTCATTGAAAGATCAAACGCCGCCGTCATTTTACCCGCATCAAGCAAGGCTTGAGCTTTTTCAATCATCGCTTCAGTTGTGTAAGGTTCGATTCCTTTGGCAGAGATTTGATTTAAAAGCTTATCGTACTCCGGGGACTTCTTGTCATTCTTAAATGAATCAAGAAGTTTACCGTAAATACGCTCCGTCGTTTTGCTGTCAGCTGCAGACAGAATTCCCATATAAGAGGCGCGAGCGTCTTTCACGCGTTTTTCCATCAGATAAATATCAGCTGCCGCTTCCAGATATTGGTTGCGACCTTTTTTATCCAGGTCCGCCACTTTTGCCAATGTATCAGCGGCTTTTGCCGTCTGACCGATGTCAGCGTAAGCTTTTGCGGAGTCTTTCAAAGCATCCAGGTTCTTTTTATCGTCTGGATATTTTTGCACGTATTTCAAAGACATCTCAGCGGCATCATAGACTTTGCCTTCAGTATAAAGAATACCGATAGCCTGCCACAACGCATCTTGAGAAAGCTTGGAGTTGTCATGCTCCTTTGCGTAAGCAATCAACTTTTGCGCTGCTTGGTCTTTGTCACCAGTTTTTGCAAACTCCTGAATTTCAGTGAAGTGAGCTTCTTCCTGGATCTTGTTCATGTTTTTCTTACGAGAAGCATCTGTTGTTGAATTCGCGATTTGTTTCGAAAACTCTTTGATACCCACGAAGTCTTTTTTGATGTTAAGCATATCCAAAACCAGGTCTTCTGATTTTCTGCGGATTTCGTCGTTGCCTTTCAACGTCGTCAAAGGCTTCAACCATTTTTCGGCTTCAGGGTAGTTGTTTTCTTCGTAAGCGATGTGACCAATTTTGAATTTAACCGCAATAGCGTATTTCCCAGTCGGGTGTTTCGCGAGATAGTTTGCCGCCAATTCTTTACGCTCAGATTCCTTCAAAGGCTCTGATTTTTTCTCGATAGATTTTTCTTTCGAGAATAGAGCAGCGTAGTTTGCATCATGGCGAAGGATATCATCAGTGGATTTGTCACCCACGATTTTATACTGCGTCGAGGCCTCATCGAATTTACCCAATTGGAAAAGAAGTTCAGCATAAGCAAAACGAGTTTTCAAATCCGGTTTCGCAGGATCCTCGATATCAAGCATCAATTTAAACAGTTGCTGAGTCAGGTTAGAGAACTCAGTGTTTTGTTTGTTCTTAAGCCAGATCTCCCACCATTTTTTCGCCATATCCAGGCTGGTGCGGCGGAAACCTTCATCACATGAAGTGATAACGGCGTCTTTTTTCTGTTCTTTTTTCCAAGACGAATCAGCACGGCAAAGATCCGAAGCAAATTGCATGTGCTTCAAAACCAAATCACGTTTTTTCAACGTCTCATTGGCTTCAACCAGCAAAAGGTGGGATTTAACCACATCGGGACCGGTTGGATGTTTGTCGATGTATTCTTCCAGGAAAACGTTCATTTCTTTTTGACGGCTGTGCGATTCGTAAAGTTTCGCCAGGTTCATCATCGACTCGCCCAACTCTTCAGTTGTCGTGATGTCTTCAAAGAAAGAATAAAGTTTGTTTGCAGGGTAGGAGTCACCAATAAAGATTGTCAAATCGCGCAAAGCCTCTTTGCGAAGATTGTGGCGGTTTGTTGGAACTTCTCCATCTTGAAGTGGAGGATTGTTTTTTACGACCTGCACCAGTTTCTTGATGCCGCATTCGCTATCACGCATGTTATAGCAGGCCCAAGCGGCTTTATACATACCGTAAGAATAAACACGGCTGTTTGGGAATTTTTCAAGTCTTTCAAACTGCTCTAATGCCGCAGCGAATTTACCTTGGTCATAAAGCAATTCACCCAAAGCCAAAGTTCCATCTGGAACCAAAGGTGATTTTGGGAAGTTCGTCAAAAGACGTTGGTAAAGTTCGTTCGAGCCTTTCATTTGACCCACTTGTTGGTGAGCGAAGGCGTTGTTGAACAGAACTTCGTCCATGAAACGGAATCTTGGAAAGTCCGATTCGATTTTTGAGTAGATCTTCATCGCGCGTTTAACTGACTCAGTTCCTTTTTCATTTGGAATCGGGAACGGGGAGAGCTTCATCATTGGATTGTCACGGTTCAAGTCAAAGAAACGACCGGACTTAGAACGGCGCATGTAAAGCTCCGCAAGGCGGTACCATAAGTCCGCCTCGTTTGAAGAGCCTTTTTGTTTTTTGATAACAGCTTGAAGAGAGTCGATCGCTTTATTTTCCGAGCGAGTGATCATCAACTCGGAACGAAGAGCTTTCTTTTCGTTCTCACCTTCATCGTTAGACATACGGACTTCTGGGATCAGTCCTTTTTCATTCTTTTCTGCAAAGCACAACAACGAGAATAAATGTATTGCCAGAATTAGTGTTAGCGTCTGCAGTTTCATAGGGCTATTCTCCGACCATTGTCACCAATTTCAACTGAGGAAAGCCTGCCATAGATGCTGTATACATCACTTTGCGAAGAGTCGCATAAGGAAGGTCTTTGTCAGCCTGTAAAAGAATTTTTCCTTCTTTTACCCACTTTTCCTTTTCGGTTGAATTTTTGGCCATGTGGTCCAGTTTTTCAAACAGAGGTTTAATAAAGTTCGCATCAGTAGACTCAAGGTCCTGGGCCAGGAAGTCTTCATTTCTAACATCTGCAATTTTGTCTTTATCGATTTTTAACGCTTCCTTCGATAATGAAATTTTAACTGCTTCTACGGGATTTGCAGTTGTAGCCGAAGTAGGCAAACGCAAACCGGATTCAGGAAGAATTTCAACTTGCGAAGTTGAATAGGATTGAAGCAAGAATACCAGCAGGATCGTGAACATGTCAGTCATGGAAGTAATGTTCAGTGTGAACGTGGAATTCTTTTTAATATTAGGATCAAAACGACGACGGCGTGACATAGTCTAGCCCTCCATCATGTTCGAGAAGACAACTTCTGGAAACATATATTTGGTTTCGACGGTCTTACCTTGTTTTGTATCGAAAACAGGGAAAGTGACCTTCGTATCATGCGCCTGACGAGCTTCATCCATCACTTTGACGATGTCATTGTAAGGAACTTTCGAATCAGGGCTCAGTTCAATTTTGAAAACTTCCGGGTTGGCCTTTTTCACTTCCACAAGTTTTTGGTGCAGAGATGAAAGGTCAAACTTTCCATCCTTAAGAGGGATAGTTTCCGAGTTTTCCTTACCGGCTTTGTTAACCACGATCGTGAAGCCTTCTTTCAGGTCCACTTCAAGGTTTACCACCGTCGGAGTTTTTTCTTGATCGTTACGTTGAA
This sequence comes from Bdellovibrio sp. KM01, assembly GCF_013752535.1. Taxonomy (NCBI): domain Bacteria; kingdom Pseudomonadati; phylum Bdellovibrionota; class Bdellovibrionia; order Bdellovibrionales; family Pseudobdellovibrionaceae; genus Bdellovibrio; species Bdellovibrio sp. KM01. Next base: position 1,478,928 of record NZ_CP058348.1, read on the forward strand.
TGGCTTCGGAAACCACTTGAGGCAGTTCCGTTTCAATCACCATCATTTGCACGAATGCGGATGATAACAGTAGTACTGGAACCAGTTTTACCATCACGGCAAGCAGGGGTGCTAAATCCAGCTCGAACTCACTGTTGTGATTGATTTTGATTTTTTTAGCGCGTCTCATATACCCACCCAATAAGAATTAAAGTTCCATCTTGGAAAATGCCCGAAGGCTTCAATTAAGAAGCCTTACCTGGAGCTGATGGAGGAGTTACAGTCGGAGCTGCAACGTGATCAGGGAATACATTTTGACGAGAAAGATTTGGAATGTGTGCGCTTGTCAGCAACTCTGCCAATTTACCGCATTTTTCCATCATCTCTTCCATCAATTCATTTTGACGGGAAGTCAGGATTGAGAAGAACACCATCGCAGGGATCGCAACCGCAAGACCCAGCGCTGTTGTATACATGGATACTGAGATACCTTGCGCCAACAATTGTTGTTTCATCGCAGGGTCAGCAGATGCGACCGCTTGGAACGACAAGATAAGACCGTGGATCGTACCCAAAAGACCCATCAACGTAGCAACGTTGGCTAGCATTGAAAGATAGTGAAGGCGTTTTGTGTACAAAGGTACGTTTTCAGACAAGGCGATATCGTGTGCTTGGAAGATTGTGTCGTCATCACGATCCGCTTTTTCAAGGATCGTTTTGAATGCCGCAGCTAGAGGTTTTTTCTCCAGTTGAGCACAAAGCAACAATGCTTCATCAAGTTTTTTAGCTAATACAAGAGTTTGGACTTTGCCCATGAACTCGTCCACATTCATGCCATACTCTTTGTAAAGCATTTTTGCGCGTTCTGCGACAAGTACTAATGAACCGATACCTGTTAGAAGAATCAACCAGCCTACGACGCCAGATTCATTCATGAACTTTAAGAATGCCATTTGTTTCCCCCTTGGAGCCGCCACCGCGAGCCCATTTAGTTAATTGAACCGAACCAGCTTCTGGCACTTGGAGGAAACGAACAGCATAGTGCAAGCCGGATTTCACGTTAAGTCTTTGTTTCGAATAATTCTTTCGGACGATTTCGCATAGAACATTAAATTCTACAGGATTTACATCCGAACTTCTGAAATGAAGCATAATTTTTTGACCTAAGTAGAGGAGGGGATCGTTCAACAGAACTAAAGCCCCGTTCTCACTTACGGACAAGGTGTGACCATCAAAAAATGAATGATCATTGTGTGCGTAGATAGGAGTTTTCAAATCTCTACGCGGAAATTTTCTTTCAATGAAAGCGCCAGATAAGTGATCCTTCGTTTGGATCAGACGCGCCAAGCGGTCTTTCGAGAATTCTGGAAGCTCGCCAACGAGTGTCCAGTTTTCAAGATGCGGAGCCCAAGCATAGTTATAATCTTGAAGCTCAGCGTTTTGGATCATTGAGATCATGGATCTGTATTCGTAGGGACCGTATTTCATGTCCCCGCGAAGTATGTACCATTGCTCAAGATTTGCTGCTGCAGATTGTTCCCCACCCATTACACAATCCTTTTCTTAGATCTTGATCGATTTCGGATCGAAGTTGATTTTCACGTTAGAGTTCGCGTTCGGTACAGAGCTGCCGTGGAAAGTGATTGTCAAAGTTGCGGCATCATAAGTCCAACCGTTAACGGAGTCTTGTGGAACCACTGTGCCATCAACTGTCACAACGATCGATTCTGGAATCGGTTCGCGAGTCAGTTTGAAAGAGCTCGACAACTGGATGATTGAATCAGAGATCAACTCAAGAGTTGTACCGAAGTTTGAGCACAAGGAACCGTTGATACCACCAGTTTTGTTAGTGATTTCATGGTAACGAGTCGGGAACTTGTCAGTTTTCAATTGGTCGCGGCAAGCTGTGTCTTGGATCGCGATGTTGGAAACAGAATAGTTTCTGCCACCAGCTGTACCACCCGTATAAGTATCCAAGAAGTCGATGTAGTTTTGTACTGGATACAATTTACTGTTCGTGTAGCTTTCGCTGAAAGTGCTTACTGACTGAGAGAAGTCCTCTTCGTCAGATACGATGATGATTGCAAGTGTTGCGTCTGGACGACGGAAGCCAGCGTTGAATGGATCTTGAAGAATCTGTTTGATACTTTCAAAAGCGCGTTCGTCACCGTTACCATTGATGCCTTGTTTTACGTTAGTAATGAAGACATTGCTTAGGTTAGGAGTGTTTTTATCCATAACAAACACACCCGAGTGAGTGGAATCAACACCATCTCTAAGTCTGGCTTTAAGTGAGTTTGAGTTGAATTGTTTTTCCCAAGCATCAGTCGTACCCACAGCCATGTGGAAGTCACTGTTGTTTTGGTTAAAGCGAGAGATGAAGGACTGGAAGTTCGCAGCCAAGTTGTCTTGAGATGTTTTCATGGAACCAGAGTTGTCGATCACCCAAAGGATATCGATTTTCTTTGGAACGTAGACAGCTTCCTGCTTATACGAATCTGAATCAGCGAGGATCGAGTATGTTCCTCCACTTTTTCCGCAACCAGCTAGCATTGTTAGCGCTGAAGCAACTACTACTGATTTGCGAGCGATTTGATTGATCATACGGTTTGCCCTCCTGAGCCCCACCATGTTCGTGATGGATTCAGTTTCGTTTAATTAGTGACAAAACTGAAATTGACCGCAACCTAGTGATTTTATTTTTTTATTCAAAAACGGTTTCAATATGAGACGCGGTAAAGTATTGAAATCATAGATGGTGATCGCGAACACCACGGCAAAAATATTTTTCAGTCGTCAACATTTTGGACGTTTTGCGGGAAATATTTCTTGAGAACTCGGGGTAAGTCTGTGTTTTTTTAGGAAGTTCCTCGAATATGACGAACTTTTTGACGAATTTCACTTACATTTTTTGAGGTGGGTTGCGGGTAACGGCGATGTATTTTTGCTGAAAACGGTCGACCTTGTTTTCACTCGTACGGAATGTGGACGTAAATTTCCGCGGAAGTGGAAAGTCTTTCTGCATGTGTTCAGTTTGTTGATGTGGAGTTTTTGTGTTCTTCGGACAAAGAGTTCGACAGAAATTGGATTTTGTTTTTAGTGTCGAATGGGATCATTATATTTCATTTTGTGGGTTTTATTTTTTTGCAGATTGTGAGATGGAGAACTCACTCACTCACTCACCCTATATACTATTTTTGAAATAATCGATCTTCGTTCTATTCGGTTGTCTGTCAGTAAGTTCTATTTTCAATTTGTAGTCGTCGCTTGAACGTTCTGATGAGTGCGATCTGCATCTTTCTATTTCGTAGCTCTCTTGGCTGTATTTGTTTATGTCTTTATATTTGAAATATTTTTTGTAAGCCGCCGGGGCGGGAGAGGATTAATACCGAAACGGTGTCTACACGATGTCATTGAAAAAGTTGTAACATAAATATTGTTGACGGGATTTTCCTCATTCGAGGATTGGCTTGTTCGTTCGATTTCTTTGTTGAATTTGAAAAACACAAAATGCCTGTTTATCCCTCTAGGAAAGGCTTTTAACGCTTTTTATGGCCGGTTTAAATTTGATCTCAAGGCCACTGTAAAATTCCTCCGAAAAACCCGTGCTATAAGAATCTCATCGAAAGGACTTACATGAACAAACTTTCTAAGATGAATAATGATGAGCTCGAAGCTAGCTTTAAAACATTCGTAAAGAATGAGCGTAAGATTTTGCACATCATTCTTGAGCACGTAAAAGAAATCGATTCCCGCCGATTGTTCCTTGACCGTGGTTTTGATTCTACATTGAGCTATCTGATTCACACGCATGGTTACAGTAAAACTGCCGCTGAAAAAAGGCTGTATGCTGCTCGCTTATTAAGAGACGTACCAGAAATGGCGGGAAAGGTCGAAGAGGGCCGATTGAATCTGTCACAATTGTGCCAGGTCTCAAGCGCTATTAAACAAAAGGAACGGGTTCAGAAAACGGGTGTCTCCATTGAAGAAAAAGCTTCCTTGCTTGCCTTGGTCGATGGCAAGAATTGTTGGGATACGCAGAAGGAGCTTTCATCTGCATTAGATTTACCTTTAAAGCCAACCGATAAGCAGATGGTTCAAAAAGATGAATCGGTTCATTTACAATTAACGCTTTCCAAAGAGCAGTACGAACTGTTGATGAAGTCTCAGCATCTTGGATTTCATTTGCTGCAGCAGAATCATGATCATTCACTTGCGGGCTTGATCGAAATCCTTTGCACCCAATTCATCAGATTGAAAGAGGTGGGTGTGAAAGGAGCAGCTGAAATGAAGGATATTGTCACGAAGAAACAGTATGATGGCTTATCAACTTACAACGAGGGGTTCCGGGATGTTCAGGTAGCGGCGAATCGCAAAAACACCGCAGCGGTGTCTATGGTGAGTCAAAATACAACGCTAACACCAAAAACGCGTCGATTTGTTTTAATGCGTGATCGCTGTTGCCAGTATGTCGATAAAAAGACGGGTTTGATTTGTGAAAGCAAAACCGGTTTGCAGGTTGATCATATTATCCCTCGCTGGGCAGGAGGAGATAATTCGGAAGCAAACTTGCAGGTACTCTGCGGTCAGCATAATCGACTTCGCTATCGACACCAGGCCGGTGTTGTTGTTAGCTAATATTGGATTCTGCGCTTTTATATGGAGCGCAGAGTCCCGGAGAATTTATACTGTAAACGTTAGAGTAGAGATTGCCTTGAATATTGAGGAATGAGAACCGATAAGGGTTGAATTAAGAATAAAGAATTAAGTGATGTGAACGAGAAGCATTTAGAAAATGCTCTCGATAAATCTACTTTTTAAGAGCCGCCTTAGCTTTCAACCAAAACTGCTCTTTCTCTTCGACATTCAAGGCGCCCCAGTCTTTGCCATCTGCCGAAGCGAATTTAACCATCTTATTAAAGCGCTCCTCAAAGCGAGCGTTGCCTTTACGAAGAACCTGCTCGGGTTCCATACCCAAATGGCGGCCCAGCTGCGCTAAAGAGAATAAAACATCCCCGAGCTCGTGCTCGATTTCAGAATCCACGTCATTATCCAAAGCTTCACGCAATTCATCGAATTCTTCTTCGACCTTCAACATCACGCCTTCGACATTTTCCCAGTCGAATTTGTATTTCTCAGTGCGTTTGCCTATTTTATAGGCGCGCTGCAAAGCGGGAAGGGGGGGGACTTTTAATGCGTAATCCGGTGTTGCGCCGCTAACGCCATCACCGCCAATACCAGATTCCTTCTTTTTAATCTCGTCCCAGTTTTTAACGACCTCAGCGGAATCAGCAACCTTCACATCGCCAAACACATGGGGATGGCGGCGCACCAATTTTTCTGCCACATTTTCAATCACGTCAGCCAGAGTAAATGCTCCACGTTCGGAAGCTAATTGTGAGTGAAGAACCACTTGGAAAAGCACATCCCCCAATTCATCTTTCATCTTGCGATCGCGCTGGGCAGGAGCACTCTCAATAGCTTCCACCAATTCAAAAGTTTCCTCGATTGCATACTGGGTCAAAGACTCATGAGTCTGCTCTTTGTCCCAAGGACAGCCGTCGGGGCCGCGAAGACTTGCGACGATCTCGACCAAGGACTCAATATTACGTAATTCAGCAGGAGTTTTTGCCATACAGCGCCTCGACTTTTTGATGGAATCCGCTCTATCTTAGCGCAAACACAGAGTGATTTCGACAATTAAGTTAATTAGCGATACGCTAATCGGGATAAGGACAACAGTCTGTAATATGCCTCAGCGTGGTAAAGGTTCAAAAAAAAATGAGAGTCATGCGACTCGGGTTAATTACGAAGATCACAGTCTAAAGTTTTTGGACTGGGTTGATTCCATTGGCCTCGAAAAAACTTTCTTCGGGCGTGCATTGCATATGCTGGAAGAAAAGCTTTTCGTGCGCAGAGCGGCCTTTATTTTCCTGTACTGTGTTCTTTTGTCTTACACCATCTTTTATCAATTCGATGTGCCTTATAACTTCAATGTCGGGGATGTCGCAAAATACGACGTAACATCTCCTATCGGTTTCGAAATGACCGACGAAGTAACGACAGAAGAAAAGCGCATGAAGGCCGAGTACGCCGTCCCGGTCGTTTATGATTTTGATACGAGTGTTTTCGAAAGAGTCTCCCTGGGGCTGATTCATTCATTCCGCACCATGCGAAACTATCAGCGCGAAGTGGTCTGGCCCAAACAGCCCGCAGCCCAAAGAGCCAAAGTAAAAGAATTTTTCCAATACAAAAAAGAATTTGAATCAGAGCTCGGGGTGAGTGTTTCTGATTTCATGTACGAGTGGCTGATCGATAACAAGTTCAGCGCCCGTATCGAAGCGATCATGATTCGTAATCTGGAAAACTGGTACGAACAAAAAATCGCCGAAGCCCCAGATCGCTTTATCCCCGCAGGGCAGTCCACAGTGGTGGCTCGCGTCGTTCATCGTAATAATCTGGGCCGTGAATTTAATATCTCTCGTGGCGAAATCGTGGATATCCAGGATCCCGATCACTTCACTCTGGAAGATCGCAAAGAGCTGGATCGTTTTCAAGAAGGGGATCGCGCAAATATTCTGTATTTTGCAAGATCGCTTCTGGTACCAAACCTCACGCTGAACAAACAAGAAACAGCCAGCCGCAAACAAGCCTCCCGCGATGCCGTGATTCCAGTGAATATCACGATCAAAAAGAATCAAGTGATCGTGGCTCAGGGCTCCGTCGTCCAGCCTTTCCATATGGCGGTTGTTAAGCAAATCGAAAACATCCGTTCTGATAAACGTAAGGATCTGACGGCGCTCGCAATGGCGTTGATGCTTTCCATGGCCATCATCGTTTTCTTTTCGTACTTAAAACGTTTCAGCCTCAACAGAGTGAAAGTGGACTTCAAAGACCTGATGGTCATGATGCTGATCACTTTCGGCACGATCCTTTTCACCAAAGTCTATCTGTTCGTGATAGACGCGGCCTTCGTTTCAAAACTAGGACATCTTTTGCCGGCAACATTCTTCCTTTATGCAGCTCCGATTGCGGCGGGGCCCATGCTTGTTGGTCTTCTAATTACATCTGGCGAGATCGTTTGGTTGTACACGGCTTTCGTGTCCCTGTGTCTGGGAATCATGGTCGATTACAACTATGCCCTGATGCTTTTCAGTATGATCGGCGGTATCGCCGCCGCCCGGGGCGTGTTTAATTGTAAAACGAGGAATGATATTTACTTTGCCGGGGTCAGAACCGGGGTCGTGAATGCCTTGGTGATCGCCTTCGTTTTAACGATGACTCGTTTTGATCAAGAGGGTGCTTTAAGAGAAATTCTTTTCGCCATTCCAGCAGGTTTCATCGGTGGTATCTTAAGTTCTTTGTGCGCGATGATGTTCATTCCGCTTTTGGAGTCCATCTTCAATTATACGACAGACGTAAAACTCCTGGAGCTTTCAAACCTCAATCATCCTCTTTTAAAAGACATGATCGTAAAAGCACCCGGAACATACCACCATTCCATGATGGTGGGTTCCATGGTGGAGGCTGCAGCCGAGGAAATCGGTGCGAACTCGCTCCTGGGTAAAGTTATGTGCTATTACCACGACATCGGTAAAATGGAGCACGCGAACTACTTTATTGAAAATCAAAAACCAGGCAATAACCCGCACGATCATATCTCGCCATTTATGAGCAAAACACTCCTGATCGCCCACGTAAAAGACGGGGTGGAGATGGGTGTGGCTTATAAGCTGGGTAAGCCTATTATCGACGGTATTATTCAGCATCACGGAACAACGTTGATCTCTTATTTCTATAATAAAGCTTTGGATCTTAAAAAAGAAGAAGACCCAGAAATCAGCGATCAAGACTTCCGTTACCCAGGTCCGAAACCGCAATTTCGTGAGGCCGCCTTGTGTATGTTGGCGGATTCCATCGAGGCGGCGGCAAGATCTTTGGATGAGCCAACTCCAGCGCGCCTGCAAAATATCGTTAGAAATATTGTGCAAAGAAAATTCTCCGACGGGCAGTTGGATGAGTGTAATTTGACCCTGAAAGATATTTCCAAAGTTGAAGCCGCTTTCATTCGCATTCTTTTGGGTATATACCATCAGCGTATTGATTACCCACGCTCTGCCGGTGGCCAGTTGGGTGAATCCACGCCAACGACAAAACAAGGATAGTATGCAGGTTCTGATTATCAATGAGTCGAAACACACGGTGCCTCGCAAGTTCATTCAGGAATGGATGGATCAAGTGGTGGCGGAGCTTAAAAAGCGTAAAGTACTAAACGCTGAAAAAGCCCGTCGTGAATTGACGTTGGTGTTCTTAGATAAAAAACCCGCACAAAAGATCAATAACGAATTCCGTGGGAAAGACTATGCCACGGATGTTTTGTCATTTGACTCGATGGATCCCTCCAGTTTTGGCGAACTTATTTTGTGCCCTGAAGTGCTGAAAAAACAAGCGAAGGAACACAAGCTGACTTTCCAAAAAGAGCTGGGTTACATGCTGTTGCACGGAACACTGCATCTCTTGGGGTACGATCACGAGACGAATGAAAAAGACGCGAAAAAGATGTTCGATCTGCAAGATGCGATCTTTGAGCGTTTGCTGCGTAGCCCCACTTGACACCCTGACATTTAGAAATAACTATAATCGGGTCCAGGATCACTGGATCAGAAGTAGGAATATAAATGTCGATTATTACTGAATCCTCAGACGTTAAAAAACGTATCAACGAACTCGAAAGCTTCGCCAAGGAGCTTCGGGGGTATCTTTGACCTAGATAAAAAGAAAAAGCGCCTTGATGAGCTGGCAATTCAGGCGGAAAACCCCGCATTGTGGGGGAAGCCCGATGAAATGCAAAAGCTCAATAAGGAAAAAAGCCTGCTGGATAAAGCCGTGGGTGAGTTTGATTCTTTTACGAGTCGTTTGAGTGATGCTTCAGTCCTACTGGAAATGGCAGCAGAAGCCACCGATGAGGGCAGTTTTACCGAAGTTAAAACTGAAGTCTCTTCCTTGGAAAAATTAGCTCAAGAATTAGAATTGAAACGAGTTCTTAACGGAGAACTTGATGGCAATAGCACGTACCTTTCCATTAACTCGGGTGCCGGTGGGACCGAGTCTTGCGATTGGGCGGAAATGCTTTTGCGTATGTACACGCGTTACGCGGATAAACACGGTTATAAAACTCAAGTGATCGAGATGACCGAGGGCGAGGGTGCTGGGATTAAATCCTGCACGCTTTTGATTGAAGGCCCGTATGCTTATGGATATTTAAAAGCGGAATCAGGCGTGCATCGTCTGGTGCGAATTTCTCCATTTGATTCGAATGCTCGTCGTCACACATCGTTTTCGTCTGTGTTTGCGTGGGCGGAAGTTGATGACGATATCAATATCGAAATTCGTCCAGAAGATTTGAAAGTAGATACCTATCGCTCCAGCGGCGCCGGTGGTCAGCACGTCAATAAAACGGACTCTGCAGTTCGTATGACCCACATCCCGACGGGTGTGATCGTATCTTGCCAAATTGAACGTTCCCAAGTGCAAAATCGTGAAAAAGCTTTGAAGATGTTGAAAGCAAAACTTTACGAAATTGAACTTGAAAAACGCAATGCCGAAAAAGATGCGATGAACTCCTCTAAAAAAGCCAATGAATGGGGCTCGCAAATTCGTTCTTACGTGATGCACCCTTATCAAATGGTGAAAGATCACCGTACAGATTATGAAACCAATCAGGTCGATGACGTGATGGACGGTGATTTGGATGGCTTTATCATGGCTTACCTAAAAGAACAGGTGAACCAGGAAGTGAAGCCCTCGTGAATAGAAACTCCCTGGTCTGGATTGCCTGGAAATTGCTGAATTCAAAAAGAACCTTGTTCGGGGGGGCTGCTCCCTTGGCATTATTTGGTTTGGTTTTGGGTGTGGCATCTTTGGTTGTGTCCATGGCCGTGATGAGTGGTTTTGAAACGACTTTGCAAAAAGCCATGACCGATGTTTCGGGTTATGTGCAAGTGGTAAAGCGTTCGCGCTTTCCGGATGACTGGCGTGAACTTGAAGAAAAAATCCGTAAAGCCGATCCCAAATTGGTGAGTGCTGCACGCTTTGTTTTCGTAGAAGGCATCATGGCCCACAACGGGCAAATTTCCGGTGTGCTTTTAGAGGGAATCGATAAAGACAGAGTGAACGAAACATTGAATCTGGGAAGCCGGGTGAAAGAGGGCTCTGCTGATTTGTCAGCACCATCCGACGTCCCCCTGGCTTTGATTGGTTCCGGCCTTGCTAAAAAAATGGGTCTTAACATTGGCGATCAATTTCGCGTGGTTTTACCCATTGCAGATTCCTCTGATCCATCAAGCTTTAACAGAAAAGTCGGGACATTTAAGCTGCAAGGTGTGGTGGAGCTAGGAAAATACGAGTGGAATGAACGCTTTATTATGATCGATCTGAAGGTCGCTCAGGATGTGGCTGCCATCGGTGATCGTTATACAGGCTTGATGTTGAAATTTGATGACGCCGCCTATGCTCGCGAGGCGGGCTTTCGCATTAGTACGGCATTGGGCTCGCCGTATTGGGTTCGCGACTGGCGTGATTCGAATGAAAACCTTTTCGATGCAGTGGCGGTCGAAAGACCCGTCATTTTCTTTGTCGTTTCCATCATTATTTTCGTGGCAGCCTTTAATATCTCGTCCTCGTTATTTGTGAATGTGATGCAAAGATTTAAAGACATCGCGATTTTAAAAACCGTGGGTGTCAGTCGTAAAGACGTGATTAAAATTTTCGCGGCCCAAGGACTTATCCTGGGGGCTGCGGGCTTGATCCTGGGTTTTATTTTGGGTTTGATATTGTGCGTACTCTTCAATTGGGCTCAAGGTCGCCTGGGTTTGATCTCCGGCGCGGTTTACCGAGTTGATTCTATCCAAGTTAATATCCGCTTTTTAGATACAATTGCTATTTGTGTCGCAACGATGTTGATTTGTTTTCTGGCGACACTGGCTCCGGCAAAACGTGGGGCTGATCTCAATCCTATGGAAGGACTGCGAAATGAATAATCCAACCAGCCATTTTCTTTCCGTTCGCAATATTCACAAGTCATATCCCAGTGGTAATGGCGAATTAGAAATCCTTCGCGGTGTTAGCATGGACATTCATGGCGGTGAAGCTTTAGCGATCTTAGGTTCGTCCGGAGCGGGGAAAAGTACGCTTTTGCAGATCATGGGAACTCTGGATCGTCCGACGATGGGTGAGGTGACTTTTGAAGGTCGTAATTTGCTCGCGATGAATGATGAAGAGCTTTCAAAGTTTCGTAATGCAGAAATGGGCTTCGTTTTTCAATTCCATCACTTGTTAAGTGAATTCAATGCGGTGGAAAATGTGATGATTCCGTGCCGAGTGGCAGGCGAAGCACCCAAGGCCGCGAAAGAAAAGGCTTTGCATTTGTTAGAGTTCATGGGGCTTGCGGATCGTGCTGAGCACTATCCGAATCAATTATCAGGTGGGGAGCTGCAGCGTGTGGCGATTGCTCGGGCCCTGGTTCGTCACCCTAAAATTCTGTTTGCGGATGAGCCGACGGGGAACTTGGATTCAAATACCAGCGGAAAAATTCAGGAATTGTTTTTCCGCTTGAAAGAAGAAATGAAATTGGCGTTGGTTATCGTGACTCATGATTTGACATTTGCGACACGCTTTCCAAAAGTCTACAGAATGAAAGACGGTCTTTGGGTCTAAAGGAAACGGCGCTTATCGATTTAAAAGCGGCTTGTTTTTTTCGATCCAAGGAATAAAATCTGGAACATACATCGCTTTCACGATGCCGTGACAAAATGTCATCGCATCGGGACCAAAAGTGGTGGAGATCACGGCTGCTAATTGAACCTGCTTGTTTACTTCGTAAAACACCGGTCCACCGGAATCACCTTCGCAAGCGCCCTTAACGTCACCATTGGTTAAATACATCGCGCCCTTTTCGCCTTTGTAGTTCACTAAAACATCTTTGATGCTTTTTGTGGTAAAGCGCAGATAGCTGGAATCGCGGGATGTCTCACTTGTTCGGCCGTAACCTGCCAATGTGACTTCCTGACTCGAAAGTTTTGCTTTGCCATCATACAATGGAATCGGTTCATAATCGCCGGGGACGGGTCTTTCCAATTTCAACAGAGCGACGTCATTGAATTGTTTATTTCCCTCGTCGACATAGTCTTCATGGGTGATCCACTTCGTAACTAAAATGGAATCTCTGACGCGGTCATAGCCTGATTCTGGAGACATATCGATATGTGGAATGACGTAGTATTTGACGATTGCGGGATTGATACAATGAGCAGCGGTGAGGATAACGTCTTTGTCGATAACGATGCCCGTGCAATATCCTCTGCCACCCATTTGAGTTGTGCCTAAAATTAGGACAACTTTCTTTGCCAGCAAGTGATCAGCTGAGACCTCAGTTCCGCCTACAATGTTTGGATAGCGATCGATGTTTTTAAGAGACACTGAGCTGCAGGCCCCAAGACATGCAAAGAAAACTAATGCTGATAGTCGTGCCATAAATGTCATCAAATCACCTCTGACGGATTAACTTTTTATCGGTATAAGAGGCGGTGTTTTGAAGTGATTAATTGTCCTCAAGTCAGTTAGCGTTAATTAGCTTCAAGATCTCGACCACTGTGCCGCCGCTAGTCACTCGGTCGCTTTTTTATGTACTAGACTTCGGTCGTGGGCTACGATTTTCGAGTTTAAAAGGTAACTATCGAGAAATCTTTGAGATTTTTGAAAATTGAGACCGTGAAAGGTCCCTCTCGGTTGGAGATTCGAACTTGATTAAGCTTCTGTGTACTTTGTTATTAGTTACTGCCACATCGACTGCGATGGCGGCTCCCAAGAAAAAAACTCCCAAGAAGAATGGGCCGACGGCGTCTGCGCCAGCTCAACCCGCGTCTTCTGGTATCACGATTAAATCCATCGAAGTAGCGGGCAATCGCAAAATCGAAAAAGATGCCATTCTGACTAAGATCGCTTCAAAAGCGGGAGCGGAATATAGCGCGGCAACTGTTCGTGCAGATGTAGAAGCTCTTTTCAAACTTGGTTTTTTCAATAACATCGAAGTTGATCGTCAAGTCACAGGCAAAGAAGCCGTGTTGACGTATAAAGTTTTGGAAAAACCATCCATCACTGAAATCACTTACGAAGGTAACAGTGAAATCAAATCCGAAGATATCGCAGATGCCACAGGTATCAAAGCATACCAGCTGTTAAACATGTCTAAAGTAAAAGAAGCCGTCGAGAAAGTTCAAAAACTTTACGAAGACAAAGGTTTCTTCCTGGCTCGTGTGGAAGCCGAAGTTCAAAACATCACTCAAGATGAAACAGTGCGCCTGGTTTTCAAAATTCGTGAAAATGACAAGGTAAAAGTTCGCAAGGTGACATTCCTTGGAGCTAAAAATCTGACAGAGGCCGAGCTTAAAAGCAAAATGATCACTCAAGAGGGTGGTTTCTTCTCGGCGATGTCGGGCTCGGGTCAATATAAGCAAGAAGCTTTCGACCGTGACGTTCAGATCATTCGTTTCATGTACTACAACCAAGGTTACGTACAGGCGAAAGTCGATCGTCCCCAAGTGACAGTGACTCCGGATAAGAAAAATATCTATATCACTTTCCACGTGGAAGAGGGTGAACAGTATTCCGTCGGTGATGTTGATTTCGCGGGCGACTTGTTGTTCCCTAAAGCTGAACTTTTCGAAGCCATCAAGATCGATAAAAACGGCGTTTTCTCTTATGAAGTTTTGCAAAAAGACATCAGCGAGTTGACGGCGAAATACGGTGACTTGGGTTACGCTTTTGCCAACGTCATCCCGCGCACGCGGGCTAATGATAAAGAACGCAAGATGGACTTGGTCTTCGAGTTCGACAAAGGCTCCAAAGTTTACTTCGGTAAAATCAACGTTGTTGGGAACTCCAAAACCCGTGACAAGGTGGTTCGTCGTGAGTTGAAAGTTCACGAGGGTGAGCTTTACAACGAAACTCGTCGTCGTCAGTCCTTGGAAAATATCCAACGTCTGGGCTTCTTTGAGGATGTGAACTTTAAAACATCTGTGGATCCAGAAAAAACAGACGTGATGAATGTCGATATCGCCGTTAAAGAACGTAATACAGGACAAATTCAATTGGGTGCTGGTTACGGAACGTCTCAAGGTTTCACGTTGCAAGGTTCGGTTCAGCAATCGAATTTCTTGGGCCGTGGTCAAAACTTGGGTGCGAATGTTAACTTAAGCGGAACGGGCAGCTACTATAGCTTGTCTTTCACAGAACCCTACTTCAATGACACTGAATGGTCTTTGGGTGGCGATCTCTATCGAAGCCAAAATACGGGTCGTGTGGACTACGATGAGGCTCACACGGGTATGTCGCTTCGTATGGGACATCCCATTGCGGAATTCACTCGTGGCTTCTTGCGCGCAAAATACGATAAGTCAGAATTGACGGAACGTAAGGATTCAACTGGTAAAGTGATCACGGACGAAGACTTGTTCCCATTGGCGACAGCCTCGGGTGAAACGATTTCTTTGACGGGGACTTTGGAATACGACACACGTAATGACCGATTCTCTCCAACAAAAGGTATCTTTGCTTCGGCATCTTATGAATATGCGGGTTTCGGTCAGCTGAAGTACAACCGTGCCAGCACAAGATTCAACTATTTCAAAAACATCTTCTGGGATGTGGTTTGGAGAAATGATCTTCAGTACGCACGTATCGATGGAATTGATGGTCAGGATGTTCCTTTCAATGAATTGTACTTATTGGGTGGACCGTACTCACTACGTGGTTTCCGTTCTTACCGTGTTGGTAAAATGAAAAGATCTCAAAAAATCTATAACGATTTAACGAATCCGGCTGTGACTAATCCGCCACTATCTGCTGAACAAGCCGAAATTCAGGCGATGCGTTTCTATGGTGGTACTCAGCAGGCAATGGCTCGTACTGAATTGCAGTTCCCTTTGGTGAAAGATGCTGGCATCATGGGTGCAGGATTCTTTGACGTGGGTGCCGCTGATGACGTCTTGACCAGTGACAGCTGGTTTGCAGACGTGGGCTTCGGTCTTCGTTGGTATTCACCGATCGGGGTGTTGAGATTCGAGTGGGGCTTCCCGCTGAACCGCGATCCGAATTACCACGACGCTTCGGTGTTCGAGTTCTCGATTGGTCCAAGTTTCTAATTTGATTTTGAATGTTTAAAATTTTATGGAGGAATTTTTTATGAGAAAAATGATTATCGCAGCGACTGTGTTCATGATGACAGTGGCGGCTCAAGCGGCTGAAAACAGCAAAGTAGGCTTCGTAGACATGCAGAAAGCTATCCAAGCAACTTCTGCAGGTAAAAAAGCCAAAGCTGAACTTGAATCTGAGTTCAACAAAAAGAAAAAAGATCTTGAGAAAAAAGAAGCTGATCTGAAAAAGATGGGTGAAGATCTTGAAAAGAAAAAATCAGTTCTTTCTGAAGATGCTCTTGGTAAAAAACAAGCAGAATTTCAGGAAGAAATGATCAAGTACCGTGATATCGTAGGCAAAAGCCAGATGGAAATTCAAAAGAAAGAGCGCGAGCTAACGGCTCCAATTTTGACTAAAATGAAAACAGTTATTGGAAAATTGGCAAAGGACAAAGGTTACACTTTGGTTCTTGAGAACAACCAAGGTGTTTTGTACTCCACTCCGGACTCTGACCTTACAGACGAAGTGATTAAGGCCTACGAGAAAGAAAAATAGTTTTGAAAAACTCAAAGGGCCCTCAACGGGGCCCTTTTTAAATTCAAGCATAGCAAAGTTGCATTTAGGATACAGTTTACATGGCAAATTATAAAGTACACCCTACAAGCGTCCTTTCCCCAGATGTTGAGTTAGCCGATGATGTTGAAATCGGACCTTACTGCCTTATTCAAGGTAAAGTAAAAATCGGAAAGGGTACCTATGTAGAAGGTCACGTCACTTTGGGATCTCGTTACGGGATTTTGGAAATCGGCGAGAACAATCATTTCTGTCCAGGTGCCGTTATCGGTGGTGCTCCTCAAGACGTTTCTTATAAAAATGAACCGACATATCTTATCATTGGGAACAACAATATGTTCCGTGAATTCACGACTGTGAATTTGGCGACCTCTAAAGGTGATAAGAAAACTGAAATCGGTAACAACTGTTACTTTATGGCGTACACTCACGTGGGTCATGATTGCAAGTTGGGCAATAATGTCATCATGGCGAATAACACTCATTTGGGTGGCCACTGTGAAATTGCTGACGGCGTTTTCATCGGTGGTATGAGCGCTCTTAATCAATTTACTAAAGTCGGCAAAATGGCCTTCATCGCAGGCAGCAGTATCGTCAACAAAGACATTCTGCCGTTCTGTCGTGCTCAAGGGACTTATGCGACGATTCGTGCGACCAACAAAATTGGTTTGGCACGTAAAGGTTACGACCGTGCCGAAATCACCAACGTGCATAAAGCGATTCGTATCTTGATCATGGGTTCCCACACTGTGGAAGAAGGCATTCAACGTATTCAGGAAGAATGCACGATGAGCCCGAACATTGAATATTTCATTAACTTTATCCGTTCTTCTAAACGCGGTATCGCGGTGAACAGAACTCCTAAAGGCTGGCAAGAAGATGAGTAAGAAATTGCGTGGCGCCGTAGTGGGCGTGGGTTACCTGGGTAACTTTCATGCTCAAAAATACAAAAATAATCCCCATGTTGAACTGGTGGGAGTTTGTGATCATTTCCCGGCGCAAGCTGATAAAATCGCAGCAGAACTTGGTGTACAAAGTTTCCACCGTCCTCAGGACCTTATCGGTCAAGTGGACCTGGTGACGATTGCAGCCAGCACTCAAAGCCACTATGAAGTGGCCAAATTGTTTTTGCAAAACGGTATTCACGTCAATGTTGAAAAGCCAATCACGGCGACGGTTCCTCAAGCTGAAGAATTGTTGACCTTGGCTGAAAAACACAAAGTGAAATTGGCTGTGGGGCATATCGAAAGATTCAACCCGTCAGTGAATGAACTTAAAAAGCATATGAAGAATGTCAGCACGATTGAGCTGATCAGAACGGCTCCTTACAAAGCGCGCGGTGCTGATGTCAGCGTTCTTCATGATCTGGCCATTCACGATATGGATTTGCTGTTCTGGTTGACGGGCAGTGAAATCGAATCCTTCGTGGCTTCTGGTTCGAAACTGGTTTCTCCGGAACTGGACACAGCTTCGATTTCTTTCAAAATGAAAAATGGTATTCACGCGATTATCACGGTCAGCCGTATTGCGCCGGTGGCTCAACGCTCGGTTCGCGTCGTTCAAGACGACTGCACTCTGTTTGCGAACACTGGCATCCATGAACTTGAAAAAGTTGAAAAGGGTCCTGGCGGCGATGAGCTGACGAAAGTGACAAAGTGGACTGTTGAAAAAGCCGATGCTCTTCAGAAAGAAACTGACGCTTTCGTCGACGCTGTTTTGAACGATAAAGCTCCTGTAGTGACAGGACTTGATGGTTTGAAAGCCTTGCGTGCGATTGAAGACATTCAAAAAATGATTGGTAAATAAATGGATCAAGTATTGTTCGTGGCCGCCGAGGCCTCCAGCGTCACTTATGCTCAAAGAATTCTTGAGACCTGGAAAAAGCAGGGTCGTAAGATCCATGCTTTTGGTGTCGGCAGTCAGGACATGGAAAACCTGGGCTTTGAACGCCTGGGTAAATCCGAAGAGATGGCCGTGGTGGGTGCTGCTGAAATTATCGCAGCCTACAAGCCTCTGAAAGCGGTTTTTGACAGCTTGGTTCGCGAAGCTGAAAAGCGTCGCCCTAAAGTGGCCGTGGTTATGGATTATCCGGAATTCAATCTGATGCTTGCTAAGAAATTGCACGCCATGGGGATTCCGGTTGTTTATTATATTTCTCCACAAGTCTGGGCATGGCGTAAAGGCCGTGTTCACACGATTAAAAAATACTGCAAAAAAGTTTTCGTTCTTTTCCCGTTCGAAGTTCCTTTTTACGAAGAGCATGGTGTACCGGTGGATTTCGTGGGCCATCCATTATTGGATGAGTTGGACGAACGCCTGATTGATGATCCGTCTTATCTTAAGATTCATCGCAATCAAGTTGGTATCCGTGACGATGAAATCGTTTTGGGTCTGATGCCGGGCAGCCGTCGTCTGGAACTTAAACAGCATTTCCAAATTCAATTGGATGCCGCACGTATTTTATCCAAGAAACATCCGAATTTAAAAATTGTCATCCTGACAGCTCCGACGTTCTCGAAAGAGAAAATGCAGGACTATCTGGAAGACTTCCGCCTGCCATACATTCTTTTGAAGGATGAACCCTTCCGCATGATCCATTTGGTGGATATGATGCTTGTTGCTTCGGGAACAGCGACGTTGCAGGTCGGACTTTTGCAAAAACCGATGGTCATCATGTACAAAATGAAGTGGTTGACCGGAATCTTTGCACGTCTTTTGGTTCGTGGAACCAAGTACTATGGTCTTGTGAATTTGATTTTGGGCAAAGAAGCAGTTCCGGAACGATTCCAGGGTGATGTGACTGCGGAAAATATGGCGGCCTTATTGGATCGTTATATTACCGATGCAGCTTACAAAGCTTCTGTAAAAAAAGATCTCGCGTCCCTGCGCTCTCATTTGGGTGATAAAGGTGCCACCAACCGCGTGGTCAAAGCATTGGATGAGTATCTGACAGTATGAAGCCCTATTTGAAACCGCTTTCTTATCTTTACGAACGAGTCGTGAGTATTAAGAACTCAATGTACGATCGTGGAATGATCGGTGCATACAAAGCGCCGGTGAAAGTGATCAGTATTGGAAATTTGACAGTGGGCGGGACGGGGAAAACTCCGATCACGGATTTCTGTTTAAAAGCTTTGGTGCGAGATGGAAAAAGAGTCGCCGTGGTCAGTCGTTCTTATCGCGCAGATGCCTCGGCTTCTGTGCGTGTGGATGTCACTCATCCCCATGCGGCCCGCTATTACGGTGATGAGCCGGTATTGCTTGCACAGGCCAATCCCGAAGTGACAGTCTTTGTTGGAGACAGCAAGTGGCGTACGGCAGAGTACTCAACCAGAAATCATGGGCCTTTTGATGTGATCGTGGTCGATGATGGTTTTCAGCATCGTAAACTTCACCGTGATTTTAATATCGTGATTCTGGATGCAACAGAACCTTGGGCGAACTATCAAGTTGTTCCTGAAGGTCGCGGTCGTGAATCCTGGGATGGGTTGCAACGTGCCGATTTAATTTTGTTCACAAAGTGCAATCTTGCAGACGAGCAGAGTTTAAAGCAGGTGCAAAGTCATTTGCCTCCGGGTAAAGAAGTTTTGTATTTCGGTTATGACATTGTCGATATCCATAACGGAGAGCTGACTCTGCCGACGGAAACTTTGCGTGGAAAAAAACTTTTCCTGGTCTCTGCCATCGCTCGCCCCGACGTGTTTGAAAAGATGATGCGTACTTACGGTGAGATCTCAAAAAAGAGTCTGCATTATCGTGACCATCACCAGTATTCAAATGAAGATGCACAAAAGATTGCCGCTGAATTTGGCAAGTCCGGCTGCGACTACTTAGTGACGACTTCCAAAGATGCCGTCAAACTTCGTCGACTTTTGCAGGATCCTAAACTGCTTTGGAGCACCAATCTTCAGGTGGAAGAATTCGGAGACAAAGGACGTCTGCATGAGATTATTGGTCAGCTTTTTAGCTAAAATCGGAATATTCTTTAGCAGTATTTTGCCGCGGAAAGTTCAAAGACTTTCGGGTTCTTGGATTGGCTTTCTGTGGTGGGACGTCTTTGGATTTCGCAAAAAAATCGTGCTCGGTAATTTGCACATTGCCTATCCTGAGTGGACCGAGGAACAACGCAAAAAAGTCGGTCGCGAATCAGTTTACCAATTGGGTTATAACTTTGGGGAATTCTTTTTTATTCCCAACATGACCCGCCAATGGGTTGATCAGAATGTGGTTTTTGAAGGTCTGGAAAACTATGAAAAGGCCAAAGCCCTGGGTAAAGGATTCTTTTATCTGACTTTGCATCTGGGGAACGGGGATTTGGCGGCGAACGCATTATCCGTTATCGGCCAGGATATCAGCATTATTACCAAACGTTTTAAAACCCAGTGGTTCAATGACCTTTGGTTTTCCATTCGCGGTGCGGGTGGTGTGAAGTACATAGATGCCCATGGGCCAACGAATGCTTTTGATATTCTGAAAGCACTTAAACGCAACTCAGGCCTTGTATTCGTTCTAGATCAATACATGGGAAAACCCTTTGGTGTAGCAACGACGTTTTTTGGGAAGCGCACGGGTACAGCCTATGGTCTGGCTTTGTTTGCGCAGAAAACCAAAGCACCGGTTCTGCCTATCTACACCTACGAGGGAAATGATGGGAAAGTTCATGTCGTCATCGAGCCAGCTATGGACTTGAGCGTCTCTATCGTTGAAGATAAGGACCAGAGCATTGTGAATCTGACACAGTCTTTTTCTGATAAATTGGAAGAGATCGTGCGAAAACATCCTGAACAATGGATGTGGGTTCATAGACGATGGAAGGACTTTTAGTGAATAAGTGTTCGTTGCTTGCAGGCATTGTTGTACTTTCTCTTTTGACTGCGTGTTCGACTTCGTTTTTGAAGTACGAAAAGCAAGATCAATTAAAAAAGATCGACGAATTCGAAAAAGCCGTAAAAATTGAAGAGCCTTCTGCGCCGGCTGAAACTAGCGAAGCGACTTCTGCGACAAAACCTGCCGAAGTTGCAAAACGTGAATCGGCAGCACCGGCGAAATCTTCCAAAGACTCTAAGTCTGCGAAAGTGACAGCACCTTCGCCTTTAATTAAAGACGCAAAAAAGGCTCCAGCCAAAACCAAAAAAGGTTCTAAGGTGGCAGCGGCACCAGCGGCTGTTGAATCCACTCGTCGTCAGCCGGAAATCGAAGACGATGCAGGATTTAATGGTCGTCGTCCTGTGGTCGATCCGTTCCGCGTGGGTGAGGAAGTTGTTCATAACGTTTCTTACTTTAAAATGTCAGCGGGGGAGTTGCGTTTTAAAACTTTACCGATGGCCACAGTAAACGGTCGTAAATCTTATAAGCACAATATCGCGATTAAAACTATCTCTTTGTTCGCATCCGTTTATACAGTGGAAGATAGCGTGGATATTTTCATGGATTACGAAACTGTGACACCAACAGTGTTTGAGCTTCACGTGAAAGAATCCGGTCAGTTGCGCGAAGCTAAGATGCTTTTTGATAGCGTTAATAAGATGGCGACTTACTGGGAAAAGAAAGTCACCAAGCAAGACGGCGAAGAAGAAAAAAGAGAACAGTGGGAGCTTGAGGAGTACGCGCAAAACGTTTACAGCGCGATCTTTTATATGCGCATGTTCCAATGGGAAATCGGTAAAGAGTACGCTTTCCGTGTTTCCAACGATAAAGAAAACCTGGTCTTCTCTGGTAAAGCTATTCGTAAAGAAGTTTTGGATACAGAGTTAGGTCCGATGAAAGCCATCGTGATGCAGCCAAATATCACTCTTAAAGGAAAGTTTAAACCGATCGGTGAAAACTTGATCTGGCTTTCTGATGACGAGCACAAGTACATCTTGCGTATCGAAGCTAAAATCAAAATCGGAACTTTAGTTTCTGAAGTCGTTTCAATTAAACCAGGAAAGGCTCCTTAGAGCTTTTCCCGCATTCAGGTAAAGTCCTTAGAGTCATGAAACTCCAAATTCGCAAAGCTGTAAAATCTGACGTTCCAGCAATTTTAAATTTCATCAAACTGTTGGCGGAATATGAAAAGCTGTCCCACGAAGTTATCGCGACACTAAAACTTCTTGAAGAACAAATCTTTGGTGATAAATCTCCAGTACAAGTTCTGATTGCAGAACTTGATGCTAAGCCTGTGGGCTTCGCCCTGTATTTCTATAACTTCAGCACCTTCTTGGGTCGCAAAGGAATTTATCTGGAGGATCTGTTTGTTCTGCCAGATACACGCGGGCAGGGTGTGGGTAAAAGCCTGCTTCAAGCTCTGGCGGCACAAGCCGTGGCTGAAGGCTGTGGACGTGTCGAATGGTCCGTCCTTGATTGGAACAAGCCTGCCATTGATTTCTATAAATCTATCGGTGCAGGTCCCATGGATGAATGGACCGTGTATCGCCTGACCGGCGAAAACCTAAAAGCCTTTGCAAGTGGAGCCAAATAATCACTTCGCCTGCTGATCGCGGGCGATGCGTTGAGCTGCCAGGGTCTCGATGACTTTGGCTAAAACCAGGTTCTGCGCCAAAGTTTTATAAAACGCATTTTGTTCAATTTCTAAAAGCACTGTGTCTCTTTGTGTGGTCACGGTCGCTGTTCTGACTCCGCCTGAAACTAAAAGTGAAATCTCGCCAAAACAAGTTCCTTGATTTAGAACGTTGATGTTTTGACCTTTTTGACTGATGACCACGGAACCTTGGATCACGATGTAACAAGTATTTCCCGTTTGTCCTTCATGGAAAAGAACCTGATTGGCCGGAGCCTGTACCAAGCGACCTGTGAAAATCAAAGCATCCAAACTGTCTGTGGGAAGATCTTTGAAGAAAGGCGAAGACAATAGTGCCTGCATCACCCAAAAGCGATGTTGCAGGGCTTGGGCCTTATCAGACTTAATCAAGTTATCGTATTCGGGCAGGTGATGAACGCGCAACACTTCACAAGCGGAATTGGTGATGACGTCTGCATTGCGCGGTTGATTTAACAGGAATCCGCGCTCACCAAAAAGTGCGCCAGATCCAAGAGTCGCGACCAATTGTCTGCGTGTTTCGGAAGTCACTTTGTAAATAGAGGCCTGACCTTTTAGTAAAACAAAAAGATCGCGGGAGTTTTGCCCTGAATGAGTGATGCGAATATTTGGGGGCACCGTAAACACTTCCGCTTTTTGCAAAAGGTACGAAGCCAAGCTTGGTTCTAAAGAGCGAAAAAAGGGCAGAGTTGAAGGGTCTGGCTTCACCTGACGACCACTCATCACATCGATAGAACTAAACACCAACGGTGAATCGTCAGAGTTTACTTTTTTGAAGTAATCGATGACATTTGGATTTGAAATCAATCGTTCGTTAACCAGAAACTGAATCAAACTGTAAAGCTCCCGAAAGCTGACAAGCCAACCTTGTCCCAGGAAAAACTGCACCAGGCCTTCAATAGATGATCCCGATTTGAAAACTTCAAGATAGGAAAACTGTAAGGCATTCAGCTCAAAACTGCCTAAACCTGAAGGCAGAAATACAGTGCCGCCCCCAGCGTGTTTCTGGGTTTTTACGGCTTTAAGTTGAAGTGTTTCCCGTTCGATCTTCATTCCACCGTCTTATCGGAAAAAAGCGCCTCGTTTTTGCCGAGTCCTTAGTCCTGAATTTGCCAGGCCAGACTCTGTCATTATGAGTGCCAGCTGGGGGATGCTCTACAATAATGTCATGGCGCAAACAAATTGTCGGAACTTCTCTGGATATAAACCCTGTATGAAAAGTCAGACCTGTGACTCTCAGTGCGCTTCTTTTGACGCTCCAAAGATGTCCGTTCTTATAGTACACCTAGGGGCCTTAGGTGCCGTGGTTCGTAGCACCAGTTTATTGAAGGCCATCAAACGTAAATATCCTTCTTCAATGATTACCTGGGTCACCGATGCTCCGGCTCATGTTCTGTTGCAAAATCATCCTGTAATTGATCGCGTTTTGACCACGAAGGAAGCAGACCTTCTGCAATTGGGAGCTTTGCAATTCGATGTGGGAATGGTGATTGATAAATCACTAAAAGCCGTGGGCGTGCTTCGTCATACGCAGGTTGATCAGATTTTTGGTTTCATGGCAAACCCCGTAACCGGAGCCATTGTGCCAGCGACTCCTGCGGCAGAAGAGTTGTGGGAGCTGGGCCTTAATAATCAAAAAAAGTTTTTTGAAAATAAAAAACCTGAAACTCAGTTAATGATTGAGGCTTTGGAGTTAGGGCCATTTAAGCGTGATCCTTATTGGTTACCACTATCTGAATCCGAGAATGCAGAACTTCATTTCCGTCGTCAGAGTTTTCTGACTGTCGGCAAAAAATGGGTTTTGGGTTTTAACACCGGCTGTAGCACTGTGATTGCCGCAAAAAAACTCACCGTGGAGTTTCATCGTTTGATGATCAAATCCCTCCAAAGTCGCTATCCCGAGGCGCAACTCGTGTTGCTCGGGGGCCCCGAGGACACAGAGCGAAATGCGGAAATTGCGAAGGGCCTTTCTGTTATTTCAACGGCGACCCAAAGCGGTTTGCGTGACGGTTTGATCAGTGTCGCGGCTTGTGATGTTGTCATCACGGGCGACAGTTTAGGAATGCATATGGCCATTTCTCAAGGGAAACAAGTTGTCGCGTGGTTCGGTCCGACATGTGCCCATGAAATAGATCTTTATGACCGGGGAGTGTCGATTCTCTCGAAAAGCCCGTGCAGTCCTTGCTGGAAGAGAGCTTGTGAAAAAAGCATAATGTGCTACGATCAGGTCTCTTTGCAGGAGATCGTTCATGCCGTTGAATCTTGTCGTACAAACAGCCTTTCTGGGGGACTTGCTTTTGGCAATTCCGCTCCTAAAACGCTGTCGTCAGATTTGGCCTGATCATCAACTGGGCCTGGTCTGTCGCAAAGGTTTTGGCGATTTTTTCCTGAAAACTCATCTGGTTGATCAAGTTTTTGAAATTAAAAAGGGTGATGCCGAGTCCTACAACCAGGCCTTGAACGGAATCGCGCAACATCAGGTGAATTACCTTGTGTCTCCGCACGAGTCATTGCGCACGATTTTCTTTTGTCGCAAAATCAAAGCTCAACATAAAATCGGTTTTAAAAAATTCTGGAGCTTTTTGGCTTTTTCGCAAACGGTGAAAAAACCGATGCTCTTGCCAGATCCTTTGCGCCAGATGAGTCTGTTGCAAGAAGTGGATCCTAAACTTAAAGACCTTCTGACCTCTTACGCACAAACAGAAAAGCCTTACGCCACTGATTTCAAGGGAAAGCTTTCGGCTCCGCCGGAATGGTCTTCCATGAGTGTGCGTGCTGAAGTTTTAAAGTGCGTCGATACTTACCGTGATTTGGAAAAGCGTTATGACCTTAAAGGTTTGAATGATGATCGCGCGGTTTTGATGTTTCCGGGCTCGGTGTGGGCGACGAAACGTTGGACCAAAGAGGGCTTTGTTGAAACAGGAAAGTCTTTGCAGTCGCAGGGATATCAAGTCTATGTCATGGGTGGCCCTGGTGAAGAAACTCTTGCAGAGGAAGTCTCTCAGGCGATTCCGGGCTCTTTGTGTATTGCCGGTAAAACTTCAATCTTGGAATCGACACAGATTATTGCTCGAGCTCGCTTATTGGTAGGGAACGACAGCGCGGCATCACACATGGCCGCGGCCTGCGAAACGCCGCTGATTTCAGTTTTTGGGCCCACAGTTTTAAGATTTGGATTTAGACCGTGGTCTGCCAGCACCTATATTGCGCAGAAAGAAAATCTGCCGTGCCGTCCCTGTGGCAAGCACGGGCACCAGAAGTGCCCGATTAAAACCCATGTTTGCATGACTCACCTGCCAGCTGAGCAGGTGGTGCAAAAAGCCGAATTTATTCTTCGCTCGTAAAATCTTTGACGTTGATGCCGTATTTACGGATTTTGCGCAGCAAAGTATTCTTAGGAATATTTGCTTGAGCCACCGTTTGATTGATACGACCGTGATTGGCTTTCAATGCACTCACGATAAATTCTTTTTCCATACCTTCTTTGAAGACATCGAAATCCAACGGACCATTATAGCCCACGTTCGCTGTTTTTTCCGGAGCTTCTTTCGGAGCTAATTTCAAAGACTCGGGCAAAGACTCCAAAGTGATCTGCTGGGAGTTTTCTACAATGAACGCGCGCTCAACCACATTTTCAAGCTCGCGAATATTTCCTGGCCAGCGATATGCTTTCAACATTTCCAAGGCTTCGGCATCGATACCATTGATCACACGTGCGTGTTGCCGAGAGAATTTTTTGATAAAGTGTTGTGCCAAAGCCAGGATGTCATCTGTACGCTCACGCAAAGGTGGCAAGAAGATTGGCATAACGTTCAAGCGATAGAACAAGTCTTCGCGGAATGTGCCATCGGCCATCATTTTTTCTAAGTTACGATTTGTCGCTGCGATAATGCGGGTGTTCGATTTCACTTCACGGTTGCTGCCGACAGGAGTGAATTTCTTTTCCTGAAGAACGCGCAGAAGTTTAACCTGCATATCCGGACGAAGCTCACCGATTTCATCCAGGAACAAAGTTCCGTTGTTCGCCATTTGGAATTTACCGATTTTACGTTCAATCGCACCGGTGAAGGCTCCTTTTTCGTGACCGAAAAGTTCGCTCTCCATCAAGTTTTCAGGAATCGCACCACAGTTGATCGCCACAAAGCTTCCCGCTTTACGAGGGGAGTTGAAGTGAATCGCGCGTGCGACCAATTCTTTACCTGTACCGTTTTCACCACGAATTAAAACTGTCGTATCGACTTTGCACAGACGATAGATCAGGTTGAACACGTCCTTCATCTTTTGTGATGAACCCACGAATTCAGATTCCACGTCGTCGTCAAAGATTGGATTCGACAAAGCCAGAGAAGAAACCAGATCGCGGGCCTCTTGGCTTTTGCGAACGATTTCAGTCAGCGTCTGTGGATTGACTGGTTTTTCAACGTAGTCATAAGCGCCTTCTTTGATCGCGAGAACCGCATCGTGCAAGTTCGAGTGAGCCGTCATTAATACCACAAAGGTACGAGGATCGTGCTCTTTGATGGCTGTCAATGCTTCGATACCATTCATCTCTGGCATCTTTACGTCCATCAAAACCAAGTCCCAAGACTGTTGTTTTACTTTTTCAAATGCTTCTTTGCCTGTGGCTGCTTCATCGATGACGAATTCAATTTCCGGCATCGTGGATTTAAGGATTGAGATAACGGAACGACGCAATTCTGCTTCGTCGTCCACGATCAGGGTGTTCAATTGGTTGATCATAAGATCTCCTCGATTACGTCTTCTGATTCAAGTGGCAGAGTGAAGGATACAGTTGTTCCTTGACCCACTTTGCTTTCCATTTCCACTTTACCGCCATGAAGTTCAATAAAATATTTAACTAAGTAAAGACCCAAACCCGTTCCCTTGGTTTTAAGATCCTGATCACTCCCACGAGTGAATTTACCCCAGACTTTGTCCATGTCTTCGGGCTTAATTCCATCACCGGTGTCTTTAACGATCACCTTGATATCTTGTTCTGTTTCGGTTGAAGTGACCTCAATCAGTCCCTGAGAAGGCGTGTACTTGATTGCGTTCTCAACCAGATTGATTACCACCTCTTTGATCAGGGTGGTATCGAACTCAACCGAGAACATCGGTTCCAAGTGAGTCTGAATGCGAATGCCTTTTTCAAAAGCCAAAGGACGCAAAGTGACCAGAGCTTCTTCGATCACTTCGTTGATGTCGGCTGCATCTTTGTTGATTTTAAATTCACGGGATTCCACGCGCAGGACTTTTAAAATCGACTGGATATAACGATTCAGTTCATCACCGAACATGCGCAATGATTTCAAATCCGTTTGCAGTTCCTGATCCTGATTTTGCGTCAACAAACGATCCACGATAGCTTGAATCTTGGCGATCGGCGTTTTTAAGTCATGGGAGATCAAGCTGACGAAATTGTTTTTAAGCTGTTCCAATTCTGCCAGGTATTGTTGTTCCTGTTGCAGGGCAAAGTTCTTTCTTTCGATCTTTGTCGCCTGGTAACCGATAAAGATCGTCCAGGTTGCAGCCAGTAATACAAAGGGCGCAAAGGCCGGGGACCAGAAATAGAAACTATCAAAAACCCAGGCGGAAAGAGCCGCAAGCAACGTCGCAATCCACAAAATAAAGAAAAAGGCCACCGACTGCGGATAAGTCAGAATGATGAAAACTGCAAAACCCATCAGGACGAAAAAGCCAACGGCATACCACCAGAAATTCAGACGCTGAATCCATTTGTTGCCCAAAAGAGTATCCGTTGCATGGGCCATAATTTCTGAACGGGACAATGTACCCAGCGGAGTCAGATAAACTGGCGTGGCAGAGGTCTCGGCCCCGATCAAAATGATTTTGCCTTTAAAGGTATCCGGTGGAAGTTCGTCGTAAAGGATCTCGCTTAAACCATACTGAGTGAAATTATAGATCGAACCGCGATAGTTGATGGGAAGACCGGCTTGCGTCGTCGGAAAGCGCTTGCCCGTGATTTTCTCAACCAGGTGAGGCATTTCGGAACGTGAAGGAAACACCCGGCGAACCAGGCCGTCTTCGTCGCGACGAATTTCATTGGAACCCAGATTGCTGTTTTCGCGGTTGCTGAACGCTGGAGTTAGAACTCGCTCCAACGAATTTGTCGTGGAGGCCCAAAACACACGGGGATCGAAAAAGTTTTTCTGTTCTTCGTTGTTCAGGTGAACAGCCCCAATGTTGTCACCAAAGTAAAGGGTGACACCGATGGCGCGGGGATCTTGTTTTAAGATTTTGGAAAGCAACTGATTCCAGATTTTTTTATTCCAAAAAAAGCTGTCAGTGATGTCCGTGGCTTCATCCAAATCCATCATCGAAGAGGAGCGGTCGCTGTAAACGCCGACAAAGTCAGATTGACGGATGGTGATTAAAACGATTTGCGAAGAGACCTTTTGGTCGCCGCGAACTTGAAAACGCTGGTCGTAAGACGTGGTCTCGTCAGCAGAAAGTGCCAGGCAACCAATGGCCCAACATAAAAGGCAGCGAAGCAGAAAACCGCGGTGGCGCATAAAGTAGCGAAGCAGGACCTCGCTGCGATATAAAACGCGATTAAAATACTGGGAAAACGAACCTTTTTGCACGCGTCGCAACATAGCAAATTTATTAAAAATATCAACTACTAAAAGCCCTTACCGCCGGGCGCAGAATTAGGTATATTGAAAAATATGCATATCTATCAAGGCGTCGGGCAGATGAGCTCCGTTTTAGAGTCTTCTGTCGTCACAATTGGCAATTTTGACGGTGTCCATCTGGGGCATCAGCAACTCATCGAAACAGTCACTCGCGAGGCACAACATTATGGCGTGCCTTCGGTTGTGTATACTTTCCATCCTCACCCCGTAAAAGTACTGTTTCCAGAGCGCCAAACGCAAAGAATGTTCGATCTGCGTGATCAGCAAGAACAGTTCGAAGCCCGGGGCATCGAGTGTGTGATCCTGGAGAATTTCACGCGTGAATTTTCACAAGTCACGGCTCAGGATTTCCTTCAAAACTATGTGATGAACAAGCTTCATCCAAAAACCCTGGTGGTGGGGCATGATTTTAATTTCGGCGCCAATCGTACGGGTAATATTTCTTTTCTTGAAGGCTTCTGCGCGCAGCATGGTATCCGCCTGATCGTGATTCCTCCGTTTCAACTAGATGGTCAGGTGGTTTCGAGCACCCGCATCCGAGAGGCCCTGCAAGGCGGGGAAATTGAAAAAGCTGAAAGACTTTTAGGTCGCCCGTACTATTTGCGGGGTACAGTGGAAAAAGGTTTTCAACGGGGGCGTACGATCGGTGTGCCCACGGCTAATGTGCATCCTGACGTGGAGTTTGTTCCGCGCAAAGGAGTGTATTTCACGTACACTCGCATCAATGGTCACAATCATCCTTCAATCACCAACATTGGTGTCAATCCTACTTTTCAACAAGACAATAAAGGCCCGGTGAAAATCGAAAGTCATATTTTTGATTTGGATGCTCAACTTTACGGCGTTGAAGTTGAAGTGGAGCTTTTGCATTTCCAACGGGATGAAATGAAGTTTTCTGGTATCGATACTTTGAAAGAGCAAATCTATAACGACATGGCCGCGGCCCGAAAGTACTTCAATGAGTAAAATTCTTGAGTTCCGCGAGGGGAATCCCAGCATGTTGTTTCGTTTTCTGCAGTTTCTTGCAGGAAAAAAGCCGGATCTTTTCCAGCTGCAACAGCATCAAAGTTACTCTGCCGAACTTTTGAAAGATGCCAATGCTGCCTTTTTCTCTTTTGAGCAGGCCCGTTTGATTTATCCTTCTTTGCAAATTCTGCCAGCCCAAGTGCGCATGCTGGAATGTTTTGATTTTTATTTTCCCGAAGATGGGAAGTGGTATCCTCGCTTGCTTTATTATGAAGCTATTCATCGCGTGCTGGTGGGGCGGGCTCGTGATTTGAATATTCGCGTGCCAGCCTTTGTGGTCGGTGAGGGGGAGTGTTTAAGGATTGCAGCGGCCGTTTGTACGGAGCTTGGTTTTTCGGAAATCTATCTGATTGGTGAAAACACCACGCAGCTTCACCGCGAAGCGCGCATTCTGTCCCGTAGTAATTTAGGAATTAAGTTTAAAGTGTTACCCATCGAGGAGCTTACAATTCAGGCAGTCAGTGCCTCTTTGATCATCAACACGGTTCATTTAAAGCATGAAAGCGAATTGTTAAAAGACTTGTCGTACTTTAATTTTATGAACACCGGTGGTTATGCCTTTGACTGCAACCTTGGCAACTTGCAAAGCGAGTTGATGGAAGAGGCGGAGCGTGCGGAACTGAAGGTTCTGCAGCCGTCAGAACTGTTGCAGGCTTTGGTCGAGATAGTTTTTGAAAAACTCAAACAAAGCGAACTTCTTGAGGGCACCGACCTCACTGCATGGGTGAGGGAGTTCAAGGAGCAAAACTCTTCTTCCGTCTAGTTACAAAAAACGGCACCCTGGTATAAAGTAATATTTGGGGAGCCACAATGTCTTCAATCAAAATAGGTGAAATATTAGTTAAGCAGGGTCTGCTCAAGTCGGACCAGTTAGCTCATGCTGTTGAAGAACAAAAAAAATCAGGCGCACGTCTGACCGGTGTTATCACTCAACTTGGATATCTTAAAGAAAATCAAATCCTTCGCGCGATGGAAAAGCATTTTGCAGTTCCAGGTGTGGAGGTCTCATCGTTTGAAATTGATCCCTCCGTTATTCAGCTGATTCCACGTGATGTTTGTGATCGTAATCAATTGATTCCGTTGCAGAAAGCGGGATCCACACTGGTTGTTGCCTTCGCCGATCCAAGCAATATCATGGTGAAAGAAGACTTGCGCTTCATCACCCGTTGTAAAATTCAGGCGGTCGTTGCGACCGAAACTGCGATCGCTGCAAGTATCGAGAAGTACTACGGCGGTAACATCAACGTAAAGAATTTGAATACGATCGCGGAAAGCATGGAAGAGGAATATGCTGCCAATGCCACTGCGACCGAAGTTATCGACTCGGATGCGGGCGGTGAGGAAGCTCCGATCGTTAAGTTCGTGAATCAAATTCTGGGTGAAGCGATCATCAAAAAAGTATCCGATATCCACTTTGAACCCTATGAAAAAAGATACCGCGTGCGCTTTCGTATCGACGGTAATTTAATTGAAGCGACGCAACCTCCGCAAGGAACGGGTGCCGCGATCGCGTCTCGTATCAAGATCATGTCTAAGCTCGACATCGCCGAAAAACGCCGTCCTCAAGACGGCCGTTTGAAAGTTCGTACGAAAAAAGGCCGCGAGATGGATTTTCGTGTCAGCGTTCTGCCAACTATTTGGGGCGAAAAAGTCGTTCTGCGTTTGCTTGATAAATCCAATCTTCAATTGGACATGACCAAACTTGGTTTCGAGGAAGATGACTTAAAACTTTTTAAATCCATGATCAATCTTCCGCAAGGGATGGTCCTGATCACGGGTCCTACGGGATCTGGTAAAACCACGACGATTTATTCTGCCTTGGCGGAATTAAATCAGCCTGACGTGAATATCTCCACGGCAGAGGACCCGGTGGAGTTTAACTTGGAAGGTATCAATCAGGTTCAAATGAATCCTGATATCGATTTGAATTTCTCGAGTGCTTTGAAATCATTCCTTCGTCAAGACCCGGATATCGTAATGGTGGGGGAGATTCGTGACCTTGAAACGGCAGAGATCGCCTTTAAAGCGGCCTCCACGGGTCACTTGGTCGTAAGTACGCTGCATACGAATGATGCCCCAGGTACGGTTATTCGTCTGACTGAAATGGGCGTGGCAAACTATATCATCACTTCATGCGTGAACTTGATCGTGGCGCAACGTCTGGTGGGTAAAAACTGTGAATCTTGTAAAGCTCCTATCGAAGTGCCTGCGCAAACTCTTTTGAATTTGGGTGTACCGCAGGCAGAAATCGGTGATTACAAGCTGATGCGTGGTAAAGGTTGTTCGAACTGCAACAACTCGGGCATCAAAGGTCGTCTGGCCGTTTACGAATTGCTGGCGATGACCGAAAAAATGAAGGAAGCGATTTTAAAAGGTGCTTCTACCGGGCAGCTGCGCTTCCTGGCTCGTGAACAGGGGATGAAAACTCTCCGTCGTTCTGCTTTGTTGAAATTAAAAAGAGGCCAAACAACGATTGAAGAAGTCTTGAATGCATCTGTGAAGGATACATAATGAGTTTGACAGAATTGTTAATGCAAGCGAAGGCTAAAAAATCTCAAGAGTTCCTATTTGTCGTGGGCAGTGAGCCCCGTGCTCGCAGCATGACGGGCTGGGAAAGCTTGCGCCCTTCTCCGGG
Organism: Bdellovibrio sp. KM01; assembly: GCF_013752535.1. Lineage (NCBI taxonomy): Bacteria > Pseudomonadati > Bdellovibrionota > Bdellovibrionia > Bdellovibrionales > Pseudobdellovibrionaceae > Bdellovibrio > Bdellovibrio sp. KM01. The sequence continues at coordinate 1,511,527 of NZ_CP058348.1, forward strand.
GTTGATGACAGAGTGGAAGCTTTTACAACAAAGCTTCCTGGATGATCAGCAAAAAGCGATGCTTGAAACCACAGGCGTGGTGGTCGGCGAAACGGCCCTGGAAAATACACGTATTGGATTCTCGTTTTTTCAACATGAAAGTACGATGAAGGCCATCATCGATTTGGATCTTGATGGTTCCAGATTTGATATGCCACTTCCGGGCAGCTATATGGAAACTTGCTTGCGCATGAAAGGTCTTGTGATCGTTTCGGGCGCAGGGGAGTCCGGGCAAACCGGAACTCTGTATAAAACAATGCAAAAGATGGGCGAAGAAAGATCGTTCATGGGCGTGGTTTTCTCGACAAAACCCTTCCCGCAAGTGCGTGAAGCAAAATCCTGCTTCCTTTATCACAATGGAATTTTCGAAAGCCAAAGTGAACGTGACAGTTTGCTAAATGGTGTTGATGTTGTGGTTTACGATGGCGCTTCTGACGATGCCAGCTTCCTTGAAGCTATGGCTTTGGCAGAGCGTGGTGTCTTTGTGATTTACTCTATGCGTGCACCTTCTTTGATGAATGCTCTTCGTCGTTGTCTGTCGGTGATGACCGATCGTTTTGGTCAGCATGGTTCTTCGCGTTTTGCGGAAGTGTTTTCGATGGGACTTGGTCAATATGCAATGGCTGGCCTGGGAAATGACCGCGTGTTCGCGCATGAATTGCTTTTGGTGAAACCACAGATTCGTGAGTTCATCGAGCGTCAGGAAATGAGTTCTTTGCAAGCCGTATTGATGACGGCTCCAGAGCATTCTGGCATTTTGACTTTGAATCAATCATTGCTTCAACATTTGATCCGCCGTCGTGTGGATTTGAAAACAGCATTTGAAACATCTCGTGATCCAGACAATTTAGATCAGTTGCTCAAAAAGGTGGGCATCTAGATGGCTAAGTTTCAATACCAGGCTCGCGCCGCCACTGGAAATATAGTTCAGGGGGAAATCGAAGCAGCGACTCAGCAAGAGGCGATCATTCGCCTTCGTGCTCAGCAGTTGATGCCGACGAAACTGGTAGCGATGGCCCGTGCCACGGGAAAAAAAGCAAGCACTCCGGCACCGATGTTTGGTGGCCGTGTTAAGGGTAAAGATCTGCAGATCTTCACTCGTCAGTTTGCGACCCTGATCAATGCCGGTATCCCGGTGGTGGATTGTTTGAAAATTCTTTCCGAAGGTTTGCGCCCAGGTCCCTTGCGTGAAGCGGCGGGTACGGTGAAATCTTCGATTGAAAGTGGTCGTCGTCTGGCCGACTCCATGGGGCAGGTGCCTTTGGTGTTTGATAAACTTTATGTGAATATGATCCAGGCCGGGGAAGAAGCCGGTATCCTGGATGGTATCTTGAATCGTCTGGCTCTTTATATGGAGAAGTCAGAAAAACTAAAAAGTCAGGTGAAGGGTGCCTTGGTGTATCCCGCTGTGATCCTGGTTGTGGCCTTTGCGGTTATCACCGGTATCCTGGTTTTCATCCTTCCGAAGTTCATGGAGTTCTTTAACTCCGCAGGTAAAGAACCACCGGCACTGACTCAAATGGTTATCGCACTTTCTAATTCTATGATTCATAAGTGGTATCTATATTTGTTTGCAGTGGTGGGGATTCCCTTCGCGATTCTTCAATACTACCGTACCGATGAAGGCCGCGACACCATGGATAGATTGTTCTTTAATGTCCCGGTATTTGGTGAAGTTATCCAAAAGTCCGCGATCGCGCGTTTGACTCGTACCTTGTCGACGTTGTTGTCTTCGGGCGTGGGTTTGATTGAAGCGATTGATATTTCGGCAAAGACCGCCGGTAATATCGTGATCGAGCAAGCTTTGCTTCGTTGTAAAGCCTCTGTAACGGAAGGTCGTACGTTTGCTTCTCCGCTCCTTAAGGAAAAGGTTTTTCCAGAGATGGTTGTGCAAATGATCTCGATCGGTGAGCAGTCGGGTACGATGGATATCATGCTGGGTAAGATCGCCGACTTCTATGAAGACGAAGTTGAAACGGCGGTTAAAGCGATGACGTCATTGCTTGAGCCACTGATGATGGTTTTCTTGGGTGGTATCATCGCGATCCTGGTTATTGCCATGTATCTTCCGATCTTCTCTATGGCAGACGTTGTCGGCGGGGGCTAATGCGCTTAAGTTACGCCCTTCAGAATAATAAAAATCAAGGACTGACGGTCGAATTCGCTCGAGTCAGTCTCTTTGTTATTGTTCTTGTAGTCAGTGTTATTTCCACAATGACTCAGGGAAGTTTTGTGAACTGGTCGGTGCAAGCACCGTTTTATCTGGTTCTGACTTTGGCGCTGGGGCTGCACGTAGTGTGGATTTCTGAATGGGATCAACTTCTGCAGCATCCAAAGGCTTTGTTCTTCGGTTTCGTTTTAGATTCGGTTTTTATTTCTTTGCTGATTTATTATTTCGGTTTGAATCAGTCGCTATTCTTGTTCCTGCACTTGGTAAATATCTTGCTTGCCGGGATCGCATGCCGGGGAGTAGGCGCTTTAACGCTGGCTCTTTTCACTAGCATAACTTTCACTATCGCGGCGTTATTTTCGCCGGAGATGAAGGCGCTGAATTTCTTTTTCTTGTTGGCACTGAACAACATCGCGTTCTTTTCGGTGGCAGGTCTTTCCGGCTATTTGAGTGAACAGCTGCAGTCCGTTGGCAAAGAGCTTAAGAAAACAGGCTTAAGTCTTCGTTCAGCGCAGGAATTAAATCAGTTCATCATGGAGAATATTCCGTCAGGAATGTTGTCCTTTACGGCTGAAGGCCAAGTTTTGACCGCGAATAATTCAGCTTTGGAAATTCTGGGTAAGTCGGCACCTTCAGAAATCAACTGGTACCGAATTTTCCCAGAAACAGAGCGTGCGGCGGATAATTTCCGCGGGGATTTAAAGTATGTCGAAAGCAGTGACCAAACTGCTAAAATTTTAGGCGTTACACTTTCAAAAGTGTACAGCCCCGACCTGCAAGGTCCCCTTTCGATCGCATTGATTGATGATTTGACCAAGGTTCGTCAGTTGGAATTTGCGGCTCGCCAGAATGAAAAGCTTGCGGCCGTGGGTGGTTTGGCGGCTGGTATTGCTCATGAAATCCGCAATCCATTGGCTGGTATCAGTGGCAGTATCGAGATGCTGACTCAAACAGTGACGAATGATGACGATCGCAAGCTGATGAAAATCGTTTTGCGCGAGATCGATCGCCTGAATAACTTGATCACAGAGTTCCTGGAGTATGCTCGTCCTGAAAAGCCACCGACAGATGTGGTGGATATGGCGTTTTTGTTGAACGAAGTTTTTGACGCTATAAAAACAGACACGAAAGTGCGCGCCGATGTTCAACAGGTTCGGGAAATCGGAGCGGAACTCAGAATTCTGGGGCACAAAGACAAGTTGAAGCAGGTTTTCTTAAACATCGTTTTGAACTCGTATCAAGCGATGCAGGATTCTGCAAAAGCGCAAGTGACGGTGAAAGCTGTTGCGAATGAAAAATCGATCGTGGTCAGCATTCGCGATACTGGTTGCGGAATGAGCGAAGCCACTCGTAAGAAGATGTTTGAACCCTTTCATACGACGAAACCCAAGGGCACAGGCCTTGGTCTAGCTGTGACTCATAAAATTTTGGAAGGTCATAGTGCTCAAGTCTTCGTTGAGAGTGAGCAGGGTGTAGGTACAGAGTTTGTTTTGACTTTCCCGAAAGCAAACTAAAGAATAGGTAATATATCACAGGATGTGGGAGCGAGGAACATGAAGCCGAGAATTCTTGTTGTCGACGACGAAGAATCAATACGCGAATTTCTAGAGATCATGCTGAAAAAAGAAGGCTATGAGATCACTTTGGCTGAAGACGGCCAAAAAGCAAAAGACCTTCTGACGAAAAAATCGTTCGACATGATCATCTCCGATTTGCAGATGCCCCATGTAACAGGTATTGAGCTTCTTAAACACGTTAAAGAATCATACCCAGACACAGTGTTCATGTTGATCACAGCTTTCGGTACAACGGAAACTGCTGTTGAAGCCATGAAGATGGGTGCTTACGACTATTTGACGAAACCTTTCAAAATCGATGAAGTTCGTTTGAACATTCAAAACGCTCTTCGTTCGCGCAATTTGGAAGTTGAGAATAGAACACTTAAGAAAGAGTTAACGAAAGAATACTCTTTCCAAAGCATGGTCGGAAATTCACCGGCAATGCATGCGATCTTTGACATGGTTAAACGTGTTTCTCAGACGCCAACCAACGTTCTTATCACGGGGGAATCTGGTACGGGTAAAGAGGTTGTGGCGAAGGCGATTCACTACAACGGTCCCTTGAAAGATCGTCCGTTCGTAACCGTGAACTGCGGTGCGATTCCTGAGAATTTGATGGAATCCGAAATGTTCGGTCATAAGAAAGGTTCCTTTACAGGAGCTGTGGCTGATAAATCGGGTCTTTTCGAAGTGGCTGATACCGGAACGTTGTTTCTGGATGAGGTCGGTGAGTTGCCATTGACGATTCAGGTAAAATTACTTCGTGCGATTCAAGAGCGTGTGGTTCGTCGCGTGGGTGCAACTGAAGACGTTAAAGTGGAAGTTCGTATTATCGCGGCGACAAATCGTAATCTTGAAGAGATGGTGGCTAAGGGCACTTTCCGTCAAGATTTGTTCTATCGCTTGAATGTTATTAATATCAAAACGCCAAGCTTGCGTGAGCGTCGTGAAGATGTTCCGTTGTTGGCGAACCATTTCTTGAAAAAGTACAACGAGCGCCTGAATAAAAATATCGGTGCGATCAGTGCTGAAGCGATGGAAATCCTTAAAAAGTACGACTATCCAGGTAACGTGCGTGAGCTTGAAAATATGATCGAGCGCACTGTGGCTTTGGAGGGTGGTGCGACGATCCTGCCTGAGTCATTGCCGCCAATGGTTAACACAGCTTCTGGCCGCAAAATGGCGTCTTCCAATGAAATTGAGATGGGAGATGACGGGGTTGACTTGGATAAGGTCATGGGCCAAATTGAAAAAGAACTTTTGGTCAAAGCGATCCATTCTGCTGGTGGCGTTAAGAAGAGAGCGGCAAAATTGCTTCATATCTCTTTCCGCTCGATGCGATATCGCATTGAAAAGTACAATCTCGGCGTCGTGGGTGACGACGAGCTTGATGATGAATAGTCCACTTTAGAGTGACTAAAAGCCCCGCAAGGGGCTTTCATCATTTTAACGCAGTAACAAAATAAGGAGCGGGTCATGACAGTGCAGGAAGATAAAAAGAAAATTGTAGAGCTACTGAACGAAATCATCGAGATGGAAATTTCGGCGGTGATTCGTTATCTGCATTATGCGTTGATGATCAAAGGCCCCAATCGTATCCCCATCGTTAAATGGTTCCACGATCAAGCGAACGAGGGTTATGCCCATGCTTCCATGATTGGTGAAAAGATCACGGCATTTGGCGGTCATCCTTCGTTGAAAGTTTCCCCGGTTCCAGAGACGAACACGCACAAAGTTTTGGATATCTTGGCTGAGAGCCTGGATTTCGAATTGAAAGCTTTGGCGAAGTACAAAGAGCTTTTAAAGCACGTGGGTGACGACGTTGCTCTTGAGGAGTTGGTTCGTGGTCAAATCCGTTTGGAGACAGAGCACGTTGAAGAAGTGCGTAAGATGTTGGATGTAAATCATTAATATCTAAAAGATTATAAGAAATAAAAAAAGCCAGGAGGGATCCTGGCTTTTTCTTTTTAGCACCTAAGCTTTTAGAGGCTACTTAGAAACCCACACTGGGATTTCAAGGTGTTGAGCTTGGCCGTTCAAATTGAAATCAATACGAACATTCCATTGGCCCGGCATAACAAACCAGGCGTTTGTTACCAAGTAAACGCCGTTCGCGTTTTCAACGATGTCCACCGGCGAAGATCCATGGCCGTGGTGTCCCATGTTCATCCAAAGATCGACTTTAAAGTTTTGCAGGGGAGCTCCGTCAAAACCTTGAATCAAAACCTGAAATTGCCCTTCAGTTGAAGCGGTTACGTCCGTTTTATAAAGCAACTGTGCGCACAAAGACTCCACAGTTTGTGAGCAAACGATTGTGCTTAGGTCGCCAGCTTTTGGTGAAGCAGGGGCTCCGTAAGTCTGCGCCGAGGCAGCAGAAGTTAAAGTAATGGATACAATCAGTGTGATAACTGACATAAGCAATTTCATAAACTCTCCTTAATAGGTGCTTGATATAGCAAGGAATCTTGGGATTGCCATCACATATTTCTGAGCGCAACAATGAGCTGCATCTGCTATCTGTTGACTGCGGCCGGATAGTTTTAGATCTAATGTTTCATGTAAGGAGTTCAAATGGCTTACGAGAAAAGAAGCGTCTCTACCACCGATGGTACGATGACGGTTCATATCACCAATCCTGACAAAGTCGATGCCAGGAAGCCTGCACTGATCGTTTTGCAGGAAGCCTTTGGAGTGAATCATCATATTTTGAATGTCTGCAAAAAACTTGCGGATCATGGTTACGTCGTTTTGGCTCCAGAGCTATTTCATCGCGCTGGTGACGGTGTTGTCGTCGAGTACTCCAACTTTCAAGCAGCGCGCCCTATTCTGGGGGAGCTTACGAACGCCCGCATGATCGATGATATGACTCAAACTTTTAACCTCGCTCAAAGTTTACCATTTGTTGATGCCTCTAAGGTCGGAACAATTGGTTTTTGTATGGGTGGATTTGCTGCTCTTTTGGCGGCTTGTCATATTGACCTTGCGGCGGCCATTTCATTTTATGGAGGCGGCATGACACAAGAGCGTCCTGGCTTCGCTTTCACGCCTTTTTTGCACGATCTCAGCTCAATTAAATGCCCTGTGTTTTTGGGGTTCGGGGCTGAGGATCAGAGTATTCCTCCGGCGCAAATCGATCAGATTCGAGCTCAGCTTAAACAAGCTCATGTTCAGGCCCAAATAACGGTGTATCCTGAGGCGCAACATGGCTTTTTATGCGACGAGAGAGCTTCTTTTAACCCCAAAATGGCTGATAAAGGATGGAAGGATATCTTTAATTGGCTTCAACAATATGGTAGGATGACACTATGAAAATCAGCCAAATTAGCAAAATCTCTAAAGATACCGGTTTGAGTCCTGAAAAATTGGCCGTCTATTTTCAAGTGTCTAACATGACACTTCGTCGTTGGTTAAAGAAAGGCGGCACAGCCCGCGTTCCTTCCCAATACGACACGAATATCTATCAAGGTATTCTGGCAATGGTTAAAGACGGTGCGATCGATAAAGACCACGAATGCGTGAAAGAAGCTTACGAGTTCACACAAGTCTTGTTCGCTAATAACTCTTTCATGATGATGGACTTGCAAGCCGCTCAATTCGAAAATACCGGCAACGATGAAGACGGATTGATGGACCTTTGTTTGCGCCTTGGCCAACGTGATGACAGTTTGTCATACGTTCAAAGAAACGAACAAACCCTTCAAGACCTTGAAAAGAAAAGCCCCAGCATCCGCGAAAAAGTCACAGCACTTTGGAACGTCCTCAAAGACGGCGAATTGCAAAAGACTTCCAAATACGTAGCAGTTGGAGCTTTGTTCTATTTGGTCTTCCCATTCGACTTCATCCCAGACTCCGTTCCTGGGGTCGGTTTGCTGGACGACTATGCAATCCTGTCGATCGCAATGGATCACTACTTGCGAATCAAAAATCTAAAAGGCTAAAACCTTCGAAAAGCATCTCCCAAAGAGATGCTTTTTTTATTTCTTCTTGGAGTAACGGCGACGTCCCGTCCAAGCGCATCTGCCTTGGTCCCATCGGTCTCACGCTTACTTCTCCGCGACACGCCATCCGGGCTCAACCGTGGCTCGCCTTCGGCGAGTGCGCGCCATCGTGGCGCCCACGGAGGTCGCTGCGTAGCAAGCATGCGCCCGCTGTGCCCAAGGCAGCTGCGCTTGGACGGGCCGAAGTGTTGCTTTAGTAGAAATTAAAAAAACCAGATCTTTTGGATCTGGTTTTTTGTTGGTGCGTTTTATTTTTTTGCTGCTTCGTAGAGTGGGGTTACTTTGGGAAGTAGCGAAGAGATGTGATTCAAGCGGGTTGAGTCGGCGGGGTGGGTAGAGAGAAATTCTGGTGGTTTGTTGCCGCCGCCGGCTCCCATTTTTCTCCATAAGGACATGGCTTCTTTTGGATCGTAGCCAGCTCTTGCCATTAACTCTACGCCGATGGTGTCGGCTTCGGATTCTTGGCCTCGGCCGTGGGGTAGGGAGACCATCAGGTCACCGAGTGTGCTCGCGGCTCCGGCGTAGCTGGAGCTAAGTGTGTCGGTGGCGACCAGGATGTTGAGAAGATTTTGTTTTACCATTTCCTCAGAGACTCTTTCTCTGCCGTGTTCACGGAGGGCGTGGGCTATTTCGTGGCCCATGACGGCGGCGATTTCTCCGTCGGTCATGTTTAGTTTTTCGATGATGCCGGTGTAGAAGACGATTTTTCCGCCGGGCATGCAGTAGGCGTTGATGTCAGGGCTGGTGATCACGTGGACTTCCCATTGCCATGATGGAGCGTCTTTGCGGAAGATGCCAGTTTGAGGGATGAGTTTGTTGGCGATGGTTTGCACTCGTTTTAGTTGAGCCGGATTGACGTCCAGGGCGCCTTTCTTTTTGGCTTCGTCTTTGGTTTGTTGAAAACTTAAGGCGGCGGCTTGATTGATTTCTGCGGAACTGACCATCATCAGCTGTTTGCGTTTTACTCCCACGGCGCCTTCGTCAGTGGTGCTGGCGCAGCCTGCGATGATTGAACTAATAAGAAGAATTAAAAGTGAGTTTTTCATGGCATTAGCATGGCAAAGTCCGTTGGTCCTTGTCAAAGTCGAGTGTGTTATTCGGCGGAGTGACAGGATCTTGGCAAAGAACAATCGGTTTTACTGGTTGCGACTATTCTTCCAGGCAAAATAAATCAATGTGCCTGCGGATGTTGCCAGTGCCAGATAAAGGAAAATGTGATTTTCAGTTGAAGGATCGCTGGAGGAGCGAATACCGAAATAATAAACGGCGGTTTTTAAAATAATTCCCGATTGAATCACAGCCCAAACATAAGGAAACATTTCGCGAAAAGTTTTTTGTTCCTGAGTTAATACCTTGGGGCGTTTTTCAAAAGTGGGTTCAAAGTTCCAATAATTGTTGTGATGGAAATCTGTCACCACAGTATTCCAGGCGCGACGTAACTCTGTGCTGTTGATTTCCGCAGTGCCGGTTTTTGCCAATTCCTGATCCAATTTTTCCAATGCCATCGCACGCAGAGCAGTTTCGTCCGCTTCAGTGAAGAAACCACGATTTGTGGTGAAATCTTGTTTGAATTGGGTCTGAGTTTCCGTCAGGGCTTTTTGTGCTTCAGCGTCCAGTGTGGCTTTCATGGCTGATAAATTATGACGGAGGTCTTGTCTTTGTCAAAAGGCTTATTGTCTTGAGTCGCTGCTAAATAGAACCTAAATAAATGAAAAAGCTGGAGGGATTCATGCGCTTGAATCAACTGGTAATAACGCTTTTATCCTGTTTACTGTTAAGCTGTGCAAATTCCCAAGCGAACAATGCCCGGGTCCCTCCGACGAATGGTGATGGGATCAAGCAGATTGCGGCAGATGCCTATATCTATGCTTATCCGATGGTCGTCATGGCAACGGCGCGCGAGGTAATGACCGCCGTTCCCCGTGCGGGACGCGAGAAAGCCCCTTTAAATCAAATCGCCAACCAACGAACTTTGCCCACACCTGATACGACTCGGCCTTTTGCTGAAACTGATATTTTAAGCAGTCTCTCGTGGATTGATGTCTCTAAAGAGCCCGTCGTCATAAGTTTGCCGGATGCCGGGAAAAGATTTGTGATGTTTTCCCTGGTCAGTGCCTGGGGCGAAGTGTTTGCAACTCCCGGAAGTCGAACCTCGGGAAATCAGAAAAAAGACTTTGTCCTGACTGGGCCTGATTGGAAGGGAGCGGTTCCAACGAATATGCAAAGAATTGTCGCGCCAACAAATTCAGTGTGGATGGTGGGGCGAGCGCAATTGAAAGATACTGCAGACTATGACCGTCTTTATCGATATCAGGATAAAATTGCGGTGAATACTCTTTCAGAGTTCGGTAGCAAAGCCGCTAAGCCAATGTCTGTTGTTTTTAATATCGATGTCGACAATCGCACGCCGATCTTTGATCAGGTGGAAGGCATGGATGCGCGAGTTTTCTTTGAAGTCTTTGCTAAAGAACTAAAAAAGAATCCCCCGGCACAAACTGACGGGGCGATGGTTACCCGTTTGGCGGCGCTGGGAATTTTTCCGGATAAAGAATTTAACTATGATGCTCTTCCAGAGCATGTAAAAGAGGGCATCAATTCAGGATACTTTGCGGGGCAAGATCAGTTTGCAGAGTTTCAGCGAGGCACGCCGAACTTGAAAATGGTGAACGGTTGGGGCACTCCCATTCTGTCTGGCAAATACGGCACAAATTATAAAGTCCGGGCCTTGATGAAAAAAATGGGATTTGAGACCGCAGCCCCGCAAGACATGTCTTTCGCCAGAGCTGTGGTTGACGGCAGGGGGGAACGCTTAAATGGGGGCTTTAAGTATCTTTTGAAGTTTCCGAAAAACCAAACGCCACCAGTTTATGGTTTTTGGTCGGTGTCGCTGTACAACTCCAGAAAATTCTTTGTGCCAAATCCGCTCGAAAGGTATTCGTTGGGAAGCAGTCAGCACTTGAAAATGAATCCCGATGGGTCCCTTGATATATACGTGCAGGCGGTTTCTCCCGGAAAAAACCTGGAGTCCAACTGGCTGCCAGCCCCGGCCGGGGAGGATTTCAATTTGGTGATGCGAATGTATTGGCCAAATCAATCGGTCATTGATGGCACGTGGAAAATTCCGGCACTTGAAAAAATACCGGAGTTTAAAAATCTGTCTGAAAATTTGAATTAGAATTACTTGGATTTTTTTTGTAAGGCGACGTTAAGATCTTTAGCTAGATCCTGGAAATAGTCGCCTTCGCGAAGTTTAATTTCCACAACTTCAGCAGATTCCTCGTGGCGAGTCGCTTTATTGATAATGCGACGGATATTAAATAGAGGACCCACGATTTTCGAAGTCACACGGTTTGTCAGGTAGAACCCGGCAACTAAACAGACCGCCACCACGATGAATTCGTTCATTAAAAACATAACTTTGTGGCGAGCGATAAATTCAGCAATCGACATTGAGCCATATTCACCGGCCAAGGCTTTTTCTTCAAGTTTGCTTACCAAAACCCAGCCCGCAATCACTTGGGCCAGGAAAATCCCGGTCACAAAAAGACCTACAAACATCAGAGCGTCGTATTGAACCTCGCGGTTGACGATCAATTTGCGACGATGTTTTAAGATTCCCATTTTTCATTCCTTGCCTTGCGTTTCTTTAAATATATCGTGATGCAGATGCAGTTGCTGGTATTTCTAAGGATCTGCAGCGGCATTCTCAAATTAAGACGCCGCTGTCAGTTCCCTATCCATTTATTTTGGGAATAAATAGAATGCTTCGTCGACCATTTCATTCACTCTGTTGAACTTGTTTTCGTCCGGTGTCTTGAAGTGATCAAGGCCCACTTTGCCTAAAATCTTAAACGGTGAAATGTTCTGCTGAGACAGGATCTCAAACTCAGAAGAAAATGGCGTAGAAAGCGTCGGGGACACAGTCTTTTTGTTCACTTTCACAAAGTAAATTCCTCCACCCAATCCATCTGCTAAGAACGGAATGTTAGGGGCTGTCCCAGCTCCGATATAAGCGAAGTAAAGGTCCGTCGATGTGGACAGGGAAATATGATCTTTTAAAGGTGAATCCAAAGCATGGGTATAGTGGTCGACGAATTCGCGGGCGAATTCGTCGGCAATACCACGTCGGTCATAGCGACTGTCGTTCAAAGCTTTACGAATACGATTTGCCAGAGTATCGAAACCAGGAAGCATCTTGCGCAGTTGCGCCTCTAAGAATTTTGGTTGATATGTTGGGTCCTCATGATGCTTGCTGACCTCGTTAATCCAGGCTTTGAAAG